>JBBSUJ010000001.1:0-100657 GCA_038235025.1 Burkholderiales bacterium
CCTGCTGCGTCAGTACTTTCCCAAGAGCATGAGTCTGGTGAAGGTGACCCAGGTAGAGGTGGATGCGGCGGTGTACGCGCTAAACCACAGACCTCGTAAGTGCCTGGGTTACCGCACCCCGCACGAGGTGTTTTATGAGGTCGAAGTAACGCCCCTTACACTAGACAGTCGCGCACTTCGTACTTGAATCCGCGATCAAAATGGCCCTTAGCGCCCATTTAAAAAGGATAGTTCGCTATCCTTTTTTACTCGTTATACCGAATCCTGCGACGGGATTAAGCCGGGGTAGCTAAACGGCCCACGCTAAGTTTGGGCCCGTCGCTTTCGCACCGCGTGCCACACGCGCCAGCCCAGCAGCGTTGCCAGAATGGCACCGTATACCGCTACTTCGGTAAAGTCGTGCTTGCCCTCGCGCATCCAGTAGAAATGCAGAACACCGAGCCCGGCAACTGCATATACGCCCATATGAAGGCGCCGCCAGCGCACCGCACCCATCGCTCGAATGGCGCGATTAAACGACGTCGCCGACATGGTGAGCAGGAGCAAAAATGCCAAAAATCCGACCAGAATAAACGGCCGCTTAATGATGTCCTTGACGATTTCTGCAACGTCAAACCGCATATCAAACGCCACGTATGACATCAGGTGCATCAACGCATAGAACGCCACAAACAAACCGAGCATGCGGCGAAACCGAGCCAACGCTGGAGTTCCCGTCAGCACCCGCAAGGGTGTCACCGCCAGTACGACACATACAAAGCGCAGCGTCCAGTCACCCAAGCCTCGTATCAATGCTTCGGCCGGATTGGCACCTAAGCCACCTACCACGGCCAGATAGAACAACCAGGCAAACGGCAGCAGGCACGTGGTGAAAAGTGCGAACTTGGCCGCCGGGTGCATGAGAATTTTTTTCATCGAGGGGGCAGTGACGAGCGAGGCGACGGTATCGACAGCGCAGCGCAGCGCATAACGGGGATCAAAAATTCTTCTTGAGATCCATCCCCGCGTAGAGCTGACCGACTTGCGCCTCGTAGCCGTTGAACATTAAGGTCTTGCGGCGCTTGGCAAAAAGCCCGCCTTCACCGATGCGCCGCTCCGTCGCTTGGCTCCAGCGCGGATGGTCAACTTCGGGATTTACGTTGGAATAAAAGCCGTATTCGTTCTTGGCAGCCTTGTTCCAGGCGGTTGCCGGCTCTTTGTCGGTAAAGCGAATTTTGACAATGCTCTTAGCGCTCTTGAAGCCATATTTCCAAGGCACAACGATACGCACTGGTGCACCGTTTTGTTTGGGGAGAACTTTGCCGTACATACCGAAACTGAGCAGCGTCAGCGGGTGCATCGCCTCGTCTAGGCGCATGCCCTCGACATAAGGCCAGTCCAGCACCCGAGACCCAACACCGGGCATAGTGACCTTGTCCGCCAGAGTTTCAAACTCAACAAACTTGGCGCTACCCAAGGGCTCAACCCGTTTTATCAGTTCTGCCAACGAATAGCCCACCCACGGAATCACCATGGACCAGCCTTCGACACAACGCAGGCGGTAAATGCGCTCCTCTAGAGCCGCGAAACTAATCAGATCGTCCAGCCCAAATTTGCCGGGCTTCTTGACCAAGCCTTCCACGCTTACGTTCCACGGGTCCACTTTCAAGGTACTCGCATTGCGAGCCGGATCTGCCTTGTCGGTACCGAACTCGTAGTAGTTGTTGTACGTTGTGGCGTCCCCGTACGACGTGGGCTTTTCTATGATGGCTGCACCTGCCAGTTTAGAAGGCACGCTGGGCAAAGCGGCAAGTTTGCCCGCGCGCTCTACTGAGGCGCGTGCGTCGCGCCCGGCCCACACCGCCAAACTACCGCCTACAGCACCTGCGGCAAGGGTGCGCAGCATCGTTCGGCGGTCGCTGTACACCTGCTGAGGTGTGATGTCGGAGGGAAACGGGTGCGTAAACCCATTGTTGCGATTAAAGTGCGGCATGAAACCTCCCGCTAACGTAAATAAAAATCAGTATGTTGAGGGAGACCTGCGAACAACAAAGGTTCGATGACAACATCGCCTTGTAGATACTCAGTAGTTCGCGCGGCGGCCATCAAAGGTTACGGGGAAAAGCAAAAAGACGCAGGGACAACAGTCCATGCGTCTTTAGCAGTGTTCAACCGAAACTAAACGCCGGACTGGCCGGCTTGGCCTGATCGGCGAAACCTAGGCCTAAAGCTCTCCGTAGCTGTGGAGGCCGCTCAGGAACATGTTGACTCCCAAGAATGCGAAGGTGGTAACGGCAAGCCCCACTAGCGCCCACCAAGCCGACACGGTGCCGCGCAAACCCTTCATCAGCCGCATATGCAGCCAGGCTGCGTAGTTCAGCCAAACGATGAGAGCCCAAGTCTCTTTAGGGTCCCAGCTCCAGTAGCCTCCCCAAGCGTCGGCCGCCCAGAGCGCGCCCAATACGGTTGCAATGGTGAAGAACGCAAAACCCACCGTGATGGACTTGTACATGAGGTCATCCAGCAACTCTAGTGACGGTAGCTTGGCAGCAATGCGCCTGCGGCCAAAAAGAATACTACCCACGATCAAAGTCGCCACACCGAAGTACACCATCCAATAACTGCTGCTACCCGACTGATCTGCTGCCGGTCGGAAAACCACTGGCTCAAAGCACAGCACCAAACCCAAAATACCCAGCGGTGCAAGCTTGGTCCAGCTTGTTTCGGTTGCCTGCTGCTTGATGAGGTAGGCGAACGCCACCATTGCCGAGAGCGCAAACGTGCCGTAGCCAATGAAGTTGGCCGGCACATGGAGCTTCATCCACCAGCTTTTAAGAGCCGGTACCAACGGTTGAATTTCTTGCGCCTCGCGTGCCACGGTATACCAGAGCAAAAAGCCTACGGCAGCGCTGACCACCAGCATGACGAAAGCGCCGAGCGCCCGGGTACCGTAGTGCTGCTCGAAATACAGGTAGAACAGCGCCGTCATCCAGCAGAACATCACAAATACTTCGTACAGGTTGCTGACCGGAATGTGACCGACATCCACGCCCACCAAGTAGCTTTCGTACCACCGAACCATCGTCCCGATCAGCGCCATGCCAACGGCCGCCCAAGCCAGGCACGAGCCAATCATGGACATAGTGGCACCCTCGCCGCGCGACACCATGCTGAACCAGTAGAAGGCCGTGCTCATAAAGAACAACATGCACATCCACAGGATGGCCGATTGGCTCGACAGAAGATACTTGAGCCAGAACACCGATTCCGCGCGCGTCAACTGACCCTCGCCATTGATTTGGTAGGACGCGATACCCAGCAAAGCGGCCCCCGTGACCACCAACATCAAAACCTGCAGCGGTCGCCAAAACCAACCCAACCAGATCAGCGTCGGAACGGTGCCTACGAGAATACTTTTCTCGTAAATATCCATGTAAGAGCCGTAGCGCTGAAGCGCAAATAGGCCGCCGACGATCAACAAAGCAGCAAACAGCCAATCGAAAACGTTTCGTCGAGCGAACCAGCCTTCGTTCAAGGACAACGTCTGGTTCGGTGTTTCCGCATGAGCGCTTTGGGTAGCGGTGTTCATGACTTTCCTCCTGCGGGGGAAACCCCCATGAGTTTTTGCGCCAGGTCGGCAAACTCGCGGTCGCCGTCCATGGTCTTGCGATTGGTAGAAAGCGCCATTAGCGCCCGGCTGCCATCTATATCAGGGGTGAGCCATATCCACAAGCGCCGCTCCCTGATGTAGAGCATAGAGAAAATGCCCAAGATCAAGAGCGTACACCCAAGGTACACCACTTTCTTACCGGGGGCGCGGGCCACCTGGAACACGCTCGCTTGAATTTGCGTGAAATCCTTTAGGGCAAAAACCATAGGTGCGGGGTAGGCCTGGGAGTCACTTAGCGCCAGCACAGCTTGCGACATAAACCCCAGCGTACGCGCGCCCGGCTCCAGCGGAGCCAAGCCTGCCCGCTCGCGCGCCAGTTGTTCCAGCTCGAACAAGGTACCGTTCAAGATACGTACCAGCACCTCACCGGCGCGCGCGCGCTCCGCTTCGGGGACGTTCTTTTCCATAAACTGCGACACGGCGGGCAGGCCGCCGTCAAAGCTGCCATCAGGGCGCAAACCTTCGGCAGCTCCGGCGCCAGCAAACAACGTGAGCGCGCGCGCAGCCGATTCTTTCAACTGCGCCGCCAACTCGGTGCGGGCCGGATCGACGGCCTGCCGCACATATCGACTCACAGCCTCTTCGCGCATGGCTGGGTCCGTCAGCGATTGGCGCAACTGAATGAATCCGTTTAGTGAATTGCTATCGTCTGCCGGCACGCGAAGGTAGCGAAACGGCTCTGCTGTCGTCTCACGCACACCCAGCAGAAACACCGGCACGCCGCCGTCACCCAGGTCGACCGGCAACATGTAGTTGCTGTATTCCCGCGCCTGGCCTGCTGCATCGCGCAGCTTGTAGGTAACGCTAGGACCGACATTGCGCAATTCCTTGGGTTTGTTCGGATCGTTGGGGGCCCCTAAGTGAGAATTCAGCGTGCTGCGCAAATCCACTTTGCGTACATCGGCACCCGATCCGGTCTCGCCTGCGCCCTCGCTGCCGAAATTTTCCACGTTGATAGTGCGCAAACCGGTGAACTCCAGACTGAGCGGCTTGTTGGCAGTGCCCATCACCGTCTGCGACTTCCCTCCTACGGTGCCTTCCACATCAAACGACTTGCCTCCCGGGTGCAGCGGCATAGCTTCTAACTTCAAGCGTGACCCGCCATCGTCAAAGCTGGACTGGTATATTTCGATGCCTTTGAAGCTGGCTGGATGGTTCACCTCGATACGCGCGGGCGTAGCCTCGCCTGTGACGCGGTCGTGAAGGATCACTTCACTGGCAAAAAGCTTTGGCATACCCGTGGAGTAATACTCCACGATGAATTTCTTGAGCTCAAGGGTGAACGGCAGCGGCTGGAGCAAGATACCGTCCGACTGGCTGAGAATCGCGGTTCCAGCCTGCGTTCCTTCAGTCACCACCAAATTACCGCGGAACGTGGGGTTTTTTTCACTGAGCCAATGCTGCGGTGCGACGTCGGAAATCATGCCGCCGCCAGCGTAGGGTGTCTTGTCCCCCAGCCACATCTGCGCCCGCACGATGAGGTCTCCGTCGAGCAAACCACCCAGGCAAATCAGCACAATGGCGCTGTGCGCAGCGATGTAACCGAGCTTGTTGATCGCACCCGCACGGGCCGCGACCATCCAGCCGGTGCCAACTCCCGCCGCTGTGTCGCGCTGCTGCAAACGCACCCTCCATCCGCCGGTAGCCAACAGAGCGCCCAGGCGGCGCGCTTGCTGCTCCGAGTCGCCAGGCAGAGTGGCTTCTGCGCGGTGGTGAAACGCTTTGAGGTTCTGCTCTCGAATGTTCTCTTTGTAGGTTTTGAGATCGGCAATGATCTTGGGCGTGTTGCGCGCAATGCAAAGCGACGTACTGGTGACCAAGAACGCCAAAATCAGCAGAAACCACCACGCGCTGTAAACGGCGTTCAGCTGAAACTTGGCGAACACCTCAGCCCAGAAGGGGCCAAATTGGTTCACGTAATTGCCAATCGGCTCGTGCTGCTTCAGCACAGTGCCAATCACCGAGGCGATGCAAATGACGGTGAGCAGTGCGATGGCAAAGCGCATCGACGACAGCAACTCAACGGCGCGGCGCACCGGCTGGGAAGCGCTCTGAATGCGAACGCCTTGCGTGATATCAGACATGAGGGTTCAGTATGCGGCGCAAAATAAAACGGGCGGTGCCATCGTACCGATGGGCCCGCCCGCATTAGGGTTGGTTCTGCGCCCGGGGTTCCCGGTAAGCCCGCAGAACCGAGGCCTTTGAGACACTATCGCAGGCCAGCGATGTAGTCGGAGACCGCGCGAATTTCACGGTCATTGAGTTTGGCAGCCACCCCGGTCATCACCGTATTATTCAACCGCACGCCATCACGAAATGCCGTCAGTTGCGAAGCGGTGTAGTCGGCATGCTGACCCGACAGCCGAGGATACTGCGAGGGGATGCCTGCCCCGTTGGGGCTGTGACAAGCAGCGCAAGCAGGCACGCTGCGGTCGCCAATGCCTCCGCGATAAATGCGCTCCCCCAGGGCAACCAAATCTTTGTCCTTGGCAAAACCAGGCTTGGCGGTCTGCGAGGCGAGCCATGCTGAAACGTTCTTCATGTCAGCCTCGGTCATGGTTGAAGCAAAACCCATCATGATCGCGTTCGCGCGCTTTCCAGATTTGAACTCTTGAAGTTGTTTAACAAGGTATTCAGGGTGCTGCTGTGCCAGTTTGGGATTGGCGGGAATGGCAGAGTTGCCATCGGCCGCATGGCAAGCGACACAGACTTGGCTGTACGTGGCTTCGCCCTTGGCCAAATCAACTTTAGCCGTTGGTGCCGGTGCGTCTGCAGCAACGACATGGAATGCAGGGGCTGCAAGCGCGGCAGCCATGGACAACGAGGCGAGCAACTTCATGACGAGAACTTTATTGAGACAGCGCGGCGGCGCGAAACCTCTCAATTCTACAATGTCCCTCCGACCCCACTGGCACGCTCATGACCGCTTCTACTTCTGCGCCCGCAACGGCCGCCTCTCCCGACGCTGACGCCGCCATTGATGCCAAAAGCGCCGTCGGCTGGATGCACACCGCCCGTTTCCTGACTACAGCGGCTCAATTGAACCAGCTGCCCCTCGTTGACGTGCCCGAGATCGCGTTCGTCGGCCGCTCTAATGCAGGGAAATCGTCGTGCATCAACACCCTGACCCAACAAAAACAGTTGGCCTATGCCTCCAAAAAACCGGGCCGCACCCAGCACATCAACCTATTTACACTGGGACGCCAAGGCGTGACGGATACCGTGCTGGCCGACCTGCCCGGTTATGGCTATGCGGCGGTATCACGCTCGGACAAGATGCGCTGGCAGCAGGTGATGGTCAATTATTTGGTGAAGCGCGAGAGCCTGACCGGTATCGTTCTGCTGTGTGATCCACGCCTAGGTTTGACGGGCCTTGACGAGGCGCTGCTGGAAGTGGTTCGGCCCCGTGTGGAAGAGGGCCTGAAGTTTCTGGTGCTACTGACCAAGGCGGACAAACTCACCCGGGCCGAGCAAACCAAAGCGCTGTCGATCGCGCGCCTGCAAACCGGGGGGGGCGAAGTGCGAATGTTCTCCGCACTGAAACGCCAGGGCTTGGACGAAGCAGCGCTGGAGCTTTGGCAGTGGGCACATCCGCCAGTCGGCCCGCATAGCGCTACCGAATAAATAGCTAAAGACCCATGACGGACGAGCTCTAGCGGCTTGTTCTTCTCTTATTTCAACAGTCCGCCCCCTACACGTACACGGACGGCTCGCCCTCGGGCCGAGTTTTAAAGCGTTTGTGTACCCAGTAATACTGGCCAGGTTCCGGCGTGATCCAGGCCTGTAGCCGCCGGTTCATCTGTGCCGTGTCGGCGTGGACATCTTCGGTGGGGTAGTTCGCCCAAGCAGGGGTAATTTCCGCCACGTAGCCCCCTGGCACCAACCGCGTGACCATGCCGATCACTTTGGCACGCCCCAACCGCGCGAAACGCGGCAGTGAAGGGACCGTCGCCGCAGGAACGCCAAAGAACGGGACAAACAGGGAGTCGTTGCGGCCAAAGTCCATGTCAGGCAGCAGGTACAGCAACCCGTTATTGCGCAGGTTTGAAAGAATGGGTTTGACGCCATCGGCCCGATTCAACATCCGCACATCGCCAAAGCGCTGGCGGCCCTCGAGAAACCAGGCGTCAACGGCCGCGTCCGGGTGGGTCGAGAAGATCGAGGTAAACGCCCGCTGGGTGTGCAGGGTTAACGCAGAACCGCCTGCGTCCATGCCGTAGAAATGCGGCGCAAAAATGATGGTTGGCGTGCTACCTTCAAGTTCGCCAAGCGCGCCGGTCAACTTCACGCGCGCCAGCACAGTTTCGCGGGGGGCAAACCACAACCAGCTCCGGTCCAGCCAGGATTGGCAAAACGCCACAAAACTCTGGCGCGCCCACACCCGGCGCTGGGCGGCGGTAGCGTCCGGGAAACACAGCGTTAAGTTGCGCAGCGCCACCCGCCTGCGCGGTACCGCCAGCAAAAAAAGCACTTGGCCGATCCCCCAACCCACCGCCCGAAGCGCCGGCAGCGGCATATGGGCCAGCACGCGCATCAGTGCTACGCCTATTTTCCCGCTCATTCCGAGTCCTCCACAGCCGCAACGCGGGTTCGATCAGCCCTTGGCTGTTTGTAGCGCGCATAACCCCACAAATATTGCTCCGGGCACTGCCGGACGACGCGCTCCATTGCACCGTTAATCTGCGCCGCCGCTAACGCCGCATCTTCGCTCAGTGGCTCGTGCACGCGCTCGAAATATGTGACAAAACCGCGCGCTCGCGGCAAGCGTTCGCAGTGGGCCAAAATGACCGCCGCGCCCGTCTGGCGGGCAAGCCTGGCACCCAAAGTCATGGTGTAGGCGTCCTTTCCAAAAAACGGTACCCACACACCCTGCCCTAGCGGGGGAACTTGGTCCGGCAGCAACCCCACCGCTTCGCCTCGGCGCAAAGCGCGCAGCATGTCGCGCACGCCGGCGAGGGTTGTGGGCACGGTGCGCATGAACGGACGGTTGCGCGCGGTTTCCATCATTCGAGCCAGCCACGCTTGGCGTGCGGGACGGTAGAGGATCGTGATGGGGCCGAGCGTCTCGCCCCAGCGCCTTGCAACGTCGGAGGCCGACAACTCAAAGCTTCCAATGTGGGGCGACAGGTAAATCACCCCGCGCCCTTCGGCATAAGCAGCCGCGACCACCTGCTCATTGACCACCGCACAAACAGGTGCGGCACCAAACCAGACCCGTGGAATTTCCGCGACCAGGCGGCCGGCGTGTGCCACAGCGGGTCGCACTTGCGAGAACGCATACCCAGCATGCGCCGCGTGCGCCAGAAAGCGCCGTCGGTAGTTGGAGGAAGCCAGGAACACCACCCAGCCCAACACCGCTCCCAGCGCCTGCATCAAGCGCAGTGGCAGTAGGGTCATGAGACGAACAAGTAGGCGCGCAAGAAGAGGCATTAAAATGGGGATGGTCGCTAAGTTAAATGAGCAACTTGCAGAGCGACCTTAAACAAGACTGCTAAAGCGTTCGCCAGAGCTTCACCGGCTTCGGGCAACGCCCCATCAGCCAGCACAGGAGTTTATTCAAATGGCGAACGACTTTCTCTTCACTTCCGAATCCGTGTCCGAAGGCCACCCCGACAAGGTGTCCGACCAGATCTCTGACGCCATCCTTGACGCCCTGCTTGCGCAAGATCCCAACGCCCGCGTCGCCGCCGAAACACTGTGCAACACAGGTTTGGTGGTGCTGGCAGGAGAGATCAGCGCCAAGCCAGAAGTCAACATTGACTACATCCAGATCGCGCGCGACACCATCAAGCGCATCGGCTACGACAACACCGAATATGGCATCGACTACAAGGGCTGCGCCGTGCTCGTTGCTTACGACAAGCAGAGCCAGGACATCGCCCAGGGCGTCGACCACGCCTCCGATGACTACCTCAACACCGGCGCTGGCGACCAAGGCCTGATGTTTGGCTACGCCTGCGATGAAACGCCGGACCTGATGCCCGCGCCCATCCACTACGCGCACCGTATCGTCGAGCGCCAGGCACAGTTGCGCAAAGACGGCCGTCTGCCTTTCCTGCGCCCAGATGCCAAGAGCCAAGTCACGCTGCGTTACGTCGATGGCAAGCCGCACAGCATTGACACCGTCGTGCTGTCTACCCAGCACCACCCCGACCAAAGCGAAACACCCAAGAAGATGAAGGCCAGCTTCATTGAGGCGGTTATTGAAGAAATCATCAAACCCGTGGTGCCGCAAGAGTGGCTGCTGAACACGAAGTATTTGATCAACCCCACTGGCCGCTTTGTCGTCGGTGGCCCGCAGGGAGACTGCGGCCTGACCGGTCGCAAAATCATTGTGGATACTTACGGCGGCGCTTGCCCGCACGGCGGCGGCGCGTTTAGTGGCAAAGATCCAACCAAAGTCGACCGCTCGGCGGCCTACGCTGCGCGCTACGTGGCCAAGAACATCGTTGCCGCTGGCATTGCGCGGCAGTGCCAAATCCAGGTGGCTTATGCGATTGGCGTGGCCGAGCCCATGAACATCACCGTTTACACCGAAGGCACCGGCGTAATCTCGGACGAACGCATCGCCGCCTTGGTACGCGAGCACTTCGACCTGCGCCCCAAAGGCATCATCCAGATGCTTGATTTGCTGCGTCCCATTTACGAAAAAACCGCCGCTTACGGCCATTTCGGCCGGGATGAACCCCAGTTCACTTGGGAACGCACCGACAAATCGGCCGCCTTGCGGGCCGCGGCTGGGCTGTAACGCCCGCTGTGCAACGGCGCAGTATCGGCGCGCGGGCAAAGTTCACGGCACCTGTGCGGTGCTGGCTTGAGTAGAGGCCGCCCCGGCCGCTGGACGGTTTGCGGTGAGCGATCCTTGCGACCTGCCATAAAACCAAGAATAAATGGCCAGTTCACTCGTTAGGGCACCCCAAGCGCCGTCCTGGACGCGCTCTGGCCGGCAGCCCGCCGAGCAGGCCTAGGCGGTGGGCTGCCGGCCCCGCCGCCCGTCCTACACAACACACCACCTAACTCCCACGGCGCGAGAACCGCGCGGCCGTTACCGTTGCCCCTACGCTGCGCCGCATTCCTGAGCGCAGCCGCCTTCGGGAAAAAAACATGCTTAAGTACGCCATCATCTTTGCCATCATTTCCTTGCTTGCGGGCGCGCTCGGTTTTACGGGAGTCGCCGCTGGCGCAGCAGGCATTGCCAAAATTCTCTTCTTCGTTTTTCTGGCTATCGCCGTGGTGTTCATCGTCCTGGCAGTGTTGGGAGTGGGCGCGGCCCGAAAGGCGCTTAAGTGAGCGAAAGAAGTTTGCGCAATAGTTACTGGCGTTTTTGATGCGCAGCCATTAGCTCTAATAACAGCGCTTAGCGACGCGACAGGCAGGCTATCCTGGTGGGGGCCTGCCTGTTTTTTTGCTTGCATTAAGAGCGCACCTTGCAAAATAGGCTGCTCGCAGCCGCGCATTCTGTAACAGTGCAACACCAAAATCATGCACGACATTGCCATCCTTATTGGACGCTTCCAACCTTTGCACAACGCACATCTAGCGCTTGTGTCAGAGGCCTTAAGCCGCGCTCGCCATGTGATTGTGGTGCTGGGCTCTGCGCACGCAGCGCGCTCGGTGCGCAACCCGTTTAGCTGGCAGGAGCGGCGCGACATGCTGCTCGCTTCCTTGCACGCACCAGAAGCCAGTCGAGTGCGGTGCGTTCCCGTGCGAGATTTCTACGACGAACCGGTTTGGGCACAAGCCGTGGTCGATTCGGTCAATCGAGCAGCGAAGGCCTTTGAACCTGACGCCTCGAACACCCCTTCGTTCTGCCTTGTGGGCCATTTCAAAGACACCAGCAGTAGCTATTTGCAGAGTTTTCCAGGCTGGACCCTGCACGCCGTACAACGCCAGGGTGCAATAGACGCGACCCGGTTGCGAGACGCATGGCTATCCGGCACGCCGGAAAGCCATTGGGCGAACGACCTGCCCGATGCCAGCCGGAACTTCCTGACCCGATTCGCCCAGACACCCGCGTTTGGACGCTTGCAGAACGAATGGGTGGCTTTGCGCCAGCACCATGAGGCGTGGGCTGCTGCGCCCTACCCGCCCGTGTTGGTAACCGTCGATGCGCTGATTCACACGCAGGGCAAGGTGCTGCTGATTCGCCGTGGCCGCGCCCCAGGTCAAGGTTTACTCGCGCTGCCCGGCGGCTTTATTGACGTGCATGAACCGCTGCTGGCCAGCTGCCTTCGTGAGCTCGATGAAGAAACGCATTGCGCGCTTGAGCCAGACGCGCTGCGGGCCGCTCTGCAAGAAGTCCGTGTCTTCGCCCACCCCGCGCGCAGCCAGCGCGGCCGCACCATCACGCATGTGCACCGTTTCGCGCTTGAGCGGCACCAAGGGGCCATCCCTCCCGCAGTTCGTGCCGATGACGACGCAGCTTCTGCCCACTGGATGTGCCTGTCAGAGCTGCACGACCTGGAAGACCAATTCTTTGAAGACCACTTTCATATAGTGGACCGCATGCTGGGCGTTTCACCTGTGCGGGCTGCTGAGCAGAACCACCTTCCGTAGCATCTGTCCGACAGCCGTTATTGCCAACGTCTGGGCGCGGCCCGATCAAGACACCATCCATGATGCAAGGCCGCGAGAATGAACTCCTTTTGAAACATGAACAAAACCCGTTTACTGACACTTTTCGCCGTTGCCGGCGCGATTGCCGCCACCACCGGCTGTGTGGGCAGCCGCATCGCTGCTTCTCAAAAATTGGCGGAACAAGCCGAGCCATTTTCCGCCAGGCCTGAGCAACACGAGCGGCGCATTTTGGTGGTAGGCGATAGCACTGGGGTCGGCACTGGCGCCGCGCGTCCAGAGGACAGCGTGGCGGGTCGCATTTCTTCGGATCATCCCACGTGGCTTATCGACAACCGCGCAGCCAATGGTGCGAAGTTTGAAGACGTGGTGGGACAGCTTGAGGTTGTGCAAAAGCGCTACGACTTGGTGTTAGTGTTGGCCGGTGGCAACGACGTTATTCGCCTGACCTCAGCCGACAAGCTGCGCCGGGATATCTCGCGCGCCGTTCAACTGGCACAGGGTCACGCGCCAGTGGTGGTGCTCATGCCCAGCGGTAACGTAGGCCATGCGCCATTCTTTTTTCCACCGGTCTCGTGGCTGATGTCCGACCGCTCCAAAGCCTTGCACGTCACAATGCAGCAGGTTGCCAGCGAAAGCGGTGCTCGCTACGTGCGCCTGTTGGAACCGCCGGAAACCGACCCCTTTGCACTGGAACCCAAAACCATGAACGCTGAGGACGGACTGCACCCCAGCAGCAAAGGCTATGCGCAGTGGTACAGCGAGCTTGTCAAGCAAGGCGGACTTGTGTTTGCTCCTGCACAGTAGCCAGGTCAGGAGACTGCATTTCCAAAAGCCAAAGGCAGCCGGGCACTTGGTTTGGCATGGTGTACACACGCACCCTGCCGCGCGGGGCTGGGACGGAGAAACCTGGCGCGCTCGAACGGCTGGGTGCTATTTCGCTTGGCCACTCACAAAGCCCGACATCCTATGCACATCCTTACGCGGCTCAGCTCTTGAAACCCGCGGAAACGCCCTTATCATTAGCACTCGTCCACAGAGAGTGCTAGTAACCCTGCGGACTGCCAGTTCCAAACGTCTGCCCGTCAGGCGTTTTGTTTTCAAGGCGTTTTTTGAACCTCTCAGGAGTATTGCAAATGAAACTTCGTCCCCTCGCTGACCGCGTAATCGTCAAGCGTGTCGAATCGGAAACCAAAACCGCATCCGGCATCTTCATCCCCGACAACGCCGCCGAAAAGCCCGATCAGGGCGAAGTCCTGGCTGTCGGTCCGGGCAAAAAGAATGACAAAGGCGAACTGGGCGCAATGAGCGTCAAGGTTGGCGATCGCGTGCTGTTTGGCAAGTACAGCGGCCAGACCGTCAAGGTCGACGGCGATGAGCTGCTCGTCATGAAAGAAGACGACCTGTTTGCCGTCGTCGACAAGTAATTCAAACGCTATCTACTCGATAGCTACTCACGCTTACTGAGTAAGCGCTGAGAACGTATTTAACTCATATTTCAGGAGCTCCAACATGGCAGCAAAAGACGTAGTTTTCGGCGGCGAAGCCCGCGCACGCATGGTCGAGGGTGTGAACATCCTGGCCAACGCAGTCAAAACCACTTTGGGCCCTAAGGGTCGCAACGTGGTGCTGGAGCGCTCGTTCGGCGCACCAACCGTGACCAAGGACGGTGTGTCCGTGGCCAAGGAAATCGAGCTGAAAGACAAGCTGCAGAACATGGGCGCGCAGATGGTCAAGGAAGTCGCTTCCAAGACGTCTGACAACGCTGGCGACGGCACCACCACCGCTACCGTGTTGGCCCAGGCCATCGTGCATGAAGGCATGAAGTACGTAGCCGCTGGCATGAACCCGATGGACCTGAAGCGCGGTATCGACAAGGCTGTAACAGCCCTGGTTGCCGAGCTGAAGAAGGCCTCCAAGGCCACCACGACCTCCAAAGAAATCGCCCAGGTCGGTTCGATCTCGGCCAACTCTGACGAATCCATCGGCAAGATCATTGCGGACGCAATGGACAAAGTCGGCAAAGAAGGCGTGATCACCGTAGAAGACGGCAAAAGCCTGGATAACGAACTCGACGTCGTTGAAGGCATGCAGTTTGACCGCGGCTACCTGTCGCCCTACTTCATCAACAACCCCGAAAAGCAGTCCGCCATTCTGGACAACCCTTTCGTGTTGTTGTTCGACAAGAAAATCAGCAACATCCGTGACCTGCTGCCTACGCTCGAAGCGGTGGCAAAAGCCGGCCGTCCTCTGCTGATCGTCGCTGAAGACATCGAAGGCGAAGCTCTGGCAACGCTGGTGGTCAACACCATCCGCGGCGTGCTGAAGGTTGTGGCTGTCAAGGCTCCTGGCTTTGGCGATCGTCGCAAAGCCATGCTGGAAGACCTGGCCATCCTGACCGGCGGCAAAGTTATTGCTGAAGAAGTTGGCCTGACGCTTGAAAAAGTGCAGTTGACCGACCTCGGCTCTGCCAAGCGCGTTGAAGTGGGCAAAGAAAACACCATCATTATCGATGGCGAAGGCCAGGCTGCTGACATCGAAGCACGCGTCAAGCAAGTGCGCGTTCAGATCGAAGAAGCCACCAGCGACTACGACCGCGAAAAGCTGCAAGAGCGCGTGGCCAAGCTGGCCGGCGGTGTTGCCGTGATCAAGGTTGGCGCTGCCACCGAAGTCGAGATGAAGGAAAAGAAAGCCCGCGTTGAAGACGCCCTGCACGCTACCCGCGCTGCAGTGGAAGAAGGCATTGTGGCTGGCGGCGGCGTGGCATTGCTGCGCGCCAAGCAAGCTGCTGGTGAGATCAAAGGCGACAACGCTGACCAAGACGCCGGCATCAAGCTGGTGCTCAAGGCCATCGAAGCGCCCCTGCGCGAAATCGTCGCCAACGCCGGCGGCGAGCCATCGGTAGTGGTCGCCGCTGTGATGGCTGGCAAAGGCAACTACGGCTTCAACGCCGCCAACGACACCTATGGCGACATGATAGACATGGGCATCCTGGACCCAACGAAGGTGACCCGCACGGCACTGCAAAACGCAGCTTCGGTGTCGTCCTTGATGCTGACCACCGAAGTCATGGTGGCCGAGGCTCCAAAAGACGAATCCGGCGCTGGCGGCATGCCTGACATGGGCGGCATGGGTGGTATGGGCGGCATGGGCATGTAATTGCCCTGCCGCTTGCAGCCTTCGCGCTGCATGTGACTCAGCCCGCCAGGCGCAAGCCTGGCGGGCTTTTTGCTATGGTGGCGATAGCTTCTTACCCATGCTGCATAAGCGCTAGAGGCCTATTTAAGGCAAATTTTTGACGCGCTATGACCTCAACGCCAACACCCAACAGAATTGTCACCCGCCCATTGCGCTTGGCGATTGCCGCACTGCTTTTGCTGCTGACGTTGACGGCGCTGATGGCAGCAGCGTTCGTGGCTGCCAACTGGCGCGACGAGCCGCTGCTGCCGGAGGTGGCTGCCCTGCCCCACTTTGCCGCGCCCGATGCAGAGGCTATGCAGCGCAATGGCTACTTTGTGATGCTGGGGCTGGACGCGCCTGCGGAGGAAAACGCGCGCGCAACCGGGGTGCGTCGCTTTCAGGAAGCCACCGTGGCATATCGGGCTTACCTTCAAACCGGAGATTGGCCGGACGACGTGGATAAGGTGGGGGAGGTAGAGCCCATTTCCGAAACCATCAACGTCCTTGGCGACCGGGCTCTGCGATGCGGAGCCGAGCAGTTCGACTGCTTGCGCCACTACCAGTCGCACTCCGAGGCAGCCAAACAGGCGTTGCTGCGTTTTGGTTTGCTCCTGGAGCGCTACCGCGCAATCGACACGCTTCCGGTGTACGAAGAAGTCATATTGCCTGACCCCTCTTTTCCGTTTCCACCCTATGCTGGCGTTGTGACGGCCTCTGAACTTACCGGGGTTGAGGCTGCGCTGCTCTTACAAAGCGGACAAACGCACCGTGCGTTGAAAGTGCTGATCGACAACCGTCAACGCTTGCAGCGCATGTGGGACGGCTCCCGCACTCTCATCGGGATGATGATTGCCAACGCAGCCATTTATCGCCAACAACGTTTGGTGGCGGACATTCTTCATCACCATCCAGAAATCGCCCGCGATGATGCAGCTTTGGCGCGCGCTGCCGCAGGCGAGATACCCCTATCGGCTTTCGCTGCAATGGAGGGAGAAATGCGCTTCGCACTGGGCATGCACGCCACCCTACGACAAGCGGACCTCACTGCTCCACAGGATGCCAGCGCATTTAGCAAATCCGCCGCGATCTTCAAGCGCACATTCTTTCGCTGGATTTTCTTGCCGAATGAAACCGCTAATTTGGTGCACCAACGCTGGCGCTTTATTCTTGACTTGGCAAATACACCCGCAAACGCTTGGGAAAGTAGTTTGCAACGATGGGAGATGCGTGAACGGGAGCATGCACCT
Source organism: Burkholderiales bacterium (assembly GCA_038235025.1). GTDB lineage: Bacteria > Pseudomonadota > Gammaproteobacteria > Burkholderiales > Burkholderiaceae_C > Simplicispira. Next base: position 16,651 of record JBBSUJ010000001.1, read on the forward strand.
TGGGGATCGAACCCCCCTGAGACGTCTGCGCAACCTTCTGGGCCGAGACGCGATATCCGGCATGCAGCCGAGAAGTTATCTGGTCTACCTCCAACGTATGCAAGACGTAGACGCCCACCGCCGCTTGGTGCTTTTGCAACTGGCCGCCCTTCAGCAAAACATCAAACCCGAGCAGCTACCCGCTTGGCTGGCCCAGTCACCGCCCGAACTGCGCAACCCGTATACCGGCGAGGCGATGGGCTGGGACGCACAGCGCAAAGCACTGGTGTTTGAAGGCCGCGAGGCGCAGACACAGAACCCTGAGCGCTCGTCGACTTACAGCGTGCAGGTGTTTCCGTAACGTCTGCAGTTCGTGCAGTGCGCGGTCTGCACACAAAACAGGCCTGTGTGCCCGTAAAGCTGGGGCACAAACGCCTGAGGTTTGGCAGTGCCGCCGGCTTCAGCATCCGCACCAGAACAACGGTCTGCGCGGCGGGTCCAATGGCCACCATGACTTTGCACGGCCCCCGTAAAAAAACCCTTCAGGCACTCGTACCTGCAGGGTTTTCATCTAATGCGATGGATTAACCGCCGAAGTCGTGGCCCAACTCCCGGCTGGGCTGCACCCACCAATACAGCAGCACCAAATAACCGATGCCCGTCAGCGCCAGTAGCTGCCACCAGCCCGAACGACCCACATCGTGCAAGCGGCGTGTGCCAACGGCCAATGCGGGAAGCAACAACACAAGGACCACGATGCTGTACAGCAGGTTGCTCACCAACCCCGCAGCAATCGCAACCAAAATCTGAAACAAGAAAAACCACCAGAACTCAGACCGGGGCGCACGCCCGGAAAACGATGCGAACTGCGCAAAGCAGCTCTTCACAGCCTGCAAAAAATCCATAGTGAACTCCCTCTTTTTAAATATTGGCAAAGCGTGGATTTTGACGCCCCTCAAGCAAGCCTGGCCCAGCGGCTGCACTGATTCGCGCAGCGCGGGCCGATGTTGGGTAGATGTCGGGTAGCCTTTTAGAGCAAAGAATAGGCATGGTGCCCGCCTGCAAGAAGTATAAATTTAATAGCTGCATACCCAATCCAGATAAGCGCTAGAGGCTATTTTGGCTTATATTTTCACGCTAACAGGCGAGTGGCACGTGCCAACGCCGTAACGGCTTGCCAGTCGCCGGCGCGCACCGCGTCCGTGGGCGTTAGCCACGAACCGCCCACACACTGCACATTGGGCAGCGCAAGGTAATCCACCGCTGTACTGCTGGTGATTCCGCCCGTGGGGCAGAACGACACGGCGCCAAACGGACTGGCCCAGGCCTTGAGCAGACCGATACCGCCTACCGCCTGCGCCGGGAACAGCTTCAAGAAGTCGTAGCCGTCTTGCAACGCCGCCATCACTTCGCCCGACGTCGCCACACCGGGCAACAGCGGCAGGTTCAACGCGCGGCACGCTTGGCCCACTTGCGCGGTGTAGCCAGGGCTGACCACAAACTGCGCGCCGGCCGCCTGCGCACGGCGCGCGTCTTCAGCGTTAAGCACTGTGCCGGCTCCAATGATGGCGTCGGGCAGCGCTTTGGCGATGGCCTCGATAGCGGGCAGCGCAGCGGGCGTGCGCAGCGTGACTTCCAGCACGCGCACGCCACCGGCAAGCAGCGCCCGCGCGAGAGGCACCGCATCGGCTTCGCGTTCGATCACGATGACGGGAATGACGGGCCCAAAGCCGGGCAAGTCGTGCGTAGTCAAAGCCATGTGCAAGCTCCTTGTTCTGCGCCAGCAGCGTTCTGCCGGAAGTTATGAAAAAGATCGCGGCCAAAGGTGTGAGGCGGATGGGCGCTGCTTTGCGCGGGTGCGCGGGCATCCCATTCCTCGGCACCCACCAGCACATCGAGCGTGCCGGCGTCCGCATCCACGCGGATCACATCGCCATCACAAACGCGCGCCAGCGGGCCACCGCCCAGCGCTTCGGGCGTGACGTGAATGGCAGCCGGCACTTTGCCGGAGGCACCGCTCATGCGGCCATCGGTTAACAACGCCACTCGGAAGCCTTTGTTCTGCAGCACGGCCAGCGGCGGGGTGAGTTTGTGCAGCTCGGGCATGCCATTGGCGCGCGGGCCCTGGAAGCGCACCACTACCACCACGTCGCGCTCCAGCTCGCCAGCATCGAAGGCGGCGAGCATCGCCTCCTGGGTTTCAAAAACACGCGCCGGGGCTTCAACCACATGGCGGTCATCAGGCACCGACGACACCTTGATGACAGCGCGGCCCAATCGCCCTTCAAGCAAACGCAGCCCGCCTGATGGCGAGAACGGCGCCGCCGCCGTGCGCACCACGCTGTCGTCGCCCGACACGGCGGGCGCAGCAGCCGCGCCGTCCCGAATACCGCCGGCGTTCACGCTGAGCACGTCCTCGTGCATCAGCCCTGCATCAAGCAGCTCGCGAAGAATCCACGGCGGCCCGCCCGCTGCCTGAAACTGGTTTACGTCCGCATCGCCATTTGGATAGACACGCGCCAGCAGCGGCACAGCGGACGACAGTTCATCAAAGTCCGTCCAGTCGATCAAGATGCCGGCACTGCGCGCCACCGCCACCCAGTGGATCAAATGGTTGGTGGAGCCCCCCGTGGCCAGCAACGCGGCCATGGCGTTGACGATGCAGCGCTCATCCACCAGCCGGCCAATGGGCGTGAAGCGCTGGCCGCGCTGGCCAATGCCGAGCACCGCGCCCATGGCATCGCGTGTGAATTGCTCGCGCTCAGAGCTGTCCGGGTGTGCGAATGCAGAGTTGGGCACATGCAGGCCCATGGCTTCCAGCAGCATTTGGTTGCTGTTGGCGGTGCCGTAGAAGGTACAGGTGCCGGCGCTGTGGTACGAGGCTTGCTCAGACGCCATGAGCTCGGGCCGGCCCACTTTGCCCTGCGCATACTCCTCGCGCACTTTGGCTTTGGTTTTATTGGGCAGGCCGGTGCCCATGGGGCCGGCGGGCACGAACACGCAGGGCAAGTGGCCATAGTGCAGCGCACCAATCAGCAGGCCGGGCACGATCTTGTCGCAAATGCCCAGCAGCAGCGCGCCGTCAAACACATCGTGCGACAGGGCAATGGCGGTGGCCATGGCAATGGCATCGCGCGAGAAGAGGCTCAGTTCCATGCCCTCGGTGCCTTGCGTCACGCCGTCGCACATGGCGGGCACGCCGCCGGCTACCTGCACTGTGGCGCCGCGCCGGGCGGCTTCGTTGCGCAGAATGGCGGGAAAATTTTGGTATGGCTGATGCGCCGACAGCATGTCGTTGTAGGCGGTCACGATGCCAATATTCGGAGCCTTTTCCACCGTGACTTTGAACTTGTCCGCCCCCGGCAGTGCGGCGTAGGCATGGGCCAAGTTGGCGCAGCCCATGCGCTCTTGGGAAGGCTTGCGGGTGACCATCGCTTCTACGTTGGCGAGGTAAGCCGCGCGGTTTTCGCGACTGCGGTGGACGATGCGCTCGGTCACGCGGTGAAGGGTGGGGTGCATGCAAACATTCCTTTTGGGGTGCCTGCCACCTGTACAGCGACAAGCAACATGAAATGGTAACTTGATTACCCAGAGACGAACAGTCACACGATTCCTACAAACTGACGTCGGCCTCATCGTGTAACCTGATTACGTATCGATTATCGAGATGGACGTTAATGAGCTTTGATCTGGTGTTATTCGGCGGTACGGGCGATCTGGCATGGCGCAAGCTGATGCCCGCGCTTTTTCAGGCGTTTCGCCACGGCACCCTGCCCGCGGGCGGCCGCATTATTGGTGTGGCACGGGACGAGATGACGAATGCGCAGTACCGCGCCTTAATGGCCGAGCGAGCAGAGCGGGTCGAGATGGACAAGCGCCCTACCGACACCGAATTCACCGAGTTTGGCGCCATGCTGCATTACCTGCGCATGGACCTATCGCAACCCGCCGACTACGCCCGCCTGGCTGCCCTGCTGCAAGAGCGCAATGCCGATAGCGTGGTGATGTACTTGGCCACAGCGCCCGCGCTGTTTACGTCCGTAGCCGAGCAAATTGCGGCGGTGGGCCTGAACGGCCCGAAAACCCGCATGGTCCTGGAGAAGCCGCTGGGCCACGATTTGCAATCGAACCGCGCCATCAACGCGGCGCTGCGCAGCGTGGTGAATGAAGACCAAATCTTCCGCATCGACCACTACCTGGGCAAGCCATCGGTCCAGAACCTGTTTGCCTTGCGCTTTGGCAATGCGCTGTTCGAGCCGCTGTGGCGGCGCGAAACCATTGCCAATATCCAGATCACGATTGCCGAGGACATCGGCGTAGAGACGCGCGGCAAGTTTTACGACCAGACCGGCGCGCTGCGCGACATGGTGCAGAACCACGCGCTGCAGCTGCTCTGCGCCATTGGCATGGAGCCGCCGATCAACGCCAGTGCCCACGCCATTCGCAATGAAAAGCTCAAAGTGCTGCAGTCGCTCAAACCGTGGACCCCGGAGACTTTGAACCAGCACGTCGTACGCGGCCGGTATGCGGCCGGCAGCTACAAGGGCCAGCCTGTGCCGGGTTACCGCGAAGAGGCGGGCGTCGACCCGGACAGCAATACCGAAACCTTTGTAGCGCTGCGCACCGAAATTTCCAACTGGCGCTGGGCCGGCGTGCCCTTTTACATCCGCACCGGCAAGCGCTTGGGGGGACGAGACGCGCATATTTCAGTCAATTTCCGGCCGGTACCGCACCCGATTTTCCGCACGCCAGCCGGCGAAGCTAACCGCTTAGTGATTCACCTGCAGCCGCGCGATGGCTTGGAATTGCATTTGATGGCGCAGGGCGCCGAGCACCGCCAAGCCGAACCAGCTCTGGCGCCGGTGGCACTGAACCTCGACTTTGACCAACGATTTGGCGCAGAGCGGGTGGGCGCGTATGAACGGCTATTGCTCGACGTGATTGCTGGTCGGTTGAACCTGTTCGTCCGCAGCGATGAACAAGAAGAAGCCTGGCGCTGGGTGCAGCCCATCCTGCAGCATTGGCAAGCCGACAGTGGCGGCCCACGGCCCTATGCCGCGGGGAGCTGGGGACCGAGCGCCGCCAGCGCGATGATTGCGCGTGACGGGTTTAGCTGGAGCGAAGAGCTGTAGGCAAGTTGCAACGCCGCGCCGTTAGCCGTTAGCCGTTAGCCGTTAGCCGTTAGCCGTTAGCAGTTAGCAGTTAGCCGTTAGCCGTTACTTACTTTCGTACAGATCAAGCGCCTGCGCCGCGCCCAGCAGCGCTGGCGCGGCCGAAGCGTCTACCACCCAGCAGGGAATAGCTTTCAAGTAATCGGCAAAGCGGCCCTTGGCCTCAAACCGTTCGCGAAACGGGGACGTGTCAAACCATTCACCCAGTCTTGGCACGATGCCGCCGCCCAGGTAGACGCCACCCCGCGCGCCCAGCGTGAGCGCCAGGTCGCCCGCCACCGATCCCAAAAACGCGCACAGCAGTTCAAGGGCGCGCACGGCAGGCGCCTCTTTTTGCTGCAATGCCAATACGCTCACAGCGGCGGGTTCAGTGACTTCGCTACCGCCAAGGCCTTCAACGGCCCGCACCGCGTGGTACAGGTCGACCAAACCGGCTCCTGAAATAGCGCGTTCCGCCGAGACATGACCATAACGTTGGCGCAGGCGTTCGAGCACCTCGAACTCAAAACGCGTTTGCGCGGCAAGCGATACGTGACCGCCCTCGCCCGAAATCGGCGCACCGCTTTTGGCGCCCGGCGGAAACACCAGGCCCGAAACACCCAGCCCGGTGCCAGGCCCGAGCAGCGCGATGGCCGCGCCTTCGACGGCTTTGCTACCGCCCACCTGGCGCAGCAAACGCGACTCCAGCAGCGGCACGGCCAGCGCCAGCGCGGTGAAGTCGTTGATCAGCACAAAGTGCTGAAAACCAAAATGCGCGCTTAGTTCTTTCTGTGAAAACTGCCAGTCGCTGTTGGTCATGTGCACGGCGTCGCCTGTCACCGGGGTGGCAATGCCGAAGGCCGCTTGCGTGGGAGCGGCGATATCGGTTTTATCCAGATAGGCCTGCACAGCATCCTGCAGCGTGGGGAAGTCGGCGCATCGCAGTTCGTGCTCACCCTGAAACGCTTCGCCAGCGGCGGATTGCCAAGCCAGTCGAATGTTGGTGCCACCAATATCGGCCAGCAGGCGTGTGCCGGCTGGGTTGGAAGGCTTGGAAGGCTTTGATCGCTTGGGAGATGCAGTGTTGCTGGATGTCATAGCACCGCCTCAATCAGTTGCTCCAGCTTGACGGCATCTGCTGCAAAGGCGCGAATGCCTTCTGCCAACTTTTCTGTGCCCATGGCGTCTTCGTTCAGTGCATAGCGAAAGCCCGCTTCGTCGTACTGAATGTGGGCGATGTCCAGACCCTGTGCGGCGTGGGCATCCAGCGCTCGGGGCAGTGGATCTTCGCGCTCGGCCAATTCGGTCAGCCATTCGGGGGCGATGGTGAGCAGGTCGCAGCCTGCCAGCGCGGTGATCTGGCCTACGTTGCGAAAGCTTGCGCCCATCACCTCTGTGGCAATGCCGAAGTGCTTGTAGTACTGGTATATCTGCTTGACCGATTGCACGCCCGGGTCGTTCTCGCCCGCGCGCATCGCTTCGTTCCAGTCAGCGCCTGCGTGCTTCTTGTGCCAGTCGTAAATGCGCCCGACAAATGGCGAGATAAGCCGCACTTTGGCCTGCGCGCACGCCACAGCTTGTGCAATGGAAAACAGCAAGGTCAGGTTGGTGTGAATGCCCTGGGCTTCCAATTGGCGCGCGGCGTCAATGCCCTCCCAGGTGGCGGCTACCTTGATCAGCACACGGTCAATGTGCACGCCCTCGGCTTGGTAAAGCTCAACGAGCCGCTCAGCTCGCGTGATGGTGGCACTGGTGTCAAAGCTGAGGCGTGCGTCCACTTCGGTCGACACCCGGCCGGGAATGATGGCCAGAATCTCGCAGCCAAAACGCACCAGCAGGCGGTCAATCACTTCATCCATCGCCCTGCCCCGCCAGGTTTGCACCGTCTTTTGCAACAGCGGCGCGTAGTCGGGCTGTTGCACCGCCTTCAGGATGAGCGAAGGGTTGGTGGTAGCGTCCTGCGGCTGGAACTGCGCCAGCAGCTTGAAGTTACCGGTGTCGGCCACCACGGTGGTGAACTGTTTGAGGGCGTCGAGCTGGTTCATGGGTCTCCTGAAAAGCTTGCGTTGGAATCGCGGGGCCAAGTGTATGCCTGCGGTTTGGCACCGATGACACCGGGTTACATTGGAACGCTCGTCCGCCTCAACTGCACTGCACGCTGAACGACCGGCGCGTCCCCTTATTTTCGTCATCCATGCTCGATCGCATCAACGCCTCTCTCTCGTCGCTGGCCCCGGCCGAGCAGCGCGTGGGCCAACTGGTACTGGCTGACGCGCGCGCTTTTGCCCGCTTGCCAGTGCGCGAGTTGGCGGCGCGGGCCAGCGTGAGCAAGCCCACGGTAGTGCGCTTTTGCCGCAGCATCAGCTACGACGGTTTGGCGTATTCAAACTGAAACTGGCGGGCAGCGTAAGCGAAGGCGTGCCCTTAATCCACCGCAGCGTGGACGCAGACGACAAGACGGGCGACGTGCTGGTCAAGGTGGTGGACAACGCAGTAGCGGCGTTTCTGCAGTACCGCAACGCGGCAAGCACCAGTGCCATTGAGCGCGCGGCGACAGCACTGGCCGACAGCTGGCACCTGCGCGGGCGCATTGAGTTTCATGGCGCGGGAAATTCCGGCATCGTGGCGCAGGACGCACAGCACAAGTTCTTTCGCCCGGGCGTGACATCGCTGGCCACCAGTGACGGCCATATCCAGGTCATGAGCGCCACGCTGCTGGGCAAGGGCGATTGCCTGGTCATCATTTCCAACTCAGGCCGCACGCGTGATTTGATGGACGCCGCCGACATTGCCAGGCGCAACGGCGCCACCACCATTGCCATCACGGCAAGCGGCTCACCACTGGCCGCCGCCTGCCAGCTGCATTTGGCCGCCGACCACCCGGAAGGCTACGACCGATACAGCCCCATGGTTTCGCGCCTGATGCACCTGCTCATCATCGATGTGTTGGCTACTTGCGTGGCGCTGCGTATTGGCAGTTCGCTGCAGCTGGCGCGACAACAAATGAAGGACAACCTGCGGGCCAAGCGCTACACCTGAAATTTAGGTGTTTTCGGCCTCTAGCGCTTTATTCACAATCTTTTGCAGCTATTTATTTAATAGCAATAACGTCACTTGTAAAGATATGCGGCTGATGCGCTGCCATCGCGAAGCCCGGGTCACCGGTCATCCAAACGGCGAGGTAACACTGGCGGTAGCCGGCGCATGGGCTTTGATGGTGAAGCTGGCCTGTGCGGCGCTGGCGTCTTCGAGCTTGTTGAGCTTGTTGAGCTTGTTGAGCTTGTTGAGCTTGTTGAGCTTGTTGAGCTAGAGAGCATGCATGGTGAGTACACCGCAGTACGGCTTGTCACCCGGCGCGAAACACAGGCGCCTCACGCCAACACCTCATAGTCCTTATGCGCTCTGAAGCGCACCGGCAGGCAACTACTGGCCTGCCTCAGCGCCTGCGAAAGACTTGTGACTTGCACCCGCTTTGCGAGGCATCGCTGACGCACTGGCAGGAAGCAAGGTCGACCGGTACACAGTGCTTGGTGCCTAGTGCCTAGTGCCTGGTGCCACCAGTCATACTGCGTGCGCGAGTGGGGGTCGAGCACCGTGATCGCAAAGCGGCCCGTATCGGAAAGCACGCCGTTCCAAAGCGGGTCGAGAGATTCGTTTTGCGAGAGCAACCAATGCCATCGAACTCACAACCAAAGGGTGTGTGACCCCCGTTGGCAAAGTCTGGAGTAGCCAAGGTACATGTCTTTGCACAAGGCTCGCATTACGGGGCAGAAATACCGGTGCCGTGCTGGTTACCCTGCACAAATGCTGTTGACCAGACCAGGGACATTCCCATGTGTCGAGGCCGATCCATCGCAGCGACCGCGATCAGATTGCCTGGTTTCAGCCGTCCCAGCCGTTTCAGACGTTTTAGCCATACCAGCCGTTTCAGCAACAGCATCCGCTCACTTGCTGATGCTCATCCACTTGAACGGCATGGAGTTGTCCGCCCGCTGCACCAACTTGACTTTGTCGGACACTCCCCAAGCCAGCGCCTGCTGGTGCAGCGGCAGGTAGCCGATATCGGCCGTCTCTAGTGCGAGCGCCTTCTGCAGAAGCGCGTTGCGCCGGTTTTTGTCGGGCTCGGCTTGAATTTGCGCGCTCAAGGTGTCTAGCTGAGGATTGCAATAGCCGCCCAGGTTGAGCGGGCCTGCGCCTTTATCGTCTGGGCACACCATGAGCGCGCTGATGACGCTCTCGGCGTCATAGGTCATGGGCGTCCATCCCAGCAAGTAAAAGCTGGTGTCGCGGCGCAGCACCTTAGGAAAAAAAGCCGCTTTCGGCTGCACATCCAGCTTCACCTGCACCTGAATGCGAGCAAGGTTGGCAGCAACCGCTTGGCAAATACGCTCGTCGCTCACGTAGCGGTCGCTCGGACAATCGAGCGTTACCTCAAAACCCTCGGGATAGCCCGCGTCAACCAATAGTTTTTTAGCGTGCGCAGGATCGTAGGGCAGGCGTTTGATATCCGGGTTGAATCCGTTGATTCCGGGACCCACCAACATCGCGGACGGGTTGGACGCGCCGCGCATCACTGATTTTTTGATACCTTCAATATCGATCGCTTCATAGAACGCCCGGCGAACCCGCACGTCTTTGAATGGGTTTTTTCCCTTGATATTGGAATAGAGCAGTTCGTCACGCTGCTGGTCCATGCCCAGAAAAAGGGTACGCAACTCTGGCCCCCTGATCAGGCGGATTCCGGGGCTTTTCTCCAAACGCTCCGCATCCTGCGCGGGGACCGGCTCCATGACATCCACGGCACCAGAAAGCAAGGCAGCGACTCTGTCCGTATCGCGACGGATCGGCGTCCACACCACCTCCTGCACGTTTCCTTCTAGCGTGCCCCAGTAGTGCGTATTGCGCTTGAAGACCGTGCGCACGCCGGGCTGTCGCTCTTGCAGCGTGAAAGGTCCCGTGCCGTTGGCGCGAGAGAACGCGCCATTAGTCTCCCCCGTGCGCACATCGGCCGGCGACTCCGCCTGATTGGCTTCGCACCATGTCCGGCTCATCATGGCAACTTGGGTAAGAGCGTCCGGAAGAAGCGGGAACGGCGCCAGCGTTTCGATTTCGACCGTGTGGTCATCGATCTTGCGCACCTGCTTAACGGTGCTGGTGTAGGTGCGCATGTCCGAGCCGTCGCGCTGAGCCCGCTCGAAGCTAAACAGCACGTCATCTGCGGTGAACGGCGTTCCATCTTGAAACGTAACGTCCTTGCGCAAGTCGAACTTCCATACCGTGGGTGACTGCTGCTTCCAGGCCGTCGCAAGGGCCGGCGCCAGACTAAGATCTTTCGCATGGCTAATGAGCGACTCGTACACGTTACCAGTGGTACTGAGTTGCAAGGACTCGTTGAGCGAATGCGGGTCCATAGACAGCACATCTGCTTGGCTGGCGATGCGAATCGTCTGCGCGTGCCCCGGGAACGCCACAGCCAAGAGCGCTGCGAGCATCAGACTAGGCAAAATCCACCGTTTTGTTGTCATATCAAGTTCCATAAAAAACGAACCGCACTTACCGCATATTTTTTGGCGGCGTGGAGTACGCAGACGGTGCGGATATTGCCATGTATATCCGGGCGGGCTGAAGGTTAACGAACACAACGCCTGCGGCCATGACCAACTCAGGCATCAATGCTTGGGGCTAAAAAAATGTGCGGCTAGTTGCGACAAAGCTCGTTACCGTATGGCGGATGTAAACCGCTCACAAAAAGCCCCCACGCGCGCGCATGAAACGCCATCCATCAAACTCTTGAGCTTCGTAATGGGTGGAACTCTGAATCAGGAACATCGACACGCCCAAGAGGTCCAGCGGGTAAATCGCTAACTTTTTTCTGATTGAAGTCTGCTTTCGCATCTGACGCGGAAGACACTTTGCATCAAGGCTATTTCTGATAAGGGCGAGCGTCTGTAGATTCGTCGCGCATCTGTGCTGCAGGGCCGTACAAAAAGGCCTGTGAGCAGAAATTCATGGTGGGCGCTAAGCAGCGCCAAGGCTCATAACAGATGTAAGCACGGGCATTGTTATCTGGTTTTATCGACAGACGCAGTATTCGGGCTCCATGCGGCGGGTGGCCCTGCAGCGCAACCATCCAGTTGCAGCAGCCATTCCGTGCCCTCTTGAGTGCGGATCACGCTTTACGCGCCCATTAGAAACTTCACGATGTCACAAGTGAAAAAGCCGCAACTCCTAAGAGTTGCGGCTATTTTCTGCCGATAAAAGCTGGCTCACGCCAGCGCTTTATCAGAAGTTGTGGCGAACGCCGACACCAAAGGTGTTCTTAGCGCCGGTCGTCAACTTCTTCTCGCCATCTTTGTAGTAAGCAGCGTAAGCGAAGGTGCGCTTGGACAATGCGTACTTGGTTTCCAAGACGAAGTCGGTGTCTTTGAACTCGGTGTCGCGTGCGACATCGAAAGTCACAGCGAAGGCACCAACGGGAACCGTAGCACCGATGGTGAAGCCCTTAGGATCGTTGTTGGTACCAACTTTGTCGGTGTCCTGCAGCGAGCCAGCCAGCTTGAACATGCCGAAGTCGTACGAAGCGCCCAAAGCCATGCCTTCGTTGCCGTCGTTAACCTTGTTGTACGAGAACGCAGCAGAGATAGGACCGTTTGCGTAGCCGACGAACAAGTCGTACTTGGCATTGCCACCGTTGTCAGGCTTGGCGATGTAAGCAACGCCGCCTTTGAAACCGCCGAAGTTAGGCGTTGCGTACATGAACTGGCTGTTGTTACGCGAACCTGCGCCCGTGTAACCAAACTGGTTACCGATGGCCGAGTAGTTAGCGGTGCCGGTCAAGTCGTACATGTCGACAGCCAGGAAGCTGGGGGCAAATGCACGACCCAGTTTGACCTGACCGAAGCCGCCCGACAGTGCCAACCATGCCTGGCGCTGGAAGCCGCCAGATGCGCCGGTTTCAGCGTTGATGCCTTGTTCGAAGTTGAAGGAAGCCTTCAGGCCGCCGCCGAGGTCTTCAACACCGCGCACGCCCAAACGGCTGGTACCGTTGTTCAGGGTGCCGTTGCCGCTCATCTCAGCGGAAGAACCGGAAGCTTTTGCCAAGGACAGATCAACCACGCCATACATGGTGACCGACGACTGAGCCATTGCGGCGCCGGAAGCAGCCAGCACGGCCAGGGCAATCAGGGATTTTTTCATTGCGAGTTACTCCAAGGTTAAACATAGGGCGCCGGTACGGGGGGTCTTGCGTGGTGTTGCACGTCTTCAGTCCCGCCGGTTCCCCGGGCCAACCTCCTGGTGGGGAAGTTGTGGCTATTGCACCAGAGCGCGCCCGGTTTCGCAAAGGAAATCCCCTTTAAGCCGCTGCAAAACGGGAATTCGTTGTCCGCTTGCAACATTGCTGGACCCGCCATCACAATGGAGCGGTCGGTGCTGGCAGGTAGTTGCCTGTTTCGAGTGCTCAACATTCCAAAACACAAGGAACGCGCTGTGAGGCATTTAGCAAGAAACCCTTGGGACAAGTACGTGTGTGCAGCCGATTCGGCGTTGCGCACACTGACTGCACGCGCGCCGGCCGGCGAACCTGCACCAAAAGGGAAAACGACCAACGGCGTTTTGAGCGCTGAAGAATCGCGCGAAGTGGGACGCCTGATGCGCGTCAACCACGTGGGTGAGGTTTGCGCGCAAGCGCTTTACACCGCGCAGGCGGCAGTCACCCGGTCGGACAGCTTGCGTATCCAGCTTCAGGATGCGGCGCGGGAAGAAGGAGACCATTTGGCCTGGACGCGCGAGCGGCTGGACGCTTTGGGTGCGCGGGCAAGCCTGCTTAACCCACTGTGGTACGCAGGTGCGTTTGCCATTGGTACGGTGGCGTCACGCATCAGCGACCGCGTAAGCCTGGGCTTTGTGGTGGAGACAGAGCTCCAGGTGGCTGAGCACCTGCAAGGGCACATTGATCGCATTCCGGCGCAAGACCACACCTCGCGAGCTCTGCTCGAACGCATGAAAAAAGACGAAGAGCGGCATGCGGCAGAGGCCACCGCTGCGGGGGCGCTTCAATTGCCTTGGCTGGCACGCGGCGTGATGCGGCTGGCGGCCGGCGTGATGACGCGCACGGCGCGCTACGTGTAGCGCATCACCAACAATTCGCTGCGACGGTAATCGGCGCTAGCCCAGCGATCAAACCGCAGTTACTTCAAAGCTGGTGGTGATCGACGCAGTTTTGGCCAGCATGATGCTGGCCGAGCAGTACTTTTCATGGCTCATGGCAATCGCGCGCTCTACCGCTTGGGCCGGAATGTCGCGGCCGGTCACTGTGAAGTGCATATGGACGCGCGTGAACACTTTGGGCTCTTGTTCGGCGCGTTCCGTCGTCAAATGCACGCTGCAGCCGCTCACCGCGTGGCGTCCTCGCTTGAGGATCAGCACCACGTCGTAAGCCGTGCAGCCGCCGGTTCCCGCCAAAACGGTTTCCATAGGCCTAGGCGCAAAATTCTGCCCCCCGTTTTCAGGTCGGACTGCGTCGGGCGCGCCGTCCATCGCCAACACGTGCCCGCTCCCGGTCTCGGCTACAAATCCCATGCCTGAGCGCGTTCCCGCGCCCCCCGTCCAGCTCACTGTGCATTCCATATGTATTCCTCTTTGTGATGCCGCGCATGGCGACCAAGCCGTGTTGTAAAGGCCACATTCTAAAAAACCCGCATTTAATTGCTGCAATGCAGCAATTAAATGTATACACTTCGCAACAAGTCGGAAAAAACGTTTTTTGGATTTGCTTTTTCCGGCAACGATTGTCTCCTCCATCTCCTCAAAACGGATGGATTCAGCCTCCAGCTTCATCGCTGGGGGCTTTTTTTTGCCTCGGCGTAAAAGCGTGCCAAATGCACTCGCCGCCTATGATGGCTGCCTCGTGCGATCGCACCGGCCCCACCGCACTGCCCCATGACCGAACCTCTGAGCCCCTCGCAATATCTGTCGAAAATCCTGAATGCGCGCGTGTACGACGTGGCGATTGAGTCGAACCTCGATCTCGCCAAAAACTTAAGCCAGCGTCTTGGCAACACGGTACTTTTCAAGCGGGAAGACCAGCAACCGGTCTTCAGTTTCAAGCTGCGCGGGGCCTATAACAAGATGGCGCAGCTTTCCTCAGAAGAGCTGCAGCGCGGTGTGATTTGCGCGTCCGCCGGCAACCATGCGCAGGGCGTGGCCATGAGTGCGCGCAAGCTGGGCACGCGGGCAGTGGTGGTGATGCCCACCACCACACCAGGCCTGAAGGTGGACGCCGTGCGCACACTGGGCGGCGAGGTGGTGTTGCACGGTGAGAGCTACTCCGACGCCTACGAGCATGCGCTACAGCTGCAGAGCCGCGAGGGCCTGACTTTCGTGCACCCATTCGACGACCCGGACGTCATTGCTGGTCAAGGCACTGTCGCTATGGAAATGCTGCAGCAGCTGCAAAAGCTGGGCAGCCAGCGGCTGGATGCCGTGTTTGTGGCCGTGGGCGGTGGCGGGCTGATCAGCGGCGTGGCCAATTACATCAAAGCTGTGCGGCCGCAGGTGAAGGTGATTGGCGTACAGATGAACGATTCGGACGCGATGGCGCAATCCGTCGCCGCACACAAACGCGTAGCGCTGGCCGATGTGGGCCTGTTTTCTGACGGCACGGCAGTCAAACTGGTAGGAGAGGAAACGTTTCGCATCGCGAGCGGCCTGGTAGACGAATTCATGACCGTGGACACCGACTCGGTGTGCGCCGCGATCAAAGACGTGTTTGTCGACACCCGCAGCATTGTTGAGCCGGCCGGTGCCCTGAGCGTGGCGGCCGTCAAACAATACGTCGCCCTGCACGGCACGCAGGGCGAGACCTACGCGGCCATCCTTTGCGGTGCCAACATGAATTTCGACCGCCTGCGCTTTGTGGCCGAACGCGCTGAGGTGGGGGAGGAACGCGAAGCGCTGCTGGCGGTCAGCATTCCTGAGGAGCGCGGCAGCTTTCGCCGTTTTTGCGAGGTGATTGGAGGCCTGCCGGGCGGCCCGCGCAACGTCACCGAATTCACCTACCGCATCAGCGATGCCGCCAGCGCCCATGTGTTCGTTGGGCTGAACGCCCAAGGGCGTGGCGAGTCTGCGCTGCTGGCGAAAACCTTTACGCGGCACGGCTTTGACGCGCTGGACCTGACGCACGACGAACTCGCCAAGCAGCACTTGCGCCACTTGGTGGGGGGGCGCTCTACCCTGGCGCACGACGAGCGTTTGCTGCGATTTGTATTTCCGGAGCGGCCGGGCGCGCTGCTCAAGTTCCTGAACCTGATGCAGCCTAGCTGGAACATTTCCCTCTTTCACTACCGCAACCAGGGCGCTGACTACGGCCACATCTTGGTGGGCTTGCAGGTGCCGGCCGCCGATGGAGCCGCGTTTGACGCCTTCCTCGCCGCATTGGGCTACCCGTGCGTTGAGGAAACCCAGAACCCGGCTTACCGGTTGTTTTTGAAGGCGAGCTAGGACGCATGGAAATTTTTAGTCAAATAGGCCTCCAGCGCTTATACAGTAAGGGGTTGCAGCTATGAAGTTTGAAGAATCGGTGCTGCGCGCAGTGCGCCACTATCTGCTAGCCCTGCAATTTTTTACCCGGGTACCCGTCACCGGTCGACTGGCACAGTGGGTGGGGTTCAGCCCCGACATGCTGCGGGCTTCAAGCGCGCATTTTCCGGGGGTCGGCTGGCTGGTAGCGCTGTGCGGTTGCCTAGCGTACGCAGTGCTGTATTCGGTGCTTGGACCGGCTCCTGCCACACCTTGGGTGGCGGCCGCGCTGTCCACGGTCGCCACCGTGCTAATGACCGGCGGGTTTCATGAAGATGGCTTGGCAGATGTGGCCGATGGCCTGGGCGGCAGTGCGGAGCGTAAACGTGCGCTCGACATCATGAAAGATTCGCGCATTGGCGCTTTTGGTGCCATGGCGCTGGTGCTGGTGCTGCTCTCCAAAATCAGCCTATTGGCGCTGCTGGGCCAGCGCGGCTTGTCGCCGGCCCTTGCGGCGCTCGCAGCGGCACATGTGGTGTCGCGCTTTCTGCCCCTGTTGCTGGTGCGTGCGATGGAGCATGTAGGCGACGCCGCACACTCCAAAAGCAAGCCGCTGGCGGATCGCATTACCGACGCGCAAATCGGCACTGCGGCGTTGTGGTGTGCTCCGCCGCTGCTGGTTATCGCCTTAGGTGAAGGCCCGTTGTTCGTTGTGGTGGGGCTATTGCTAAGCACGGCGAGTGCGGTGTTGCTGGGCCGCTGGTTTTACAAACGCTTGGGTGGTTTCACCGGTGACTGCCTGGGTGCCGTGCAGCAGACCAGCGAACTGGCGTTTTATCTCGGCGCTGCCATTGCGCTGGGGCCGCTGTTGAGGTGACCCAGGCGACGGTGCAGGGGAGCTTGCGACTTTGGCTGGTTCGCCACGCGCAGGTAGCGCTGCCCGAAGGCACCTGCTACGGGCAGCTCGACGTACCCGCGCACGCACAGGCCACCCAAAGCAGCGCATTCGCCTTGGCACAAGCGCTGCCGCAAGGATTGGACCTGCGCTGCTCAACGCTACAAAGATGTGAGCAACTAGCCAAGTCACTGCTTGCCCAAAGGCCCGATTTGACACTTCAACCAGATCCGCGCCTGCGCGAGTTGAACTTTGGTCGTTGGGAAGGTCGCCCTTGGGGCAGTATTGCCAAAAGCGAAATTGACGCTTGGGCGCAGCAGCTGGCCACACATGCGCCCGGCGGCGGTGAGCGGCTGACCGACATGCTGGCGCGGGTGCGCGCGGCCCTCCATGAAACGCTTGTGGGCAACACAGCGGCGCGCGATGCTGTGTGGATCAGCCACGCCGGAGTGGCGCGCTGCGTGCAATGGTTGCTCGGCGAGCGGGCAGGCACTGCGCCTTGCTCTACCCAGTGGCCGGTGCGGGCGCCCGGGCCTGGCACATGGGCGGTTTACGACATCAGCGAAGACGGGCGGGCGCGGATCGCACAGATGGCCCAGGCAGCCCCCGATCAGCAGCCATAGCCCTCTGAGGCGTGCTGAAGCTAGGCGCGCTGACTGTTTCGCCAAATGCGGAGCCGGTATCTGAGTCGCCTAAATGAAACTGCGCGGCAGCTTCGCTCAGCGACGCAGCCTGCTCGCGCAGCGACTGTGCAGCAGCAGCGGACTGCTCCACCAAGGCAGCATTTTGCTGGGTCATTTGGTCCAGCGTGCGCACCGCTTGCCCGATTTGCTCAATGTTGTCGCGCTCTTCGGCGGCGGACGCGCTGATTTCACCGATGACATCAGATACGCGGCGCACGCTGCCCACAATCTCCGTCATCGTCTGCCCCGCTTCACCTACCAAACGCGCCCCGTCTTCCACGCGGCCCACGGACGCGCCTATCAGCGCCTTAATTTCCTTGGCCGCCTCTGCGCTGCGCCCTGCCAAACTGCGCACTTCGCTGGCCACCACGGCAAACCCACGCCCTTGCTCCCCTGCGCGGGCAGCTTCCACAGCAGCGTTTAGCGCCAGGATGTTGGTTTGGAACGCAATGGAGTCGATCACGCTGGTGATGTCGGCAATTTTGCGCGAGCTCTCCGTGATCTGCTGCATGGTGCTGACCACCTGGCCTACAACCTCGCCACCGCGCCCTGCCACAGCGCCGGCTTCACCGGCGGACGCACTGGCGCTGCGCGATGCCTCAGCGTTGTGCTGCACGGTATTGGTCAAAATATCCATAGAGGCGGCAACCTCCTGCAGGTTGGCAGCCGTTTGCTCGGTTCGCTGGCTCAGGTCGAGGTTGCCATTGGCGATTTCGGCACTGGCAGTCGAAATATTGCTAGCCGCATCCTGCACTTGGTGCACCAGCGACCGCAGCGCTGCCTGCATGCGCCCCATCTCCAGCACCAGCTGACCTAGCTCGTCGTGGCTGCGCGGTACCACGTCGTGGGCGAGATCGCCGGAGGCAATGCGGCTTGCCAGATCACGGGCTTGCCGCAGCGACGCCGTGATCGAGCGCACCGTAAAAATGGTCAGGGGCAGCACGATCACCAGGGCCAGCAGCACCGCGATAGCCATGATCAGCGACAAGCCAGAGGCGCGGGCCTCCACTGCTGCACGCCCTTGGTCCATCTCTTGCCGGGCCTCAACTACCAAGCCAGTCAGCAGCTGGTCTGCCGACTCCATGTGACTCTTCAATTGGTCGGCATAGGCCGCGCCGCCAGCACCATCAAGCTGAGCGAACTCGATTTTTTCAAGCACGGGGGCTACGCCGTCTTGGTACTTTTTAACTTCCGCAAGTGTCTTGTCAATTGCCTCGGTGAACTGCGCATTTCCCTGCGTGCGCTGGCGCAGGGCGGTCAGTTCTGCGTTGAGTGAACCCACTGCAGCCGTCCACAAGCCGCGCAGCCGCGCTGACTCCACCGAGTTGTTGAAGTTCAGAATGATGTCCTTCTCCAGTCGGCGAGCCTCCCCGAGGGTGGTTCGCACCCCGGAGATGTCGTTCAGCACCTGCACTTGCTGGTTGAAAAGCCTTGAAACAGTGTCGCGCGTGCTTGCCAGTCCGCCGTACCCCAGCCCACCTACGGCGACCAGCAGAAGCAAGGAAAACACAGTGGCAAAGTACAACCGGGTGCGAATGGACAGAGTTCGGGTGGCCTTTAAAGTCATGGGCGTACTCATTTACATTTTGTAGCCATGAGCATATCCAATGAACCTCTTCAGAAGGCTCCGTACAGACCCTCCCGCGCCAGGAAACTTTTGAAAGTCTCCCGCGTCATTAGAAACCCTTATGCGACGGGAATCAACGGGACATACAGACGCCCCCCTGATCGTTGAAACTCGCTGGCCTTGGCCTGCATGCCATCCACAAGAGCATCCGCCTCGCTGAGCCCTTTCTGCGCTGCAAACTCTCGCACCTCCTGCGTGATCTTCATGGAGCAGAACTTGGGGCCGCACATGGAGCAAAAGTGCGCCACCTTCGACGCATCCTTGGGCAAGGTTTCGTCGTGGTACTTCTGCGCGGTGTCAGGGTCCAAACCCAAGTTGAATTGGTCCTGCCAACGAAAATCAAAACGCGCTTGGCTGAGCGCATCATCACGCGAACGGGCGCCGGGGTGGCCCTTGGCGACGTCTGCCGCGTGCGCAGCAATCTTGTACGCGATGATTCCTTGTTTTACGTCGTCACGGTCAGGCAGGCCCAGATGCTCTTTGGGCGTCACGTAACACAGCATGGCGGTGCCCATCCAGCCGATCATGGCGGCGCCTATGGCGCTGGCAATGTGGTCGTAGCCCGGCGCGATGTCGATGGTCAGCGGTCCCAGGGTGTAGAAGGGCGCTTCATGACAGGTTTTGAGCTGCTTTGTCATGTTGGCTTGGATGAGGTGCATGGGCACATGGCCGGGGCCTTCGATCATGGTCTGCACATCGTGCTTCCAGGCGACTTGGGTCAGTTCACCCAGCGTAGCGAGCTCAGCAAACTGCGCTTCGTCATTGGCGTCGGATGCGCAGCCGGGGCGCAAGCCATCGCCCAGGCTGAAGCTCACGTCATACTGCTTCATGATGTCGCAGATGTCCTCGAAGTGCTCGTACAGGAAGCTCTCTTTGTGGTGCGTCATGCACCACTTGGCCATGATGGAGCCGCCGCGCGAAACGATGCCTGTGCGGCGATCAGCGGTGAGGTGAATGTAGGCCAAGCGTACGCCGGAGTGGATAGTGAAATAGTCCACGCCCTGCTCCGCCTGCTCAACGAGCGTGTCGCGGAAAATTTCCCACGTCAGGTCTTCGGCCACGCCGCCAACCTTCTCTAGCGCTTGGTAAATCGGTACGGTGCCAATGGGTACCGGGCTGTTGCGCACGATCCAGTCGCGCGTAGTGTGGATGTTTTTTCCGGTGGACAAATCCATCACGTTGTCAGCGCCCCAACGAGTCGCCCAGACCAGCTTTTCGACTTCTTCTTCAATGCTGGAAGTGACGGCCGAATTGCCAATATTGGCGTTGATCTTGACCAAGAAATTGCGCCCGATGGCCATGGGCTCCACTTCGGGGTGGTTGATGTTGGCCGGAATGATGGCGCGGCCACGGGCCACTTCGTCGCGCACGAATTCCGGGGTGATGATTTTCGGAATCAATGCGCCCATGGCGTTGCCGGCGAGGCGCTTTTCACGCGCCGCATCTTGCTGGTACTGCGCCATCCACTCACGCTTGCCGTTCTCGCGAATCGCTACGTATTCCATCTCGGGCGTGATGATGCCTTTGCGGGCGTAGTGCATTTGCGTGACGTTGGCACCGCTTTTGGCGCGCAGGGGCTTGCGTTGCAGTGCAGCCGCTTCGATGCGCAACTGCGCCAGCCGCACCGCGTCTTCGCTTTTGCTACCATCGTCCAGCGCCACCGACGGGCGGCCTTGGTAGCCCTCGACGTCATTGCGTGCCATGATCCAGTCGCCTCGCACGCTGGCCAAGCCGCTGCGAACGTCGATAACTGCCTTGGGGTCGGTATATGGGCCAGAGGTGTCGTAAACACTGACCTGCTCGCCATTGGTGAGCGCAATGTCGCGCACAGGAACGCGCACAGAAGGGTGCAGCTGGCCGTTCAAAAAGGCCTTGGTCGAGGCGGGGAACGGCGTGCGGGCACGCTCCAGCACAGTGGCAAAAGTATCGCGAGGCAAAATTTCAGGGGCGTTCATGGCAGGTCTCCGTGGGGGTGCGAAATGCGCGCTCCGGAGTGACCTGCAGCCCGGTAACCCTACAAAGCTTTGCGGGGCGATGCGTGCCCCTACAAATTGGGACAACGGCAAGGGACCTGGGCTCTTCTTCCGCCGGTATGAACCGGATCAAGTTCGTCGGGTTTGCCGGCCAGCCTGACATTCATCAGACCGCCTGCATCTCAGTGCCGCAGCACACCCCGGAGCAGCGGTCAGTGTACCGCCTGCTGCACCACCGCAGCCCGAGTCACACCAGCCGAGTAAGGAACAAGGAGACAAAAAAGAGCAGCCCGGCACCCACAGTCCACTTCAGCACAATGAGACCGAGTCGGCGGTACCGCTTATTCCCCGTAACCGCGTAGAGAGCGAAAAGCACCACCGCCGTGAGCAGCAGCAACATGGCCAGCGAACGAGCAATCAGCATGCGATCATTTACCGGCGCGCGCTACCAGGCGCGAACCGGCTGCACGAAGCCTTGGGGAGCGCGGCGGTCGTCATCAAAAGTGACCACGTCCCACGCGTCGGCCTGGTTCAGCAGTTCGCGTAGCAACCGGTTGTTGAGCGCGTGTCCCGAACGAAACGCGGTGTACTCAGCGAGCAGCGGTTTGCCAATAAGGTACAGATCGCCCATGGCATCGAGAATCTTGTGTTTGACGAATTCGTCGTCGTAGCGCAAGCCGCCTGCGTTGAGCACTTTGTAATCGTCCATGACGATCGCGTTGTCCAACCCGCCGCCCAGTGCCAAACCGTTGGCGCGCATCATCTCAACGTCACGCGTGAAGCCAAAGGTGCGGGCACGCGCAATGTCGCGGCTGTAATTTCCAACGCCCAAGTCGAACGTGACCCGCTGACCGGTGGAATCTACCGCCGGGTGCGCAAAATCAATTTCAAAGATCAGCTTGAAGCCGTGGTACGGCGTAAGGCGCGCCCATTTCGCCTGCGCGCCTTCCCCTTCATGAACTTCCACAGGCCGGTTTATGCGAATAAACCGTCGCGGTACTTTCTGCAGCTCAATGCCCGCTGTTTGCAACAAGAACACGAACGAGGCGGACGAACCGTCGAGGATCGGCACCTCTTCCGCGGTGATGTCGATGTACAGGTTGTCGATGCCCAACCCGGCGCACGCGGACATCAAATGCTCCACCGTGTGCACCTTGGCTGCCCCCGTGCCGATTGTGGATGCGAGCCGCGTATCCGTCACCGATTCGGCGGAGACGCGGATGTCCACCGGCTGAGGCAGATCCACGCGGCGAAACACGATGCCGGTGTCAGGCGCAGCGGGGCGCAGCGTCAGTTCGACGCGCTGGCCGCTGTGCAGCCCGACACCGACCGCGCGGGTTAGCGCCTTGATAGTGCGTTGCGAAAGCATGGCGGGATTTTATAGAATCAACCCGCGCACGTGCGGGCTGTGATGCAAAAGCTTTACCGCCAAAAAACGGCTCAACGGTTCAGCGGCCGAGTGGGAGCACCACTGCGATGCAGCGCCCCACAAAACTCAGTCTGCCTGCTTGCGTAGAAAAGCAGGGATCTCCAAGTCGTCCATCCCACCCGAGGACAAAGCATCCACCCGCGCCGCGGCCGAAGTGCGGTTGGTGCGCCACACGCTAGGCACGGTCATGTTGCCGTAGTCCGCGCCAGCCGCCGTAGCGTGACCCACCATGCCCGAGCCTGGCATCTGATACGCGATGTTGTCGGTGCCCGTACGCAGCCCACCTTGCACCACCGAGATCGGCTGGCGGCGCGCGTTCTGACGCGACAGCCCTGTTGCGACCACCGTGACGCGGATGTCATCACCCAGGCTGTCGTCGTATGCCGCGCCGTAGATCACGTGTGCATCAGGCGAGGCATAAGCGTTAATCGTGCTCATCGCCAGGCGCGACTCCGACAATTTGAGACTGCCTTTGGCGGCCGTGACCAACACCAACACGCCTTTAGCGCCTGATAGGTCAATGCCTTCAAGCAACGGGCACGCGACGGCCTGCTCCGCAGCAATGCGTGCACGATCCGGGCCACTGGCCACTGCAGTGCCCATCATGGCTTTGCCTGGCTCGCCCATCACGGTACGCACGTCTTCAAAATCGACGTTCACATGGCCGTATTCGTTGATGATTTCTGCAATGCCACCGACCGCGTTTTTCAGCACATCGTTGGCATGCGCAAAGGCCTCTTCCTGGCAGATGTCGTCGCCCAAGACTTCAAGCAGCTTTTCGTTCAGCACCACGATCAGCGAATCGACGTTCGCTTCGAGCTCTGCCAGGCCAGAGTCGGCATTGCTCATGCGGCGACCGCCTTCCCAGTCGAAAGGCTTGGTCACAACGCCAACGGTCAGGATACCCATGTCTTTGGCGATACGCGCGATCACCGGTGCTGCACCCGTGCCCGTACCGCCGCCCATGCCAGCCGTAATGAACAGCATGTGCGCGCCTGCGATGGCGTCGCGAATATCAGCGGCAGCAGCCTCTGCGGCTTCACGCGCTTTTTCGGGTTTGCTACCTGCGCCCAAGCCGCTTTGGCCGAGCTGAATGGTGCGGTGCGCAGAACTGCGAATCAGGGCCTGGGCATCGGTGTTGGCACTGATGAACTCCACACCTTGCACGGCGCGGGCAATCATGTGCTCGACAGCATTGCTGCCGCCGCCGCCGACCCCGATCACCTTGATCTGGGTGCCTTGGTTGAATTCTTCGGCTTCGATCATTTCGATGGGCATTTGGTGACTCCTGGTACTGAAAATTGAAAAAAATATTGCGAAATAAGAAAACAAAAGCGGGCATTGCCTGGGCGTGCGTCGGGCGGACCGGCGCAGCCCCGCGGCCTTCTGGTTGCGCGAGGCGGAGGGTGCGGGCGCAGGCGTTTGTCGGGCTGGACCATGGTCAGAAGTTCCCCACGATGAAGTCCTTGAAACGGCCAAAGGCGGTCTGAACCGAGCCCGTCTTTTGCGCCACCTTGAAGCCGCGCATGCGTGCCAAGCGTGCTTCTTCGAGCAGCCCCATTACGGTGGCAGCGCGCGGCTGGGCCACCATGTCGGACAGGGCGCTCGAATACTTGGGTACGCCGCGGCGCACCGGTTTAAGAAAGATGTCTTCACCGAGCTCGACCATGCCGGGCATGACCACACTGCCTCCAGTGAGCACAATGCCGGACGACAGCACCTCCTCGTAGCCCGATTCCCGGATGACTTGCTGCACCAGCGTGAAAATTTCTTCGACGCGCGGCTCAATCACGCCCGCCAGCGCCTGGCGGCTGATAATGCGCGGCCCGCGGTCGCCCAAACCCGGCACTTCCACCTGCGACTCAGGGTCGGCCAGCAATTGCTTGGCATAGCCGCTCTCGACCTTGATGTCCTCAGCGTCCTTGGTCGGCGTGCGCAGTGCCATGGCGATGTCGCTGGTGATCAAGTCACCCGCAATCGGAATCACAGCAGTGTGGCGAATCGCCCCGCCGGTAAAAATGGCAATGTCGGTGGTGCCCGCGCCGATATCGACAACCGCTACGCCCAGCTCGCGCTCGTCGTCGGTCAACACCGCCTGGCTTGACGCCAGCGGGTTAAGCATGAGCTGTTCAACTTCCAGCCCGCAGCGGCGCACGCACTTGATGATGTTCTCTGCAGCGCTTTGCGCACCGGTCACGATATGAATCTTGGCCTCCAGACGAATGCCGCTCATGCCAATCGGCTCTCGCACATCTTGCCCATCAATCACAAATTCTTGCGGCTCCACCAGCAGCAAGCGCTGGTCACTGGAGATGTTGATGGCTTTGGCCGTTTCGATGACGCGTGCCACATCGGCCGCGGTCACTTCCTTATCCTTCACCGCCACCATGCCGCTGGAGTTGAGCCCGCGAATATGGCTACCGGTAATGCCGGTATAGACACGCTGGATCTTGCAATCGGCCATGAGCTCGGCTTCTCGCAGGGCCTGCTGAATGCTTTGCACGGTGGCGTCGATATTGACCACCACGCCGCGCTTGAGGCCGTTGCTGGGGGCAACGCCTAATCCGGCAAGTTTCAGCGCGCCGCCGGGCAGCACCTCGGCCACCACAGCCATGATTTTTGCGGTGCCGATATCCAGCCCCACCACCACATCTTTGTATTCTCTTGCCATAGGTCTTTTGCCGGTTTTGCTAACGCACAGTGCGGGAATGAGGGGCTTCGCTCACCGTGGTCACGCCGCGCAAGCGCAATGCGTAACCCCCGGTGTGGCGCAGGTCGGCGGATTCGATGGTATCGGCGCGGCGGTCAAACTGCGCGGCAATGGTGGTCAGCGTTTGCGCAAACCGGCGTGTTCGCGCCACGACCTCGGGAGGGGTGCCGCCGCCAAGCTCGACTTGAGCGCCGCTCACCATCGTGACGCGCCAACCACCCCGCTCGGACAAATGCAGCTCCTCGATCTCCAGGCCCAGCGGCTCCAGTACAGGTTTGAGCTGGCGCGCCATGTCGAGCACTTGCACGGCAATACCCGGCGGACCGGAGAGACGCGGCAGGTCGTCCAGGTCGGCGTCGCCACCATTGGCCTCAAAAACTTCACCTTCCCGATTGACCAGCGTGGAGTCCGATTCACCGCCCCAATGCGCGACCGCCTGGTGCTCTTCCAACTGTACGCGCAATGTCTGCGGAAACTCGCGCCACACCCGCGCCTTACGCACCCAAGGCACCTGCTCGAACGCGTCGCGCACGGCATTGAGGTTGACCGTGAAGAAATTTCCGACAATTTGCGGAGCCACGTTGGCACGCAAAGTCACGGCGTTGTTGTGCGTCAGGTCGCCCTGCACCACGATGCGCGCAATCGCAAACGCTGGCTGGCGCATTGCCCACTGGGCACTGGCAGCCGCCACGAGCAGGGCGCACCCTGCCAGCAACAGCGATGCCGTCAAGTTCATTAACCGGACGTCAAGGGGAGCGACCAAGATGCTCAAGCGGGAGCTCCCGGAAGAATGCCACCTGGCGTGTCCAGTGACGCGCTGGCCAACAAACGAAGACACAAGCTGCCGTAGTCGATACCTGCTGCACGCGCCGACATGGGAACCAGCGAATGGCTGGTCATGCCGGGCGAGGTATTGATCTCCAACAGGAAGGGCTTTCGGTCGCTGGCACGCACCATGATGTCGGCGCGCGCCCAGCCACGGCATGCCAGGCTTCGGTACGCAGCCACCACCAGGCGCTGAATCTCTTGTTCCTCCTCTGCCGGCAAATCGCTTGGGCAGTGGTACTGGGTGGTGTCAGTGAAATACTTGTTCTGGTAGTCGTAATTGCCTTGGGGCGCGACGATGCGGATCACCGGCAATGCGTACGCTTTTGCGCCAGCGCCCAGTACCGGGCAGGTGGTTTCGTCGCCTTCGATAAACTGCTCACACAGCACTTCGGGGTCGTAGGTTGCGGCCAGCGCGTAGGCAGTTGCGCACTCGGCGGCGTCCACCACCTTGGTCAAACCCAGCGTCGAGCCTTCTCGCGCGGGTTTGACAATCATGGGCGCGCCCAGTTCTGCCAGCGCCTGTGCAACGTCTTGCGCGCTGCCAGCCAGTCGCCAATCAGGAGTCGATATACCTTCGGCGCGCCAGATACGTTTGGTCATGGTCTTGTCCATGGCCATGCTCGATGACATCACGCCGGGCCCCGTATAGGGAATGCCCAGCAGTTCCAGTGCTCCTTGTACGGTGCCATCTTCACCATGCCTGCCATGTAGGGCAATGAAGCAGCGCTGAAAACCGCCGCAGCGCAGTTCGGCCATGTCGCGCTCAGCAGGGTCAAAGGCGTGGGCGTCGACGCCCTGCTCGCACAGCGCTTGCAACACCCCTGCGCCGGACAGCAACGAGATGTCGCGCTCGGCCGAGGTTCCGCCCATGAGCACCGCTACCCGGCCCAGGTTTTTTGTATCAATATTGGAATCGTGAAGGTTCATAGCGTACGTGCTGCCTAGGCTAATAGCTCTTTTTTTTGTAGCAATTCTACTGTGCGGGACGCTACATTTCCAATCGACCCGGCCCCCATGCACAGCACCACGTCCCCATCACGCGTGAGATCGGCGATGGAGCGTGGCAAGGCTGCAACGTCGTCCACAAAAACGGGCTCTACGCGGCCTGCAACGCGCAGTGCGCGGGCCAGGGCCCGGCTGTCCGCCGCGACGACCGGTGCCTCGCCTGCGGCGTACACCTCGGTCAGCAAGACGGCGTCGGCTTCGCCAATCACTTTGACAAAATCCTCGAAGCAATCGCGGGTTCGGCTGTAGCGGTGCGGCTGAAAAGCCAGCACCAAGCGCCTACCGGCAAAAGCGCCGCGTGCAGCCGCCAGCGTGGCGGCCATTTCCACCGGGTGGTGGCCATAGTCATCAATGAGGGTGAAGCTGCCGCCACCCGCAGCGGGCTGCTCGCCGTAGCTTTGAAAACGCCGCCCTACGCCCTTGAAGTTTTCCAGCGCTCGGAGCACCGCTGAATCGTCAATTGACAACTCCACTGCCAGCGCAATGGCGGCAAGCGCGTTGCGCACGTTGTGCTCGCCGGGAAGGTTTAGCCGCACCTCCAAGTCAGGCAGGGTAATGCCGTTGCGGCGCTGCACGGTGAAGCACATTTGCGCACCATCGGGCCGAACATTCACGGCCCGCACTTGTGCGTCTTCAGAAAAGCCATAGCTGGTGACCGGGCAAGTAACGTCCGGCACGATCTCGCGCACTGCGGGACTGTCAATGCAGAGCACCGCGGCCCCGTAAAACGGCATGCGGTGCAGGAAGTCGAGGAACGCTTTTTTAAGCCGGCCGAAGTCGTGGCCGTAGGTTTCCATATGATCGGCATCGATGTTGGTGACCACCGCCATCACCGGCAGCAGGTTCAGGAACGATGCATCGGACTCATCCGCCTCCACGACGATGTATTCGCCCGCGCCCAGCTTGGCGTTGGCTCCCGCGCTGTTCAGCCGCCCGCCTATCACGAAGGTGGGGTCCAGGCCAGCTTCGGCCAGCACGCTGGTAACCAGGCTGGTGGTGGTGGTTTTACCGTGCGCGCCGGCGATGGCGATGCCATGTTTCATGCGCATGAGTTCGGCCAGCATCAATGCGCGCGGCACCACAGGAATTTTCTTTTCGCGCGCTGCCAGCACCTCGGGGTTATCGGCCTGTACCGCCGTGGACGTAACGACCGCGTCAGCCCCGGCCACGTTGGACGCGGCGTGTCCCAGGTAAGTCGTGATACCCATGTCCTGAAAACGGCGCAGCACAGCGCTGTCGGCCAAGTCCGAGCCGCTTACGGTGTAACCCTGGTTGAACAGCACCTCGGCAATGCCGCTCATGCCCGAACCGCCAATGCCGACAAAGTGAATGTGGTGGATCGCGTGCTTCATGCGGCCAACTCCTCACACGCACGCACAATCGTGGCCGCCGCCTCTACTTTTTGCATCTTTTTGGCCTCTAGCGCAATCTCCATAAGGGTATTTCGCTCTAAATGTTGTAGCGTTTTCGCAAGATGCTCTGGAGAGAGCTCTTGCTGCGGTATGAGCCAGCCGGCACCTGCGTTCACCAAAAACTGGGCGTTGGCGGTCTGGTGATCGTCGACCGCGGAAGGAAACGGCACAAAGATCGCGGCAGCACCGACCGCAGCAATTTCGGTCACCGTACTGGCGCCTGCCCGGCAAACGACCACGTCGGCATCGGCCAAAGCTTGGGCGGAGTCGTCAATGAAAGGGGTGATCTCCGCCGCCACTCCTGCTTTTTCGTAGTTGGCGCGCAGGCGCTCGATCTGCTTCTCACCGCTTTGGTGGAGAACGTGCGGGCGCTGGGCAGCGGGAATCAACGCCAGCGCTTGCGGCACCACGTCGTTCAGCGCCTGCGCGCCCAGACTGCCTCCGACGACCAGCAGGCGAAGCGGACCACTGCGCGCGGCAAACCGCTCGGCGGGGGGAGGCTGCTGCAGAAAAGGCGAGCGCAAAGGGTTGCCCACACATTCCGCTTTGCGCAAAGCACCCGGAAACGCGCAAAACACCTTGTCTGCCGCCACGGCCAATACACGGTTGGCCATGCCAGCTACCGAGTTTTGCTCGTGCAGCACAAGCGGTTTTCCGAGGGCCACAGCCATCAGGCCGCCCGGGAATGAGATGTACCCGCCCAGCCCGATCACGACATCGGGCCGCACGCGCCGCAGCACTGCCAGCGCCTGCCAGAACGCACGCAACAGCCGTAGCGGCAACAGGGCCAGCGTCAAAAGACCCTTGCCGCGCACACCACCAAACGCAATCGTCTCCAGCCGAAACCCCTGGGCCGGCACCAGTCGCGACTCCATGCTGTTCGGCGCGCCGAGCCAGTGCACGCGCCAGCCGCGCTCGCGCAGTGCGCCAGCCACGGCCAAGCCGGGGAAAATGTGCCCCCCCGTTCCGCCTGCCATCACTAGCGCGGTTTTTTGCTCGCTCATGCGCGGCCTCCGCGCATCGGCTGTTGCGCAGCCAGCAGCGTTGGGGCGCTGGGGGGCTTGTTTTGTTGAAACAAGCACCTCATGCGCGGCCTCCGCGCAGTGCCTGCTGCGCAGCCAGCAACGCTTGCGCGTTGCAGTTGCCTGTTTTGGTGAAACAAACGCCTCATGCGCGGCCTCCGCGCATGAGGTGTTTGTTTTCATAATCCACCCTGAAGACCACGGCCAATGCGATAAGGTTGAGCAGGATGGCAGAGCCGCCAAAGCTCATCAAAGGGAGCGTCAGCCCCTTGGTCGGCAGCGCTCCCAAGTTCACGCCCATGTTGATGAAGGCCTGAAAACCCATCCACATCCCAACACCCTGCGCGACCAGACCCGAAAAAACGCGGTCGAGCGCAATGGCTTGGCGACCGATGTGCATGATGCGGCGGGTCAACCAGAAGAACAAACCAATGATGAGAACCACGCCGATGAGGCCAAATTCTTCGCCGATCACGGCCATCAAAAAGTCCGTATGGGCTTCGGGTAGCCAGTGAAGTTTTTCTACGCTGCCGCCAAGACCCACCCCGAAAATTTCACCCCGTCCTATCGCAATCAACGAGTGAGAGAGCTGGTAGCCCTTACCCAGAGCGTGCTTGGCGCTCCACGGGTCGAGGTAGGCAAAGATGCGTTCGCGCCGCCACTCGGACATCCACACCATGGCGGCGAATGCCAGTACCAGAATGAACGCAATTAGAAAGAACATGCGCGCGTTCACACCGCCCAAAAACAAGATGCCCATCGCAATCACGGCGATCACCAAAAACGCGCCCATGTCGGGTTCCGCCAACAGCAGGCCGCCCACCAGCGCAACGGCAGCGCCCATGGGCAACACAGCGCGGAAAAAACGCTCTTTCACGTCCATCTTTCGACACATGTAATCGGCCGCGTAGATGACAACTGCAAACTTGGCCAGTTCCGATGGCTGAAAAGTGACGATACCCAGGGAAAGCCAGCGCCGCGCACCATTCACCACCGTACCTACGTGCGGCACCAACACCACGACGAGTAGCAGCAACGACAACATGAACAGGTTGCGCGCATGTCTTTCCCAAGCCGCCATTGGTATCTGGAAGGTCAACAGTGCGGCGACGAAGCCCATAAACAACGCAAAAGTGTGACGCACCAGAAAGTGCGTGCTTGAAATTTTGCCAAAACGCGGGTTGTCGGGCATCGCGATGGAAGCGGAATAAACCATCACCAAGCCCCAAGCCAACAGAGTCACGATGACCCAAAGCAGGGCCTGATCCAGGCTTTGGACGCTGGCAGGCGTGCTGTTGGACTGGCGGTATTCCATGCCTCCCGCCCGCACCGGCAAGCCGTCGCCCGCCTGAGGCCGGAGCGCTCCGAACCAGGTCAAGAACCTGCGGCTGCGGCTCGCGCGGTTGTGTGCCGCGGTGCTCATGCCGGCCCTTCCAGGGCCTGACCCAGGCCGTTGGCGCGGGCACGCACCATGTCGCAAAAAAGATCACCGCGGTGCTCATACCCGTTGAACATGTCGAAGCTGGCGCAGGCAGGCGATAACAGCACAGCGTCTCCGGCGTGCGCACGCTCAGCGGCCAAATCGACGGCGGCTTGAAGGCTGTCTGCCTCAAGCAATGGCACTGCGGTGGATTGCAAAGCTTCGCGAATCAGAGGGGCATCGCGGCCCATGAGGACGACAGCGCGCGCGTATTGCGCCACTGACACTGCCAGCGGCGAGAAGTCTTGTCCTTTGCCTAGCCCACCCAGAATGACCACTACTCGCCGCTCAACGCCCAGGCCCGAAATGGCCGCTACGGTAGCGCCAACGTTCGTGCCTTTGCTGTCGTCAAAAAATTCAACGTTGTCGACAACGCCTACCGGCTCGACACGGTGCGGCTCGCCGCGGTATTCGCGCAGTGCATACAGCAAAGTTCCTAGCGCTCCGCCTGCGGCTTGCGCCAGAGCCAAAGCGGCCAGTGCGTTCACCGCGTTGTGACGGCCGCGAATACGCAACGCGTCCACCGGCATGAGCCGTTGAATGAACAGCTCTTCATCGGGCACACCTGACGCAGGGGCTGCGCGACGTGGACTGCGTTTGCGAGTTTCGTCTGCTTCCTGCGCGCGAACCAGCCATGCCATCCCGTTGACCACCTCAATGCCAAAGTCGCCTGGCCGCTTGGGCATGTCCCCGCCAAAACTTACGAATGCGCGCGCAGTTGGCTTGACTGCTTTGACACGCTGCAAGCCGTCCAGCGGAGCCGAGGGCGCAACGGGTGCTGAGCCCGCCGCGATGTGCATGGCCATGACAGCGGGGTCCTCCCGGTTCAGCACCATTAACCCGCTCGGGCCAAACACACGCGCTTTGGCATCAGCGTATGCGGCGAAGTTGCCGTGCCAGTCCAGGTGGTCCTGCGAAAGATTGAGCACCGTCGCAGCCGTGGGCAAGAACGCCGAAGGCGCGTCCAGCTGAAAGCTTGAAAGTTCGAGTACCCAGACGCTGGGCAAGGTGCCCGCATCCAAATGCGCCGCCAGCGTATCTAGCAGTGCCGGCCCGATATTGCCAGCCACCGCAACGGTTGCACCGCCGCTCTCCAATAGCATGCCGGTGAGGGCAGTAACCGTGGTTTTGCCGTTTGTGCCGGTGATCGCCAGTACGCTGGGTTCGTAGGCGCAGCGTTCGCTCAAAGCTGATAGGGCGTCGGCATACAAGCCGAGTTCGCCGCCAACGACGACTTGCGCACCAGCGGCGGCAATGGCCACAGCGCCAATGTCAGAGGGAGTCAAACCTGGCGAGCGGTACACCGCATTCAGCGCTTGTTGATCAACCAATGCGGCGTTGAGCGGGCCAGCTACGAAGCGGGCCTGAGGTACTTCAGCGCGAAGCCGCTCCAGCAGCGCTGGGTTTTCCCGCGTGTCAGCCACTGTGACCTGCGCGCCGCAGCGAACACACCAGCGGACCATGGACAAGCCGGAGATACCCAAACCGAGCACCAACACTTGCTGCCCGGCCATCAGACCTTGCACCACGTCTGACGGCGATTCAGTCGGGACGGGCTGCGTTGGCGCTGAAATTGACGCGTCGCTGGACTCTGCCAAATCTTCGGCGAGAGCCGCATCGGCCGTTCGCATGTCGGTGAACATGCGCGTCACGTAGTTTGACGCTTCACGTGCCGCGTGAAAAGGCTCAGTCACGTTGCGGCGTGGCGCTGGCATGGGCAATGGCGCGATGGCAGCAACGTCCGGAGTGGCTCGCGCGGCGGCAGCGGCAGGCGACTGTGGCGCGAGCGGCATGTCGGGTAGCAAATCTGGGGAATCGTTCATCGCAACTTCAATGTCGATAGACCGATCAGGCACAGCAACATGGTGATGATCCAGAAACGCACGACGACCTGCGTTTCCTTCCAGCCGCTCTTTTCGAAATGGTGGTGCAGCGGGGCCATTTTGAGTAAGCGCCGGCCTTCGCCATAACGCCGTTTGGTGAATTTGAACCACATCACCTGCGCCATGACCGACAGGGCCTCGACGACGAAAACTCCACCCATGATGGCCAGCACAATTTCTTGGCGCACTATCACGGCCACAGTCCCTAAGGCCGCGCCAAGTGCCAGGGCTCCCACATCGCCCATGAACACCTGTGCCGGATGGGTGTTAAACCACAAGAACGCCAGCCCGGCGCCCGCCATCGCCGCGCAAAAGACCAGCAGTTCGCCAGCGCCCGGTATGTGCTGAAACAGCAGGTATTTCGAATACACCACGCTGCCCGTAACGTAAGCAAACAGGCCCAATGCAGAGCCGACCATCACCACCGGCATGATGGCCAGACCGTCCAGACCGTCCGTCAAATTGACGGCATTACTGGAACCGACGATGACCAGGTAGGTGAGGATCACGAAACCAATGACACCCAACGGGTAGCTTATTTCCTTGAAGAAGGGCACCAGTAAACCCGCCTGCGGCGGCAAATCGACAGAAAAACCTGAACTCACCCAGCTGACAAACAGCTCAAACACCTTGGGGTTCGACCCCTCGGAAATACTGAACACCAGGGCCAGCGCGGCCAGCAGCCCGATGATGGACTGCCACATGTATTTTTCACGCGAGCGCATCCCGTTGGGATCTTTGTAGACCACCTTGCGCCAGTCGTCAGCCCAGCCGATACCACCAAAGCCGAGCGTGACGATCAGCACGATCCACACGAAGCGGTTACTGAGGTCCGACCACAGCAAAGTAGACAAGGTAATGCACAACAAAATCAGCACGCCACCCATGGTGGGGGTGCCAGTTTTCACCAAATGCGTTTGCATACCGTCGGTACGAATTGGCTGACCTATCTTGAGAGCCGCCAACCGCCCAATCACATAGGGGCCCAAAAGAAGACCTATCAGCAAGGCGGTCATGGCACCCATCACCGCCCGCATGGTGAGGTACTGAAAGACACGCAAAAAACCCAGCTCGGGCGAGAGCGATTGCAGCCATTGACCGAGCCACATCAGCATGGTTGCCCCCCTGCATCAATGGTGTGGTGCGGCGGCGACGCCAAAGCTAGAGCCGCACCGGCAGGGGCTTGCTCACTCGCGTGCACCAGAGCGTGCACGACTCGCTCCATGCGCATGAAGCGCGAGCCCTTCACCAACACGCTGGCAGCGTTGCCTAAAGCGGCACATACGGTCGCGGCAAGCTCCTCCATGCTGGCGAAATGCTGCGCACCCGCAAAAGCTGTCGCAGCGTGGGAAGAGGCTTCCCCTAAGGTGCAAAGCTGCTCAATACCGCGAGCTTGCGCGTATGCGCCTGCCTCCACGTGGAAACGCGGTCCGTCTTGCCCGACTTCGCCCATGTCGCCCAGCACCAAAAGGCGCGGTGCCGGCAGACTGGCCAGCACGTCTATAGCCGCACGAACAGAATCAGGGTTGGCGTTGTAGCTATCGTCAACCAGGGTGACCATGCGTCCCGCCGCCGGTAGCAGCTGAACGCGAGAGCGACCTTCGACCGCTTGAAAATTACTGAGGCCCTGCGCAATGGCGTCAGGCGGAATGTCAGCTGCCAAGCTGCACGCCACAGCGGCCAAAGCATTTCGCACATTGTGTTCACCCGGCATCGCCAGCGAAAAAATAATGTCGCCGTGCCCGCTGGTGCATTGCACGGCCCAAGCCGTGCTTTCCCAGCGCGAGGAGACGCAGCGCACATTGCCCGACGCCAAACCAAAAGTCATCACAGACCGCGATCCCGCGAGTTCGCGCCAAAGGGCGGTGTGCTCGTCATCTGCGGGGAATACCGCAGTGCCGTGAAGAGGCAGTGCAGCCAGCACACTGCCGTTCTCGTGTGCCACGGCTTCTACGGTGTGCATGAACTCAAGGTGTTCGCGTTGGGCATTGTTAACGAGAGCAACCGTAGGCTGCGCCATAGACGCGAGCGCCGCAATTTCACCGGGATGGTTCATGCCCAGCTCGACCACGGCGCAGCGGTGCGACGCGTTCAGGCGCAGCAGCGTAAGCGGCACGCCGATGGCGTTGTTGAAGTTGCCACGCGTGGCCAGGCTTGCAGCTCCCGCGTGCGCCTGCAAAATAGCCGCCAGCATTTGCGTGACCGTCGTTTTGCCATTGCTGCCCGATACGGCGATCAATGGCAGATCGAACTGCGCCCGCCAGCCTGCCGCCACGGCCCCCAGCGCGACTAGCGGTTCCGTCGTCTCGATACCGGCGAGCCCAGCCTCCGCCAAGCCGCCCGGAGCTACCGCCGCCGCCGCGCCAAGGCTATTGGCATGCGCCAGAAACGAGCTAGCGTCAAAGTTTTCACCACGCAGCGCGACGAACAAGTCGCCTGCCTGTAAGCTGCGCGTGTCGGTATGTACCCTGACGATGGCGGTATCGCTAGCCCCCACGAGCTTGGCCTGCGGCTGCGCAGCGCGCACCCAATCAAACGCTTGCTGCAGACGCATCATGTGCACGCCTCCGCGCGCCGCGCGATTGCCTGGCGGGCATGCTCCACATCGGAAAAGGGGCGTTTGATTCCTGCCGCTTCCTGCCAAGTTTCGTGGCCTTTTCCAGCGATTAAAACCACATCGGCCGCTGCAGCCTCGGACAGCGCCATAGCAATGGCAGCCGCGCGATCGGGCTCGGCGCGGATACGCTGACTGGCGATAGTGCCCAACAAAATCTGGTGCACGATTACAGCGGGCTCTTCGCCGCGCGGGTTGTCGCTGGTGACCAACACCCGGTCGGCATGCTGCTGCGCTGCTGCGCCCATCAACGGTCGTTTGGCGGCGTCCCGGTGACCACCGCAGCCAAAGACGCACCACAACTGGCCACCACGCTCTTGCGCCAGAGGGCGTAGCGCTTGCAGCGCCTGCGCCAAGGCATCTGGCGTGTGAGCATAGTCCACCGCAACCAAGGGCTGCCCCGGTTGTATCAACCGCTCCATGCGACCAGGCACGGGTCGCAACTGCGCGCAAGCGCTCACAGCATGTGTCAGCGGCACGCCCAAAGCACGCATGGCGGCCAGCACGCCCAACAGATTGGAGAGGTTGTAGCCGCCAATCAGCTGCGTCTGCAGCGCATGGCGCTCCTGGCCTTCGTGCACAGTGCAGCGCAAACCTTCAGGGCCCAGCGCTATGGCATCGGCTCGCACGCGCGCAGGGCCGGTTTGTGAAACGCTCCACATCTCCAATCCACCAGCCGACTGCAGCTCGGTGTGCAGCTGCGCGCCCGCGGCGTCGTCAATATTGATCACTGCAGCCCGTAGACCGGGCCAAACGAATAGTGCGCGCTTGGCCTGGAAATACGCGTGCATATCGCCGTGGTAATCCAGATGGTCCTGGCTAAGGTTGGTAAACACCGCCACGGCAATCTGCGTGCCAGCCAGCCGATGTTCAGCCAGACCAATGGACGAAGCTTCGATCGCACAGGCCCCGGCACCGGCATCGACCCATGTCCGCAGACCGCTGTGCAAAAACACCGGGTCGGGCGTGGTCAGCCCCGTGTCCTGCAGGGCACCCAAAAACCCCATACCCAAAGTACCTACAAGAGCACATAGGCGGCCGGTAGGTAGCTCATATTTCGATAGCGCATCGGCCAACCACCAGGCACTGCTTGTCTTGCCGTTGGTGCCTGTAAAGGCAACCATTGACAGGGCGCGTGACGGGTGGGCGAACCAGGCGGAAGCAATTTCGCCCGTCGCGGCTTTGAGTCCGGCAAACGTGGCGACGTCCGCGCCCGTCAAATCAAACGCATCCGCTCCTTCAGCCTCGACCAAGCAGGCAATGGCACCACGCGTACGGGCGTCGGCCAAATGCAAACGAGCGTCGGTGGCTGCTCCAGGCCAAGCGATAAACGCGTCGCCCGGCGCGATGCGGCGACTGTCGATTTGCAAGCTACCGTCGAGCACGCCGGCGGCGGCCATTCGCTCGCGCAGCCAGGTCAGGGCTTCAGCGACGTTACTGATCTCGTGCGTCAAAGCGGCTCCTCTGGTGCGTCGGCAACGATCTGGGGTTTGACCGCCATATCCGGCTGCACCCCCATCAGGCGCAGCGTTTGCTGCACCACTTCGCTAAACACGGGTGCCGCCACCGCACCGCCGTAGATGGCACCGTTACTCGGCTCATCAACCATGACGGCGACGATGATTCGCGGCTCCTCAATGGGTGCCATGCCGGTAAACCAGGCGCGGTACTTGGTGGTGGAGTAGCCCTTGCCAACTTGCTTGCGGGCGGTGCCCGACTTTCCGCCTACGGAATAGCCCAACGTTTGCGCTTTCTGGCCGGTACCGCCGGGCGATGCGGCCATTTGCAACATCGTGCGGATCTGGCTGGCGGTAAGTGCCGAGAAAACCGGCACGCCCACGGCTGCGGTATCGGTCTTTAGCAGCGTGGCCGGAATAATCTGCCCATCATGTGCAAACACGGTGTACGAGCGCGCCATTTGAAACAGGCTGGCTGAGAGTCCGTAGCCGTACGACATAGTAGCCTGCTCAACGGGCCGCCAGCTTTTGTAAGGCCGAAGCCGGCCACTGACGACACCGGGAAACGCGATGTGAGGTTTTTGCCCAAATCCGGCAGCCGAAAACGTCTCCCACATCTTGCGCGCAGGCATTTGCATTGCGATCTTGGTGGTGCCCACGTTGCTTGACTTTTGAATCACACCCTGCACCGTGAGCACACCGTAATTGTGCGTATCCGAAATGGTGGAGCCGGTGATATTGATGCGCCCGGGCGTGGTGTCGATCAGCGTCAATGGCTTGACCCTGCCCGTTTCCAGCGCAAGTCCAATGGTGAAGGGCTTCATCGTCGAACCGGGCTCAAACACGTCCGTTAGCGCACGATTGCGCAACTGCTCGCCCGTCAGTTTGCTGCGATTTCCCGGGTCGAAACTAGGGTAATTGGCCAGGGCCAAAATTTCGCCAGTAATGGTGTCCAGTACTACGATGCTGCCTGCCTTGGCCTTGTTGGCAATCACTTGGTCACGCAGTTTCTGGTACGCAAAAAACTGTATCTTGCTATCGATAGACAGCTGAATGTCGCGCCCGTCGACCGGCAACAAATCGTCGCCTACCCCCTCCACAACCCTGCCCATGCGGTCCTTGATCACGCGACCAGAGCCGGCCTTCCCGGCCAGCTGATTGTTGAACGTGAGCTCAACACCCTCCTGACCCTTGTCTTCGACGTTGGTGAACCCCACGATGTGCGCGGCGGACTCGCCCTCCGGATATTCGCGCTTGTATTCCTTGCGCTGGTAGATGCCCTTGATTTTGAGCGCCGCGATCTGTTGACCCACATCCCACTCCAGCTGACGCTCCAGCCAGACAAAGTTTTTGTCTTCGTCCGACAGCTTCGTCTTAAGAGAGCTGTAACTTATACCCGTCAACGTCGCGAGTTTCTTGAGCTGCGCTGTGGCCTCAGGCGTGCCTTGCTCCACATCCTCCGGAATGGCCCAAATGCTGGCGGCCGGCACGCTGGACGCGAGGATAAATCCGTTGCGGTCCAAAATACGACCGCGGTTGGCTGGTAAGTCCAGCGTGCGCACAAAGCGCACCTCACCCTGGCGCTGGAAAAAATCGTTGTTGATGACCTGCACGTACGACGCACGTACGCCCAGACCCACAGAGCCCAGTGCCACCAAAGCGACAATGAATTTGCTGCGCCAGACCGGCGTTTTACTCGCCAGAAGCGGGCTCATGGTGTAGCGCACGCTGCGGCTCATTGCACGCTCCCCACGCGGCCGCCGGCCGGCACATCGGGACGAGTGCCAGCGGCCGGTGTCGATGCAGGCTTGTCGGTGCCCGCTGCGGCGCGGCCTGCGGCCAGCCCCAACGCGGCGCCCTCAGGCTGCGAGATGTAACGGGTAATGGCCGGCGTAGCCGAACGCATATCGAGCTTTGTGCGCGCCAATGTTTCAACCCGCAGCGGAGTCGCCTGCGCGCGCTTTTCCACCTGCAGCCGATCGTGCTCGGTATCGAGCTGTCGAGTTTCTGCCACCGCTCGGTGCAGCGCGGTGTACAGCACGCGCGACTGGTATTGCTTGTGCACCAGAAACAGTGCACTGGCGAGCACTGTCACGAACAGAAAAAGATTGAGACGGGCCATTTGGTCTCAGGCGTCTGTGCGGCGCGCCACACGCATGATGGCACTGCGCGCACGCGGGTTGGAAGCCACTTCGGCCGAACCAGGACGGGCCCTGGCAATCGCTTCAAGCTTCATCACCTGTGGCTTGGCAAACGGCGCACGCCGGTCAAACACCTCCTTGGAATGCAGTGCAATGAATTGCTTGGCAATGCGGTCTTCCAGCGAATGAAAGCTGATAACGACCAACCGTCCGCCCGGTGCGAGGACCGATAAGCAAGCGTCTAGGGCCTGTTGCAACTCTTCAAGCTCGGCGTTGATGAAAATCCGAAGAGCCTGAAAGGTGCGCGTTGCTGGGTTCTGACCCGCCTCGCGGGTCCTGACCGCGCCAGCCACGAGATGGGCAAGTTCGGCGGTTGTGCGAAGGGGGCCCTGATCAAGCCTCCACGCAACAATCGCCTTTGCAATGGGGCCAGCAAACCGTTCTTCACCATATTCACGTATCACCTCCGTGATTTGTTCAACGCTGGCATCCGCCAGCCACTCTGCGACGGTGATACCCCGGGTGGGGTCCATGCGCATGTCCAGCGGACTGTCAAATCTAAAACTGAAGCCGCGCTCTGGCGAGTCGATCTGCGGCGAGCTAACACCGAGGTCGAACAGCACACCCGCAGCGCCCTTCGGGGCCATATCTGCGAGCCCACTGAAGCCTTCGTGCCGTATAGAAAAACGCGCATCGGGGATGCGCGCCGCTTCATTGATGGCCTCCGGGTCTTTGTCGAAGGCCAGAAGACGATCCTGCGGCCCGATGCGCTTAAGAATGCGCCGGGAATGGCCGCCGCGCCCAAAAGTCGCATCGACCCACAACCCTCCGGGGAAATCGACTGCGTCAGCCAGCAGGGCGTCCACCGCTTCGTCCAGCAAGACGGTGGTGTGCCTCAGGGGGGCTTGCGTGGTCGCTGTCAAAACGACAGGCCCTTGACCACTTCGGGCATTTCACCCTGCACGGCTGCTGCTTCTTCGGCTTCGTACTTGGCCCTGTCCCAAAGCTCAAAGTGGCGACCCATGCCCAGTAGCAGCACCTCACGGGTGATTCCTGCGGCTTGGCGCAGCTCAGGCGAGACAAGCACCCTGCCCGTACCATCCACGTCCACGTCCATGGCATTGCCCAGAAACATGCGTTTCCACCAAGCAGCCGACATTGGAAGATCGGAAATACGTTCGCGAAATTTCTCCCACTCGGGGCGCGGGAAGATCATCAAACAGCCGTCTGGGTGCTTGGTGATGGTGAGCTGGCTGGCGGCGTTTGCGCTCAGGACGTCGCGATACCGGGTAGGCACCGAAAGCCGACCCTTGGCATCGAGACTGAGCGACGACGCGCCTTGAAAAACCATCCGCCCCTCCCCTGCTGTTGTGGAGTGCAACTGCGGGGCCTACCGGAGTCGGCTAGGCACTTTTCACCACTTAATTGCACTTTTTTGCACTGTAGCAGGAATCACCCTCGGGACAAGGGCGTTTGCAACATCTTCTTGCAATGAAATCAACGACTTAGCGCAAACTTTAAATGCGGATATCAAAAATATCTTTACGCCATAACAGCTTAGCGCGCGCAGTCAAAGTGAAGTCTAGGCACGCAGATCTGACGCAGTGGCTCGGCGGTTACAGGCGGCAAACCGCCGGGCCAGCGTGGCGCTTGCGCACTATCCGGTCCATCACGCAACGACGCTCGCCGGTGCATTAACGTCAAAGAATGTAGCGGGAAAGGTCTTCATCTTGACTTAGAGCCTTCAGTCGCTCATCGACATATGCGGCGTCGATGTGCAAGGTTTGGCCGCTCAGGTGTGCAGCCTCGAAGCTGACTTCATCAAGCAGGCGCTCCATGACGGTCGACAGCCGGCGTGCACCAATGTTTTCGGTACGCTCGTTCACCTCGAACGCGATACGCGCAAGGCGGCTGATACCGTCCTGCGAGAACTCTAGCGTGACGCCCTCAGTGGCTAGCAGCGCTTGGTACTGGCGTACCAGGGAAGCATCCGTCTGCTGCAGGATGGCCTCGAAATCGAGTACGGACAGGGGCTCCAGCTCGACCCTGATTGGAAACCGACCTTGCAGTTCAGGAATCAGGTCGCTCGGCTTGCACACATGGAACGCGCCAGAGGCAATGAACAAGATATGGTCGGTCTTGACCACGCCGTATTTGGTGGACACCGTGGTGCCCTCCACTAGCGGCAGCAGGTCACGCTGCACGCCCTGGCGCGATACCTCGGCTCCACCGGTGTCTTGGCGCGAAGCCACTTTGTCAATTTCGTCGATAAAAACGATACCGTTTTGCTCAGCATTGGCCAGGGCCTCCGTTTTGATGGTGTCTTCGTTGACCAGCTTGCTGGCTTCTTCGTCAATCAGCAGTTGGCGTGCCTCTCCAATGGGCAGGCGGCGCTTGTGCCGGCGCTCTTGGCCCATCTGGCTGAACATGCCGCGCAATTGCTCGGCCATGTCTTCCATGCCTTGTTGGCCCATGATTTCCACCTGCGGACGGGCATCGGCCACCTCCAGCTCGATTTCGCGACTATCGAGCTCGCCCTCACGCAGCTTCTTACGAAACACTTGGCGCGCCGTGCCGCCCCGAGTTTCCTGTGGCTCCAGCATTTGCGGCGCAGCTGCTTCTGCCGCTGCACCCGTAGCGCGCGCGGGCGGTAGCAAAACATCCAGCAGACGTTCTTCTGCCGCATCTTCAGCGCGCGAGCGCACCTGGCGCATGTGCAGCTCGCGCTGCTGCTTTACCGCGACGTCGGCCAGATCACGAATGATGGCGTCTACGTCCTTGCCGACATAGCCGACCTCGGTGAATTTGGTCGCCTCTACTTTGACGAACGGCGCGTGGGCGAGCCGGGCAAGACGGCGCGCAATCTCGGTTTTTCCGACGCCCGTGGGGCCGATCATCAAAATGTTCTTGGGCGTAATCTCGTGGCGAAGATCGGCCGCCACCTGCTGACGCCGCCAGCGGTTGCGCAGAGCAATCGCCACGGCGCGCTTCGCACTTTTCTGGCCAACGATGTGGCGATCCAGTTCGGAGACAATTTCCTGGGGAGTCATGGAGGACATAAATTTCAGGTCTTTTTGGCCTCTGGCGCTTTAACTAAGCCGGCAGGCAGCTATTAATTTGATATTTTTTTGCGACACGAGCGACGTACGTCCACAGCCGCAGCCCGACTCACAAGGTCTCGATGGTGTGGTGCATGTTGGTATAGATGCACAGCTCGCCCGCGATCTCCAGCGATTTCTTGACGATCTCAGCCGGCGGTAGCTCGGTGTTTTGCAGCAGCGCCTTGGCGGCGGAATGCGCATAGGAACCGCCAGAGCCGATGGCTACGATGCCCTGCTCAGGTTCCAACACGTCGCCATTGCCGGTGATGATGAGCGAGGCCTCTAGGTCTGCCACTGCCAGCATTGCTTCGAGTTTGCGGAGCACCCGGTCGGTGCGCCAGTCTTTTGTCAGCTCGATGGCAGCGCGCACCAAGTTGCCTTGGTGCTGCTCCAGCTTTGACTCGAAGCGTTCAAACAAAGTAAAGGCATCGGCAGTGGCACCCGCGAAACCCGCCAGCACCCTGCCGTGGTGCAGGCGGCGTATTTTGCGAGCAGTGCCCTTGACAACAATGTTGCCCAACGTAACCTGGCCATCGCCGCCAATGGCAACCTGCATGCCAGACGGCGTTTGCCGACGGACGCTAAGAATAGTGGTGCCGTGATAAACCGGCGCATGGTGAGAGTTGTCCATAGCCCTCGATTTGAGGGCCGCAGGACCAATTTCAAGCGGCCGAGTAAGGCTAGTCCTTGCGGGCGATGACCCAGCTATGTTCGCTGATGCCAACCACATTGAAAAATACGGCGACCAGGCGATGCAAGTTGGCGAACTGCACAACCCGCCCCTGACCTTGCTGTTCAGCAGCCCAGTTCAGCACCGAGCCAGCGGCTGAAAAGTCAATGCGAATCAACCGGTCACAGCGCACCTGCAGCAGGGCATGCTCAGAGGTTTTATCCACCACATCTTCGAGCGCCGCGGTAGCATCACCCTCAAGCTCTCCCACCAAGCCATCAGCAACCGCCGCCAAAGCGGCGGGCATGCTGAGACCACCGATAGTGGAGGCTGGCGCACCTTGCCCGGCCGGCACCGCAAACCCCTCGGCGGTCTGTGCAGGCGCATCGTCGCCGACGTCGCCATGGTAGGCGCATTGGGGCGACTGCCAAGACGGCGGCGAGACCTCATAGGTCACGCAGTAATCAAGCGCCACCATTTCGAACTCGTCAGGCCGCCCTATCAAACGCAGCACCGCCATGCGCAACCTCCACCATTCCGGATCTTGGTTCCGTTGGCCTGATTGGGTGTTGGCCTCCAGCACGCCGTAAAGGTTGTCTGCTCCGACAAAATTAATTTGGCCAGGCTTGTCTGCCCAACGGCCCACTTCAGTGGCCAAAGCGGATAACGCCGCTTCGTCGATAGCCTTTAGCCGCGACCACGTTAAGGCCCAAGGTGGCTCCGCGCGTGCAACGGCAGCCTGAAGCGCTACTACCGTCTGCAAAGTGATCGTGGGCGGCGCATTCCAGGAAAATTCGCGCTTGGGAGCCGTCGTGCTTGCATCAGCGAGCGTAATTTCCATCCCCAGTTGAGCTGGCATAGAAAACCACAGCGGTGCAGAACGGTCAAAACGCGCCGCAAAACTGAGCGCCAATGCATGAAAACTCTCTTGCCGGCCCGTTGCTCGGTAGAGATCGAACAAGGTCATCCAGATCTCTAGCTGCTGGGCGGGCTCTTCGTTGGCATTCTGTGCAAGCACTTCTTGCAAGCTCGCCTCTGCCCCGTCGTGGTCGCCATTGGCAAACCTCAGCGCTGCCTCCTCAAGGTCCGGGCGGTGCACAAATTTCGCCAACTGTGGCAACCCCAGCGTACCGGTTGTTCCAGTAGAAGTTGCTGCAGCGCCTGACTTTATGCCGTCATGCGCATTCAATGCACCCAGCTCGGACGCTCGGCCTTCAAACAAGGGAGCTGCCGGTCCTCCGGCAGGGATGGCAAGCGGCATAGGCATCGACAAAGGTGCTGTCGGAGCGAAGTCCATCGAGTGCTCGTGCGCGCCGTCTATTCGCCCAGCACCCGCCGCCGCCGCGGGCGCTGACGTTGGCGCTGGATGGGTAGCACCCTGGTTTTGCTTGCTTTTCCACCATTGCATGGACATCTGCGC
Source organism: Burkholderiales bacterium (assembly GCA_038235025.1). Classification (GTDB taxonomy): domain Bacteria; phylum Pseudomonadota; class Gammaproteobacteria; order Burkholderiales; family Burkholderiaceae_C; genus Simplicispira. The sequence continues at coordinate 60,648 of JBBSUJ010000001.1, forward strand.
TTCTATTTCGTCGATCTTCTTTATTGTCACGGCGCGGTCGTCGGGCGAGGTCAAGCTGCTTTGAAAAAAAGAGGGACGCGCAGCGGGGTCTTCCACCCGCTGGCCGGCAAGCGCGTCACGCTGACGCAGCTTGCGTAGCTGATCGAACTCGCGGCGGCGCACAAAATCGTTGCGACGCTTGCGCTCAATCATCTCCTTGAGCATCTGTTTGCTGTACTGGCTTTCGCGATCCGCATCGATCGAGTCCAGATGGGTCCAACTGACGGTGGGGTTTCGTACAAACCGCACCACCTTGGACAGCAGCCCGCCGGGAGGAGATTCTTCCTTGCTCATACAGAACAGTTTACGGTGCTGCAGTGGCTTTGGCGGTCTTTGAAGTGATCTGCCGATAAATTCTTAATCGCCAAACATTCTCTGCTTGAGCTCGCGGCGCTGCTGTGCCTCAAGCGAAAGCGTTGCGGTGGGACGCGCCAACAGGCGGCCGACGCCGATGGGCTCGCCAGTTTCGTCACAGAAGCCGTAGTCACCCGCATCAATGCGGTTGATGGATTGCTCAATTTTCTTGAGTAGTTTTCGCTCGCGGTCGCGGGTGCGCAGTTCCAGCGCGTGCTCTTCTTCTATGGTGGCGCGGTCAGCTGGGTCAGGCGTCACCACGGTGTCTGTACGCAAGTGCTCGGTGGTCTCGCCAGCGTTGTTGTGCATGTCCTGCTTGAGCAACACCAACTTGTGACGGAAGTAAGCCGTTTGCTTCTCGTTCATGTACTCCGAGTCTGGCATCGCCATGACTTCGGAGTCGACCAGCTGCTCAACAGTTTTGGTTTTCCAGTTGTTGGCCAGCTTGGCGTCCTTCTGGGGGGGGGCCATGGGAACGGTCTGGACCGTACGCGGCACCGGCGGTGCGGCATAACTTGACTTGGCTGCGGTAGATGCCACCGACTGCGCCATCGATGGCACGGTCAGCTGCGTCAGGCGTGACGACGGACGCGGGCTACGCACCACGCCGCTGGAGACAATCGGCGCTGCTGGCACGGCAGGCGCTACAGCCTTAGCAGTGGGCTTCACGGCAGCTGCAACCTTGACGGCTGCTTTAGCAGGAGTTTTGGCAGCGGACTTGGCCACTGCCTTGGGGGCAACAGTCTTGGCTGCGCCAGCCTTTGCCTTGGCGGCGGGCGTAGCTTTGCTGGTATCAGCTTTCAATTCCTGTCTCCTCGCATGTCGGTTGGTCGTGCGCGGGTGCGCTAGCTCGGCGGCAGAATGCCGACGGGTATGAACCGGGGCGCGATTGTAGCCACCTGGCAATACCGCACTGAAGGTATGGCGTAAGAGAGAGGAAATTTTGACTCAACGGGTCCTTTGAAAAGGTCTTTTAGCCGCTTAGCGACGGTGGCGAAAGAGTGCACCGACAAAGCCGGCAACACTCTTACTTTTTGCCGGTATGGTGCCCATCAGGCGGCCAAGCACTGATCCAGCCCCTGCTCAAGAATGTCGAGCGGCAGCTCAATGCCGATAAATACCATGCGGCTTTCGCGCTTTTCTCCGGCCGCCCAAGCGGGCCCGAGATCGCTGCCCATCAACTGGTGCACGCCCTGGAAAATAACCTTGCGCTCGGTACCAGTCATGCTGAGGACGCCCTTGTAGCGCAGCATGCGCGGGCCATAAATATTCACGATAGCGCCCAAGAAGTCTTCCAGCTTGGCCGGATCGAACGGCTTGGCGCTTCGGTAGACAAAGCTCTTCACGTCATCGTCATGGCGGTGGTGAGCGCCGCCGTGCTGGTGGGACGGGTGATCGCAATGATCGGTGTGGTCATGGTCATGGTCATGCCCATGGCCATGTTTTTCATCCGCGTGGTCATGGCTCCGTGCGTCTTTGTCCTTCAAAAAATCTGGATCAATATCCAGCTTGGCGTTCAAATTAAAGCCGCGCAAATCCAACACCTCTTTGAGCGATACCTCGCCAAAATGCACCGCTTTCATGGGTGCGCGCGGGTTCATGTGTTTGAGGCGATGGATCAATGCCTCCACATCGGCAGGCTTTACCAAGTCCGCTTTGGAGATAAAAATTTGGTCAGCAAAACCGACCTGTCGGCGCGCTTCTTGGCGCTGATCGAGCTGCTGCGGCGCATGCACAGCATCCACCAGCGTGACGATGGAGTCGAGCAGATAGGTCTCGGCAATCTCCTCGTCCATAAAGAAAGTTTGCGCCACCGGGCCCGGGTCGGCCAAGCCTGTGGTTTCAATCACGATTCGCTCGAAGTCCAGCTCGCCCTTGCGGCGCTTGGCACCCAAATCCTGCAGGGTTTCACGCAAGTCCTCGCGAATGGTGCAGCAAATGCAGCCGTTGCTCATCTGAATAATCTGCTCTTTAGATTCGGTCACCAAAATTTCGGTATCGATGTTTTCTTCGCCGAATTCATTTTCGATAACGGCGATCTTCTGGCCGTGCGCTTCGCTCAGCAAACGTTTGAGAAGCGTGGTTTTGCCGGAGCCGAGAAAGCCGGTGAGGATGGTGACGGGAATCAGGGACATGCTTTACTTTCGATGAAATACCGCACAGAGCGGGTTTGCGCCAAAGTTTAGCGAGGCTGGCGCAGCGCCAGCTTCGCTGTGACGAACAACCAAACGTCAGTCAGGTTTTTTGCGCGCGCGCGGATGCGCCGCGTCGTAGACCTTGGCCAGGTGTTGAAAATCAAGCCGCGTGTAGACCTGTGTGGTGGTGATGTTGGCGTGGCCCAAAAGCTCCTGTACCGCGCGCAGATCGCCGCTCGACTGCAACAGGTGGCTGGCGAAGGAATGGCGCAGCATGTGTGGGTGCACCGGCGTGGTCAGACCCGCCAGACCACTGCGCTGGCGCTGGCGCTTCCACACCGATTGGGCAGTCAGGCGCGCGCCGCGTTGGCCGACAAACAGCGCCGCATCGCCAGCAGTGCCCCGCAGTTGAAGCCATTGCTGAACAGCCGCCCGCGCAGCCGAGCCCAGCGGCAGACTGCGGCGCTTGCCGCCCTTGCCCAGCACATGCACTTCCGCCGCTTCCAGGTCAATCCAGCCCCGACCCGCGCGCGATGCGGCCACGCCAGCCATGCAGTCGAGCCCCACCAAGTCCCCCACGCGCACGCCGCAGCCGTAGAGCAGCTCGACCATGGCCGCGTCGCGGGCTTCCAGCCACGGGTCCGCGCCGGTGCTTTGGAATTCAGCCAGGCGCACTGCGTCGTCCACCCCCAGTGCTTTGGGTAAGGGCTTGCTCGCTTTAGGGCCTCGCACGCCTTGCACCGGGTTGCTGGCCACCAAACCCTGGCGGCCGGCCCACGTAAAAAAACTGCGCCAGCCTGAAAGGATCAACGCAATGCCGCGGCTGCTGCGTCCACCCGCGTGCATCTGTGCAATAAAGCGGCGCACATGAGCGGGCTGCAGAGCCAACAACGGCACGTCCGCTTGGTCGGCCATGCGGATCAGCCGTGCAAGGTCCAGCGAATAAAGCGTGCAGGTGCGGTCCGCCAAACGCTTTTCGACGCGCACGTATTCGAGATAACGCGTGACTTCGGGCGGTGGCTGCCAGGCCGCATCGACTGGTTCGGCTAACGGCGCTGATGGCACTAATGGCACTAATGGCACTAATGGCACTAATGGCGCTGTTGGCGCCATCGCCGCTGAATCGAGCGGTACCGGGGCGACAGACCCAACAGGCAATAGTGGCGGCGCCGTCATGACACAGCGCGATCCGTTAGCGCAGTCGCTGAATAACCGCGCTGGCCAGCTCCGCCATGCGCGAAAGAAACTCTGTGCCCATGGTGGCTTCGAATCGGTGCGGGTCAGGCGAGCCCAGCACCAGCAGGCCAAAGGCCGGCGTGGCGCTATCGATAGGGCCTTCGCGCAGTGGCAGCAGAGCGAGCGATTGGGCCGCGGAACTATCGCCTTCTTCTACCGCCACGCGGCCCAGCCAACTGGCGGGCTCAAAGCCCAAATTAGGACCGCAGAACGGCATGGTGAGCGAGCTGGCAAAGGCGCGCACATCGTCGCTCACACCTTGGGTGAAGGAATGCGAGGCGTAGTCGTCGGCCACACTCCAAACACGAATGGCGGTTTGCGGAATATCGAAATATTGCTCAGCCCCCTGCACCACTGCGGCGGGAATATCAGCCGGCTCACAAATGCGCTGCAGCTCGCAACCCCAGCTGTGAACTTTGTGTGAAATAGCTTCGTTGTCGTGGCTGTTGCGCACCATTTCCATGACGCGCTGCTCCAGCCCTTTGATTTTCTCGCGCAGCATTTCTGCCTGGCGCTCCTGCAGACTTACCGCACGCTGGCCGTGCACGCTGGCGATTTGCACACTGGCCAGCATTTCGGCGTGGCGCTCGAAAAACTCGGGCGTATTGGCGAGAAAGTGGGCGATGTCTTCTTCCGTAATGGGAGACACCGGGGCGCTGTTGCTCATGGAAAATCCGGTAATTGAATGCGGCCTTCGAACACCGTAGTGGCCGGGCCTGTCATGAAAACAGAGTCGGCCGCTTGGCCGCTCCATGCGATAGAAAGTTCGCCGCCCAAGGTGCGCACTTGCACCGGCGACGCAAGGTGGCCCATGCGCAGCCCCGCCACCACGGCCGCGCACGCGCCAGTACCGCAGGCCAGGGTTTCACCGGCCCCGCGTTCAAACACGCGCAGCCGCACGTTGTGGGCATCGACGATTTGCATAAACCCGGCGTTGGTACGCTCAGGAAAGCGGTGGTGGTTGGAAATCAGCGGGCCAAGTTCGGCCACAGGTGCGGTGTCGACGTCGTCCACCAGCAGAACCGCGTGCGGGTTGCCCATCGACAACACCGCCACGTGCAGCCAGGTTTCCTGGCCGTGAGCATCGCGCGTCAAAGGCCAGGTTTGCCACTGACCCTCGGCTTGAGGCTGCAGGCCGGTGGCGGTAAACGGTGCTTGCAGCGGGTCAAAAACAGGTCGACCCATATCCACCGTGACGCCATCGGCGGCCAGCTCCAACACGATGATTCCCGCCAGGGTTTGCACCCGCAAGCTGCTTTTTTCGCTCAGGCCTTTCTCGCGCACAAAGCGCGCAAAACAGCGCGCACCGTTGCCACACTGCTGCACTTCGCCGCCATCGGCGTTGTAGATGACGTATTCAAAATCCACACCGGCATGGGGCGCTGGACGCACGCACAGCACTTGGTCGGCACCCACGCCAAAGTGGCGGTCGGCGAGAAAACGAATCTGCTCGGTCGACAGCCACTGAGGGGATGCCGTTTGATCCAGCACGACGAAATCGTTGCCGGCGCCCTGCATCTTGGTAAAGACGATATCCATAGTCGCAATTATGGGCGCTCTGGTGGCCTACACCGTGGGCTGCAACCGGGCGTTACGCTGGACTTTTTCAATGAATCGAAATTCAAAACAAAGGAAATACCCGTGACTGCACTGAGCGACTTCCCCATCACCCGCAAGTGGCCCGCACGGCACCCCGATCGCATTCAGCTGTATTCGCTCAACACGCCCAACGGCGTTAAAACGTCCATCCTGCTGGAGGAAACCGGCCTGCCATATGAAGCGCACTTGGTCGATTTCGCCAAGGACGACCAAACCTCGCCCGCGTTTCTTTCGCTCAACCCCAATAACAAAATCCCCGCGCTGATAGACCCGAGCGGCCCTGGCAGCCAGCCGCTGCCGCTGTTTGAGTCCGGTGCCATCCTGTGGTACCTAGCTGAAAAAAGCGGCCAATTTCTGTCTACGGACACCGCGCAGCGCATGCATACGCTGCAGTGGGTCATGTGGCAAGTGGGTGGCCTCGGGCCCATGGTCGGCCAGCTCGGCTTCTTTCACAAATTTGCCGGCAAGGATTACGAGGACAAGCGCCCGCGCGACCGCTACGTGAACGAGACGAGGCGCTTGCTCGGCGTGCTCGACCAGCACTTGCAAGGCCGCGATTGGACAATGGGCCACGACTACAGCATTGCGGATATCGCCATCTTTCCTTGGGTGCGCAACCTGCTCGGCTTCTACGACGCTGGCGACTTGGTGAAGTTCGAAGAGTTCAAACAAGTGCGGCGCGTGCTGGACGTGTTTGTAGCGCGGCCAGCGGTGGTGCGCGGACTGGAGATACCTTCGCGCGGCTGACCGGACATCTTCCGCCTCAAGCTTGTGGGTTTTTCCCTTTGATGCCGGGCGGGATGCAGCGCAGGCTCAACGCCGCAGGGCGGCTCTCAGGTCCACACCTTCCGCCGTGCACGCATGCAGTGCATCGAGGGCACAGTCCCGATAATGGGAGCATGACCCGCCCTAGCCAGCTACTGCATCCGCAGCGCGAACCCGCCGCTCCACTGCTCGCCGCCACCGTGCTGCTGGTGCGCAGCAGCCCAAGCGACGGCGCGCTTGAAGTGCTGATGACGCGCCGCGCGAAAAAGGCCAGCTTTGCACCCAACGCTTATGTGTTCCCTGGCGGCGGAGTCGAAGCCCAAGATGCCGACCCCGCCACACATACGTCCGCCGCGCGCAGGCTCAATCAAAGCGACGAGCAGCTGACCCATGCGCTGGCCGCCATCCGCGAGAGTTTTGAAGAAATGGGCATTCTCCTGGCCCGCCACGCCGATGGCCGCTTGGCCGATGCCTCCGACATCGCCGCGCTGGATCGCCACCCCACCGATAAAGCCGCGAGCTTTGCCGCGCAGTGCCGCAACCGGGGTTTGCTTTTGGCGGCTGACGAGGTGTTTGTGCTGGCCCGCTGGATGGGCGACCGCAACCTGCCGCGCCGCTTCGACGTACCGTTTCTCATCGCCCGCATGCCCGCCCACCAAACCCCGGTGGCGGATGAGACCGAGCAGTTCGAGCCAGTCTGGGTGCACCCGCAGGATGCGCTGGAGCGTCACGCGGCGGGCGCCTTTTTCATGATTTATCCCACCGTGCGCACACTGGAGCGCCTGGCAACTTTTGAGAGCGCCGATGCGCTGCTCGCTGCCTGTGCCAACGGCGGGCCCTTGTGGACCAGCTGCCCGCGCACCGGCATGCTCGCGGGCAAAGAAGCCCGCTACATGGAGCATGAATCGCCTTACGGTGAATTGGCCATGGTCTGCCCGGATGGCCAGCCACTGCATGCACTGGACTGGCAAACCGCGCGTGCTGTGCCGCTGCGCAAAAACCTGTTGCGCCTCACGGCGCCCAACCCCGGCGTGATGACAGGCCCCGGCACCAACAGCTACCTCGTCGGCGAGCCCGCCACGGGCTTTATCGCCATTGACCCCGGCCCGGCCGACCCGGCGCATTTGGAGGCGCTGTGGCGCGCGGCAGGCGGCGATATTCGCATGATTGTGTGCACGCACTCGCACCCCGATCATTCACCTGGCGCCGCCCCGCTGGCCGCGCTGTGCGTGCAATCGGGCCGACCCGCGCCGCCGATTCTGGGCCTTCCTTCGGCCCCTACGGCCCGCTCCGCCAGTCAGTTCACCCCTGACCGTTCGCTACAAAATAATGAGCTACTCACGCTTACAGGACAAGCGCTAGAGGGTCAAATTACTCATAATTTTCAGGTGATCTACACGCCCGGCCACGCGGCCAACCACCTGTGCTTGCTGCTGGTAGAAGACGCCCTGCTGTTCTCCGGCGATCACATCCTGAACGGCAGCACCCCGGTAATTGATCCGCCAGACGGCAACATGGCCGACTACCTCGATTCTCTGGACCGATTGGATGCCCTGTGCGAGGCGCACGGCGTGGAATTTATTCTCCCCGCGCACGGCTACGTGCTCGGTGGCCCGGTAAACGGCGCGCGCGGCACCATCGCAAAACTCACGGCACACCGGCTCGCACGCGAGGCCAAGGTCATTGCCGCGCTACAGGCTCTGCCCGGCGGCAGCATGGACGATTGGGTGGCGCACGCCTACGACGACGTACCGCCGCGCATGTGGCCCGTGGCCCAGCGCTCGCTACTCGCACATATCGAACGCATTCGCTCACGAGTGTCGTGAAGTGGAAGTTCGATGAAGCAGGAAAGAAGCCGGAATCTTTGTCATGCAAGGCATAAACCGCAGGGATAGCCGCAGCTATTACGAGGATTTGCAACGCAACATGGCGGCGATTTTCGGCCGCTTCCGAATAGAACTTGTACTTCACGACAATTTAAGACCCGGCAATAACTGACATGACTGAAACGACTGACAACACCGAACGACTCGCCAAACGCATCGCCGCAGAACACAGCCTATCGCGCAGCGCGGCCGAGCAGTACATCGAAGGCGGGTTTGTGACCGTGGATGGCAAGCTGGTCGAAGTGCCCGGCGCACGCGTCGGCCCGGATCAGCGCGTGGAGCTGGCGCCGGACGCCAGTCCTTTTGGACTGGAACCCGTCACGCTGCTGCTACACAAGCCCTGCGGGTTTGAAGCCGGGCTGGGGGCGGCGCAGCAGCAAGCAGCCCACCAATCGCACAGCAGCCGCAGCCAGGGCGAACCGCCTGCCCTGACGCTGCTCACGCCGCAAACGCACATGGAGGACGACGTTTCCGACATACGCGTGCTGGCGCGCCACTTTCGTCAGCTGGAATGCTTTACGCCGCTGCCAACACCGGCCAGCGGCTTGGTGGTCTACACACAGGACAAGCGCATTGCCCGCAAGCTGCAGGAAGACATTGAATCGCTGGAGCAGGAATGCGTTGTGGAAGTGGCTGGGCAAATCGCCGACCACGGGCTGAAAAAGCTGTGCCAGGGCTTGAGCTTTAACGGCCGGCCGTTGCCGCCCATCAAAGTCAGCTGGCAAAGCGAAACCAAACTGCGCTTTGCACTGAAGGGCATTCGGCCCGGACAAATTCCCGCCATGTGCGAGGCCGTGGGCTTGCGGGTGATGGCGATCAAACGCATCCGCATCGGCCGCGTTCCGCTGTCCAAAGTGCCTGAGGGCCAGTGGCGGTACTTGCAGGCTTGGGAAAAGTTTTAAGGTCGCGTCCTGCACCACACCGATCCCGAAACTGACGAATCAGGACACACGATGACCATAGACCCTACCCGAATCGCACGCGCCAAAGCCATGTGGCGCTATGTGGGCGAAGCGCGCCCACCGTTCGCCGCCGCCCCAGGCCCCGGTCAGGAATCGGTGTGGGATTACCCTCGCCCGCCAAGCTTGGCACCCGATTCGCGTGAAGTACGGGTCATGGCCGGCCCGCTGGAAATCGCCCGCGGTACCCGCGCCCTGCGCCTGCTGGAAACCGCCAGTCCGCCTACCTTCTACTTGCCGGCTGGCGACGTGCACACAGACCACTTAATGCCGGGCGAAGGTCAGTCGCACTGCGAGTGGAAGGGTGCGGCGCAGTATTGGTCAATACGCGCACATCAAACCGATGGCTCTGCATCAGCGCTACAAAACATCGCGTGGAGTTACCCGCACCCCATGGCGCCCTATGAAGCGCTGGCGGGTCACTTTGCGTTTTATCCACAGCAACTCGAGTGCTTCGTGAACGGTGAACGCGTTCGGCCGCAGCCGGGCCGCTTTTATGCCGGCTGGATTACGAATGAGCTGACCGGGCCGTTCAAGGGGGAAGCGGGATCGGGTGGATGGTGAAGCTGTGCGCCGTGTTCTGCACTGCGGCCGACACACCAGGAAAAGCCACTGGATCGCCAGACGTGCGTCCATGCATCGAAAGTAGCACCCGAGCGGGTGGTTAGACACCCTGCCAAAGCGCTTCACGCATGGGCGAGAAATAAGTGTGAAGCGCGCCGATAAGCCGGATTCTGTGCGTTGGAGTTGCCTCCAACGTGACCGCCATTAATCTGGGCCGGGCGTCACCACCCGGCTCGGTGCTACCTACCCGCCAACTCTGCGGAACCACATCAACGCTGGCCTACTTGGTATTGCTGCGCGCAGAGATTGCCCGTTTCACCCAAATCGCGTTCCGCTCCTTGGGTGGCTACCGGTTTCAGGCTCACGCCTGAACGTCTGGCTTGCGCCAGCCGGCACCCGCTTGCGCGTGTACCCCGATAGAACACCTTTGGTGGTGGAAAACGACCTGACTCGTCTCTGTTGCTCTAATCCTCACCTCACGGTGGGCAGCCGTTAGCTGCTGCGCTGTCCTGTGCAGTCCGGACATTCCTCCAGTGCCAGGTTTCCCATATGGCACCAGCGGCGGTCTGGCGTGCTTCACGGAGAGGATTATGGCGGCATCCCGGTGTCCGTCCGCTCAGGCCAGTGCGCTATTACGGAGCGGTAAACAGTACGCTGCTAAAAGCCAGACGCTGCTGAGTGCCTGAGGCCACGGCAACCGCTGCCAAATATTCTGTGCCCGCCACCAGTGCTACAGAGGGAGGCAACGCCGTGGCAGTGGTGCCGCTCACCAGCTGCTGCCACAGCACCGGATTAGACGCACCTGTGTCGGCAGCATTCAGCACGTACACCAAGGTTTGCTGTGCGCCCGCAACGCTGCTCCATTGAATGGTGCGACCATTCACCGTCACGCCGAAATCGGCAGGTACCGAGGCCCCGGGAGGAAACATCTCAAAGGTGCCGTTGGCGGCGATGTAGTACTCAATGCAAGGCCGCAAGTCGCGGTATTGCCTGCCGCCTTCCAACGCATAGGTACCGCTGTACCGTAGCGCTGCAGGGTCGTACAGGCCGGCGTAAGTGCCGTTTTGTGCCAAGCCATCGACATCGCCCGTGATGGAGCCGCCGATATCTAGACCCGACTTCACCCCGCTAATGGAGCCCACGTTGCTGGTTTGGCAACCGACATAAGTGAAGTACATGCTGCCGGAAAATTCAGCGTTTCCTTCGGGCAGTCGCAACTGGAACGCACCGTAAGTTGGATCCTCCGGGTTGTTCACGGGGTCTTCAGCGTAATAACCCACATACAAGCCGCCCGGTGGCGACATGGCCTCGGGCACCGGAGGCACGGCGGTAGGACCGGAACCCGGTGCCGGCACCGGCGTTGGTGCTACTGGAGCTTCCGGTGCGACTGCATTCGTACTGGAGCCCCCGCCGCAAGCGACCAGCATGTTCAGGCATACCAACGCGCAGGCGCTGGACACGTATTTTCGATAGGTCATAAGTGGTTTTTAGAAGTCGACGGATGTGCTGCTTAGTGCGGCGCTCCGATTGTGCATAACGATCCCGCCGCGTTTTACTCGTCGTTCGTGAAGACGGTAACCACCCGTGCGTTCGGCACCTCGCTGCGGCAGTCACCCGCGCGATACGCGCGCCCAGTCCAACCCATATTTGCTCAGGTACTTACGCAGGCGGTCGGCATCGTTCAGCACCGTGCGCTGCCCGCGAGACGCTTGGAACAACTCGCGGCCGGCATCTGACAACGTACGGGCTTGGCGGCAAACCTTCAGTACGGCGGCCAGTTGCAACTGGTCGAACAGGTCCAGCGCCTTCACCGTGTCTTCGCCCAGCAGCTCGGCCAGAGCTTCACCATCCAAACGGCCGCATGGCGGCGACAACCCATTTCGCACATCACCCACAGCCTGCCACAGCCAACGCAGGCGGGCGATCTCCGCATCCACCAGCGCCAACGCAATGCGGCCGCTATCGGCCAGTGTGGCAAGGCGTGTCACGCTTGCCGCCAAATCTCGAAAATTGCCACTCCACAACGCCTCAGGCGACTGCGCGTATCGCAGGTATGCGCTTCGCGACTCGTTTGAGAAGCGCACGCTGCGGCCCAACTCGGTGCCCGCGCGCAGCAACAGGTGATCCACATTGGGCTCGATGTCTTCCGGCCGCTGCGCCAAACCTGGCAACACGTAACTCCAGAGGTTGATGCGTGCAAACAAGTCTTCCCGAAAACGCCCGTGCGCCACCTCAGCGCGCAGGTCGCGGTTGGTGCCGGCCACCAGCTGAAAGTCGCTTTCCGCCTCGCGGTCGCTGCCCATGGGGTAGAAACGTTTCTCCTCCACCGCTTTGAGCAGCATGGCCTGCTCATCCTGCCCAAGCTCGCCAATTTCATCCAAAAACAAAACGCCCTTGTGCGCGGCGCGCAGCAGACCTGCGCGGTCCGCCGCTGCGCCGGTGAAAGCGCCCTTCTTGTGACCGAACAGTGTGGACGCCGCACCGTCACCACGCAGCGTGGCGCAGTTCACTTCTACAAAGTCGCCGGCGACCTGGTAGCGAGCTTTTTTCAGTTCAAACATGCGCCGTGCGAGGTGCGACTTGCCGGCGCCCGTAGGCCCGGTGAACAGGATGGGCGCCCGCGAGCGCACCGCCACATGTTCCACCTCGTCGATCAGCGCGTTAAAGCGCGCATTGCGCGTGGCAATGCCGCTCTTTAAAAATTGCACCGCGTCGCGCTGCTCGGCACCAAACCGCTGGGCAATCTCGTCGTAACGCGACAGGTCCAGATCAATCAGCGCATAACTGCCGGGGTTACCCAGTTGCTGGCGTTTGGGGGGCGAGGTTTGCACCAGCACCCCCGGCAGGCGGCGCGATTCCACCAGCAGGAACAGGCAGATTTGCGCCACGTGGGTGCCGGTGGTGATGTGCGTCCAGTAATCCTCCTGCTCGGTATCGAACCGGTAGCTTTGCACCCAGTCAAACAGCGCGGCGTACACCTCGCCAAAGTCCCAAGGATCGGCCATGGTGAGTCGCACCAGGTTCACCACGGTCTCTGGTGATGCAGTCGCAATGTCCGCCTGCACCTGCTGCGCCAGGGCTGTGTGAGCAAGCGTGTGCAGCAGCTCCAGCCGATCAATGACCACATCTTCGCGCTGCACCAGAGACACCGTGGGTCGCCATTTTTCCCAGCGCCCAGCGCCCTTGCCGGAGTCGAGTTGGGTGCCCAGAAAGCCGATGACTACTTTGCTTTTTTTCATAGAACTATGGATAAAAACTAGCTTTTATTCTAGTTAATAAAAGTTTTTTCAAAGAGGGTGCGCTCCAAAAAATTTTCGGTTAACTAATTTTTTATATATCAATCAATGGCTTAGCATATTTTTGGCGCTGGTCTTCAAAACTGGCACACCCTTTGCAACGTATCAACCATACAAGTTGAATGCACACGGAGAATCACATGGTCAACATCCAGCTTTTTCAAACTCTCAAAGGCAAGCTACTGCCCCAGGCTGCGGCCCAGAATCAGGCAGGCGCACTCGCCTACGCTCTGAGCCCCAAGCACCAGTTGGCGCAAATCGCTGCAACAGGCTGCCTGAACCAGACTTTTTACGCCGACGCACAGGCGCAGCTTGATGCTGTGACCACGCTGGCGGCGCAGGTGAAGCCTGCCTTCTTGGCGCAAACCGCCGTGTATGCCCGTCAAGCGGGTTACATGAAAGACATGCCGGTGCTGCTGGCCGCTGTGCTGGCTGTGCGTGATGTGAATCTTCTGACGCAGGTGTTTGGTCGCGTGGTGGACAACGGCAAGACCTTGCGTGGTTTTGTGCAGATGCTGCGCAGCGGCGCCTTGGGGCGAAAGTCCCTCGGTACGCGCCCCAAAAAGCTGGTGCAACAGTGGCTACTGAACGCGAGCGAAAAGCAATTACTGAACGCTGCAGTGGGCAACACGCCCTCGCTGGCCGATGTGGTGAAGATGGTTCACCCCAAGCCTAGCGAGACATGGCGCGCAGCGTGGTTTGCTTGGCTGATCGGAAACAAATTCGACCCTGCCGCTCTGCCGCCGATCACCCAGGCCTTCGAGCGCTTCAAGCGTGCGCTGAAGGATGGTGAATTTGGTGAAGAGGCTGGCGTGCCAGAGGTGCCGTTTCAGATGCTGAGCGCACTGGAGCTAACCCCTTTGCACTGGGCGCAGGTTGCGCGGACGGGATCGTGGCAGATGGTGCGTCAGAACCTGAACACCTTTGCCCGCCACGGCGTGTTCGAGCAGCCAGGGATGACCGATGTGGTCGCGGACAAGTTGCGCGATCCACAGGCTATCGCGAAGGCACGGGTGTTCCCGTACCAGTTGATGGCGGCCTTCAAGGCTTGCGGCGAGCATGTGCCCGCCGCCGTGCGGGAGGCGCTGCAGGATGCGATGGAGCTAGCGTTGGTGAACGTGCCTGCATTGGCAGGGCAAGTGGTGGTGTGTCCTGATGTGTCGGGCTCCATGGGGTCCGCCGTAACGGGCTACCGCGTGGGGGCCACCTCTTCCGTGCGTTGCATTGATGTGGCTGCGCTGGTGGCTGCGGCAGTTTTGAGGAAAAACCCGCAGGCCCGTGTGCTGCCCTTTGAATGTGATGTAGTGAAGCTGGCACTTAACCCCCGCGGCTCGGTGATGACCAACGCCCAGGCGTTGGCCGCTATCGGTGGCGGTGGCACCAACTGCAGCGCGCCTTTGGCTCTGCTAAACAAGGAGCGCGCAAAGGTGGATGTAGTGGTACTGGTGTCGGATAACGAATCGTGGATGGACGCCCGTAGAAGCGGCGCGACGCAAACGATGCGCGAGTGGGAAACCCTCAAGCAACGTTGCCCGCAAGCACGCTTGGTGTGCATCGACATTCAGCCTTCGACCACCACACAGGCGGTGGAGCGCGCCGACATCATGAATGTAGGCGGCTTCACGGACGCCGTGTTTGCCATGCTGGCGCAGTTTGCCTCGGGCAACGCCAGCCCAGACCACTGGGTGAGCGAGATAGAAAAAATCTCGCTCACCCAGCAGTGAGAACAGTTAGTAAATAAATAAGTAAGTAAGGTGTCGCAAGCGAATGCCCACAGGAGTACATCACCATACGGTCGAGCGAGCCCGCAAGCTCGCAGCGGAGAACCCGCAGACCACTCTTGTGAATCTGGTCGCTTGTGACACCAACCTAAACGAATCGAATGAGACGAATGAATAAGTCGTCGCGTGGCGAATGCGGTTGAGACGGCAGCTAAAAGATTTCGTCTCACCATCGTTGGTCGCCACGCGGAGAGCTTGGATTGAATTTTTTTGCGTGCGAATGCTGACAGGACTACATCTGGATGCCCGGGGTTCGAGCCCCCAGCCGGGAAACCGGTTATGGCTACGTCTTGTCGATTTTGTCGCACCCCTTTTTGTCTGTCGCGTTGCGAATGCAGGTGGAACTACAGCCTTTTACGCTCGATGTCGCGGGTTCGACTCCCGCCGGCTTCCTTCAAACGAAGCCGTAGCTCAGTCCGGTAGAGCACGATCGTTTCACCAATTCCTTGTCGCAACGGGGCAGTCTTTTTTTCGCAGCGAATGCAGATGGGACTACAGGTAGACGCACACGGCGCTCGCGCCGTGTGCCCAAGGCCCCTTTAAAAGGCCGGAGGCGCCCGGGTTCAAATCCCGGCCCAGCAATGGGTGGCGGAGTTAAAAGTTTCATCAACCCCTTGTCACTGCATTTTTATTGATCGATGAGCCGTCAAATGAACAACTACCAACAATTAGAAGTCGAGGGCGGCGTCCCAGTGAAAATGTGGACCAACGGCGTCCCCGTAGAAGCGCAGGCCCAAGCGCAGCTCATCAACGCGGCCAAGCTGCCCATCGTGTTCAAACACGTCGCCGTGATGCCCGATGTGCACTACGGCATTGGCGCCACGATTGGCAGCGTGATTCCCACCCTCAAAGCCATCATTCCCGCAGCCGTGGGCGTGGATATTGGGTGCGGAATGATCGCCTGCAAAACCACGCTGTGCGCGGCAGACTTGCCCGACAACCTGGGGCCGCTGCGCACTGAAATTGAAAAAGCCGTGCCGCACGGCTCGGCCCCCAAACAGTATCGCCATGGCACCTCCGCCCGCGAGGTAGGCATGTGGACCAATCCGCCGGCAGCGGCGGATGTGGCCTGGGCGCAGCTGGTGGATGAATTTGATGCGCTGTGTATCGACTACCCGCGCCTCAAAAATACCAACAACTACCGCCACATGGGGACCCTGGGCGGCGGAAATCACTTTGTGGAGGTGTGCCTGGACGAAGCGGGTGCCGTCTGGATCATGTTGCACAGTGGTTCGCGCGGGGTGGGCAACGCCATTGGTACGCACTTTATCGAGCTGGCCAAAAAAGATGCCGAACTGCACCAGCGCAACCTGCCCGACCAAGACCTGGCCTACTTTGAAGAAGGTGCGCAGTATTTTGGCGACTACGTGCGCGGCGTGGGCTGGGCGCAAAAGTTTGCGCGCCTGAACCGCGAAGTGATGATGCAAGCCACCATTGGGGCGCTGCGCAAAGTCATTTCCAAGCCGTTTGAGACGCACTTGGAAGCCGTCAACTGCCACCACAACTATGTGCAAAAAGAAATGCACTTTGGGCAAGAGGTGTACGTGACCCGCAAGGGCGCGGTGAGCGCCAAGCAAGGCGAGCTCGGAATCATCCCCGGCAGCATGGGAGCCAAAAGCTTCATCGTGCGCGGCAAGGGCAACCCCGAGAGCTTCAACAGCTGCAGCCACGGCGCGGGCCGCACCATAAGCCGCACCAAGGCGAAAAAGATGTACACCGTGGCCGACCAAATCGCCGCCACCGAAGGCGTGGAGTGCCGCAAGGATGAAGCCGTCATTGACGAGATTCCGATGGCCTACAAAGACATCGACGCCGTGATGGCCGCGCAGGCGGACTTGGTAGAGGTGGTGTACACGCTCAAGCAAGTGCTGTGCGTGAAGGGATAGCGCGACGTGGTGAGCGCGAAGCACCGCCACGCTCTGCAAAACCGTAATCGCAGAAACAGGAGACGACCCGATGAAAAGAAAAAAACCGCGCTTTGTGCCCACTGACGATGAGACACCGGGCACCGTTTCGGCGATAGAAAGCCCCGCAGCCGTGGAGCTGTGCGCATCGATGGACGAACTTGGCTGTGTGTTTGAGTTTGCGCTATGCGACTTAAAGGAAGCGACCAGCTCCGCTGTAGAACACCACCACCGCGCAGCCGTGCGCGTGCTCTTCAATGCACTACGCCTCAAGCAAACCGCGCACTGGAACGCAGTGGTGGCGCGCGACCCGAAGTACAGCGCCCAACAACCCGAGCCTCTCAACTTCTACGTGGATCAGGCCAGTGCCCGTCCGCTAGATGCGGATGCCGTCGTGTCGAAGGATCGATTTCCGGCAGGTCATCGATTTACGAGTCATGTTCAATAAAAAACCGCCAGTTGGTTTGAGCGGCTTGCGGTGTCTTTCGACGATCCCCCCTATGGTCTGCGTCTCAAAGGCACGGAGGCGCATCGCACCCTTTTCCCGTGGTTCTGCCGTCTGACGGGCCTATTGCCGGATCAAGACATTCAGGTGCTTGATTGGGTAGGCTACCCGGATCGCGACCCGGCGTGCAGCGATTGGAGCCCTTATTTCGATGATGGCAAAGAGTGGTCGGGCATTTGGTGCTTTACCGTGTGGAATCCGCGCAGCCGGACGCTTGCCGCCATCGCAGCCAGTGCCACGGATTAATCGGGGGGCTGAATCTCCTGGCTTGATCGGAAGAAGAACACATTTCTAATTTGATAGCTACCAGCGCAAGTTTTATAAGCGCTAGAGGCACTTTTTATGCTTGAAAAAGAACCCCAGGAGCGATTGCACTCCGCCCACCCCGTCGAGCCGCACGTGCGCGCACAAGTGATGCAGGAGCTGCAGCGCATCGAATCCACGCATAACGTCACCATACTATTTGCCTGCGAATCTGGCAGCCGGGGTTGGGGCTTTGCCTCGCCCGACAGCGACTACGACGTGCGCTTCATCTACGTGCATCGGCTGCCTTGGTACCTCACGGTTGCGCCAGCGCGCGACGTGATCGAGGTGCCCATCAGCGGCGACCTGGACGTGATCGGCTGGGACCTGCGCAAAGCGCTGGGCCTGATGCGCGAGTCCAACCCCACGCTGCTCGAATGGCTGGGTTCGCCGATCGTGTACCGCGAAGAGCTGGAAACCATGGCGCGCTTTCGGACGCTAGCAGCGCAGGTGTTTTCTAACGCCAAAGCCTGGCACCACTACGCGTCCATGGCAAAAAAGAACTTTCGTGAACACCTGCAAGCGGATGAAGTGCGCTACAAAAAATATCTGTACGTGTTGCGCCCGCTGCTGGCCGCGCGCTGGATTAGAAGCGAAGGCACCGTTCCGCCCATGCGCTTTGCCGAGCTGGCGCAGCACATGCTGGACGCCACGCGCGACGCGGCGTTAATCGATGAGATCAACGCTTTGCTGGAAGTAAAAATGCGCGCAGGCGAAGCCGCCACCAGCCCCCGCTGGCCGGGCATTCACGCCTTTATCGAGGCCGAATTGGCGCGCAATGTGGCCGAGCCCGTGCAGGCGGTGCCAGCGGTGGGAAGTGCGGAGTTGGATGCGCTGTTGCATGAGGCTGTGCTCCGGTACGACACCGACACACCGGTTCGAAACGAGTCATTGCCATGACAGATGTGAATGTGTGTGCCATCAACCTAGACGGATCCACCGGCGAAGGCGGTGGCCAAATCCTGCGCACTGGGCTGGCCCTGTCCATGGTCACCGGCCGCCCGCTGCACATCCAACATGTCCGCGCCAAACGCCCTAGGCCGGGCTTAATGCGCCAGCACTTGGCCTGCGTGCAAGCGGCTGTCGCGGTAAGCGATGGGCGCGCAGAAGGTGCCGAGTTGGGCTCGCAAGAATTGCACTTCACGCCCAACGCAGTGCGGGCGGGCGACTACCGGTTTCAGATTGCCACAGCAGGCAGTTGCCTGCTGGTGCTGCAAACGGTGTTGCCAGCGTTGATGCTGGCGGAAGGCGAGAGCTGCGTGCAGCTTTCCGGCGGCACACACAACCCCATGGCACCACCGTTTGATTTTCTGGAGCGGACATTCGCGCCGTTACTGCGCCGCTTGGGCATAGGGTTGGATCTACACATTCAGCGGCGCGGTTTTTATCCGGCGGGCGGCGGCGAAGTTGAGGCACGCATCAAACCGGCGTCGACTGCGCTCACACCTTTCGACATACTGGAACGCGGGGTGCTTCAAAACGCTTGGGGCGAAGCGCTGGTGCCTGGCTTGTCGCGGGGCGTGGCGGTGCGCGAGCTGGAAGCGCTGGGCCAGCGCATGGGTTGGACGTTTGAGGCCAAAACGCTGCGCACACCACAATCGCGACAAAACGAAGGGCCGGGCAACGCGCTGCTGGCCACGCTCGAATACGAACACATCACTGAGGTTTTTTGCCAGCTGGGCGAGCGCAGTTTGTCGTCAGAGCAGGTGGCGAAAAGACTGGCTGACGAAGTGCAAACCTACCAACGCAGTACTGGTGCACTAGGCCCGCACTTGGCCGATCAGTGGATGTTGCCAGTGGCCCTAGCGGTGTTGCGCAGCGGGCAAGCGGCGAGCTACACATGCACCGAAATCACACCGCACACCGCCACCAATGCGCTGACGATTGCGCAGTGCCTGCCGCTGCATGTGCGCACCGCGCCGACCAACGGGACGATGCGGGTGGACATTTCGCCAGCTATGTAGGCGGCGCGGAACGAGGTGGGGGCGTCATGCTGCTGGCGTCTGACGGAACGAACCGTTTGCATAAAGAACGCGTCGGCGCGGCGGCATATCCATATGACCTAGGCAGGTGAGCAACTGGTTCAGAATGAACGCCATCTTTTCGCAACGCATTCAGGAGACACCATGAAGGTCGACAACATTCTGCAAACCATTGGCAACACACCTCACGTGCGCATCAACCGTATTTTTGGGGCGGACGCGCAGGTGTGGATCAAGTCCGAGCGCGCCAACCCGGGCGGCTCCATCAAAGACCGCATTGCGCTGGCAATGGTGGAGGCGGCGGAGAAGTCCGGTGCGCTGAAGCCGGGCGGCACTATCATTGAGCCCACCTCGTGCAACACCGGCATTGGCCTGGCATTGGTGGCAGCGGTCAAAGGCTACAAGTTGGTGCTGGTGATGCCCGACAGCATGAGCATCGAACGCCGCCGCTTGATGCTGGCCTACGGTGCCAGCTTTGACCTGACGCCCAAAGAAAAAGGCATGAAAGGCGCGATTGCCCGCGCCGAGGAGCTGCAGGCACAAACTCCCGGCGCATGGATTCCGCAGCAGTTCGAGAACCCCGCCAATATCGACGCTCATGCCGAGACTACGGCCAAGGAAATTTTGGCCGACTTCCCCGAGGGCATTGACGCGCTAATTACCGGCGTGGGTACAGGCGGTCACATTACGGGTTGCGCGCAGGTTTTGAAAACCAGGTTCCCCAAACTGCAAGTGTTTGCCGTAGAGCCCACGCAATCGGCCGTGATCTCCGGCGGCCCGCCGGGTCCCCATCCGATTCAGGGTTTGGGCGCGGGCTTTATTCCCAAGAACTTGGACGTCAGCCTGCTCGATGGAACGATTCAGATCGAAGCCGAAGACGCGCGCGAATACGCCCGGCGCAGCGCGCGGGAAGAAGGTATTTTGGTAGGCATTTCGTCCGGTGCAACGCTGGCCGCCATTGCGCAAAAGCTACCGTCGTTGCCCGCTGGCAGCCGCATCTTGGGCTTTAACTACGACACTGGCGAGCGCTACCTGTCGGTTGAAGGTTTCCTGCCTTCTTGATGTGCTTGGCCGTTCGGGTGCGCCGGGGCAGCAGTTTCATCGAAAAACGCGGCGGAACCGGTGTGTGCGAGCGCGCGCAGCTCGCATGTACCGAGCCGAACGCGCGCCACAGGGCGTCGGCCAGCCGTCCTACAGCCTGCTTGAGCGCATGCTTGAACAATCGATTGCCCCGCTCTACGTGCACTTTGCGCGATCCCGCAGATGTAATGCGGCCTAGGGTATTTGCTCACGATCCATCTCCTATGCCTCAAATTCCCCAACCGTCCATTGCGTTCAAGGCGCTGACCGTCAACGTACACAAGGGGTTCAGTACCTTTAACCGCCGCTTCGTTTTGCACGAACTGCGCGACGCGGTGCGGCAGGTGGGGACTGATCTGGTGTTTCTTCAGGAAGTGCACGGAACGCACCGCACCCATGCGCAGCGCATTGCCAACTTCCCGCAGGTGCCGCAATACGAATTTCTAGCCGATGAAATCTGGCACGAGCACGCATATGGCCGCAACGCGGTGTATGACAACGGCGACCACGGTAACGCGCTGCTGTCTAAGTTCCCTATCGTTCATTACGAGAACCACGACATCTCCATTCGGGGGCCCGAGCGGCGCGGCATGCTGCACTGCGTGGTGCAGCCACCGGGGCACGCGCTGCCGCTGCACGCGATTTGCGTGCATCTCGGCCTACACGAGGGCCATCGCCAAAAACAACTGCAACTGGCCTGCACGCTGATTAACTCTCTGCCAGCCGACGAGCCGGTGGTGATGGCGGGTGATTTCAACGACTGGCGCGGCCGCGCGCACCGGGTGCTGCACGATGGCGCAGGCCTGGTGGAGGTGTTCATGCAGGCCCATGGGCGCGCGGTGCGTACGTTTCCAGCATCCATGCCACTACTGGCACTTGACCGCATTTATGTCCGCGGTACGCAGGTGAGCACACCGTTGGCGCTACCGAAAAAGCCGTGGGACAAACTTTCTGACCACGCCCCGCTCGCGGCGGAGATCACGCTGTGAGACCAAACTCAAAGCCGCGCTCGTCCCGTTGGATTGAGGGCAACGCCTTCGAGCTGCTGGAAAACGGCGAGGACTTCTTCCCGCGGGTGTTTGCGGCGATTGACGCAGCGCAGCATGAGGTGTGGCTTGAGACCTTCATTTTGTTTGACGACAAGATCGGCAAGCAGCTGCACGCCGCGCTGCTTGGTGCCGCGCAACGTGGGGTGGATGTGCACGCGCTGGTCGACGGCTTCGGCTCCCCCGATCTTCCCGAGGCCTATGTGGGCGACTTGGTGGCGGCCGGCGTCAAGTTCCGCACTTTTGATCCGCAGCAGCGCGTTCTGGGTCAGCGGCTGAACATTCTGCGGCGCATGCACCGCAAGATCGTGGTGGTGGATGGGCAGCTGGGCTTCATTGGCGGCATCAATTACTCAGCCGACCACGTGGCCGACTTCGGCGCGGAGGCCAAGCAGGATTACTCGGTGCAGGTGCGAGGCCCCATCGTCGCGCAAATGCAGCACTTTGTAAAAAACGCAGTGTTTACAGACCGGCGCAAGCGCGCGCCGTCGGCACCTCCCGAGAAAGTGCCAGAACCAGCGGGCGATGCTGGTGCTATTTTTGTCACGCGCGACAACCACCGGCACCGCACCGACATTGAGCGCCATTACCGCATTGCGCTTCGCTCAGCGCGCAAGCGCGTGGTCATTGCGAATGCTTACTTTTTCCCCGGTTTCCGCTTCATTCGGGAGATGCGCCGCGCCGCGAAACGGGGTGTGGATGTGCGCCTCATTTTGCAAGGCCAGCCGGATATGGCGATCGTGAAAACGGCGGCCGAGCTGCTGTACGACCACCTGGTTCGCGGTGGCGTGCGCATCTTCGAGTATTGCGAACGACCACTTCACGGCAAAGTGGCGCTGGTGGATGACGAATGGTCCACCGTGGGCTCCAGCAATCTGGACCCGCTCAGCCTGGCGCTTAACCTTGAAGCCAACATCATTATTCGTGACAAAGCCTTCAACCAGCACTTGCACGAAAGGCTGACCGACCTGATGGAGAACAGCTGCCGCAGCGTCGAGATTCCTGAAAAAAGCCGGTGGGACGCGCTGCGTGTAGTGCGCAGCTACTTTGTCTTTCACCTCATGCGTTGGTTCCCCACATGGGCAGGCTGGCTGCCGCACCACACGCCCGTCATTACGCTGGCGCAGGCCCAAGCCGACGCGCAGGTGGAGGCTGAAGCGGACGCCCACGCTGCGGCCGGTGAAAAAACCGCGGCCAGCAGCGATCACAGACAGGCCGTCACGGGATGAGCGTCACCCCCGCCCGGCCCGACGAGCCGACCCGATCACAGCGCCGCGCTGAGACTCAAGCCAAAACCCAAGCCGAAAAGCAAAGCGAAGCGCCAAACAAAGCCAGCTCCGCACACGCGCCGCATAGCAGCGGCGCAGACGACAAACCAATGGGGAAGTGGGCGCAGCTCAGAGCGTCGCGTTGGTGGCCCTGGCTTACGCGTGGCCTGGGCGTGGCGTTTTTTCTGGTGGTCGCGACGCTCATTGCGCACCAGGCGCGCAGCGTGGATTGGCCCGAGGTATGGAAATCCGTAAAAAACCTCCCGCCGTCAGCGCTTTGGCTCGGTGCAGCCCTGGCGCTTGCCAGCCATGCAACGTACGCAAGCTTCGAGCTGATAGGCAAGTACGTCACTGGGCATGCACTGTCGCGCCCAGTCACTCTCAGCATCGCCTTCATGAGCTATGCGTTTACCTTGAACCTGGGCTCGGTGATTGGCGGCGTGGGCGTGCGCTACCGGCTGTACCACCAAAGGGGCATCGACCCCGGTGTAATCGGCCAGGTGGTGGCCACCAGTATCCTCACCAACTGGGTTGGCTACCTGCTGCTGGGCGCTGCCCTGCCCTGGATCTGGGTGCCGCCCGAGGTGTTTGGCTGGTCCGCCACGGCGGTGCAATGGCGCACGGGCGGTGCACTGCTGGCGCTGGCACCATTGGCGTATTTGGCAATGTGCATATGGCGCGGTGGCCGGGCACTGTCGGTTCGCGGACACTCTTTTGCGCTCCCGCGCTGGCAGCTGGCACTTTGGCAGCTGACAGTGTCCTGCGGCAACTGGATGCTGATGGCAGCGGCGCTGTGGGCGGTGCTGCAAGGGCAAGTGTCCTATCCCGCCGCGCTGGCCACGGTCATGTTGGGTGCAGTAGCCGGTTTGGTGCTGCGCGTACCGGCAGGGCTGGGTGTGATGGAGTCGGTGGGCGTGGCCATGCTGGCTGGTGATGAACTCTCCAAAACCCAGGTGCTGGCTGCGCTTCTGGCCTACCGGGCGCTGTATTACTTTGTGCCGCTGGTGCTGGCGAGCGCCGGGCTGGCGACGACCGAGCTGCTGGTGCGAGCCCAAGAAAAATAATGGTCTTTTGAGGCTCTAGCGCTTACTTCGCATGCCTTAGTAGCTATCTATTTCTTGTAAACTGGCCTAGAGGGCAGTTACCGCTAACCGCTTGCCGCCCGTATCATGCAGCCCCTCTGAGGACGTTACCCGATCACCACGGGCCCGCATGCACCATGATCCGACTGTCTGAACTGCGCCTGAGCTTGGCGCAGGCTGAATTACCCGAACGCGCGCTGACCGAAGCGGCCGCTCTGCTGCTGAATGTCTCGCCAGCGGCCATCGGCTCCGTGGCGATTTTCAAACGCAGCTTTGATGCGCGCAAACGCGACTTGCTGGCGGTCTACATCGTCGATGTAACGCTGGCAAACCCAGCGCACGAACCTGCCCTGCTGGCGCAGTACGGCGGTCACCCGCATATTCAGCCCACGCCCGACATGACTTGGCGGCCAGTTGGGCGGGCAGCGGATGACACGGCCGATCGCCCCATCGTGGTCGGCTTCGGACCCTGCGGAATTTTTGCCGCGCTGGTGCTGGCGCAAATGGGTTTCAAGCCCATCGTGCTGGAACGCGGCAAAGCAGTACGCGAGCGCACGCAAGACACCTGGGGCCTGTGGCGGCGCGGCGAGTTGCAGGCCGAGAGCAATGTACAGTTTGGCGAAGGCGGTGCGGGCACGTTCTCAGACGGCAAGTTGTACAGCCAGATCAAAGACCCACGCCACCTGAGCCGCAAGGTGATGCACGAGTTTGTAAAGGCCGGCGCGCCCGAAGAAATTTTGTTTGCCGCGCATCCGCACATTGGCACTTTCAAGCTGGTGAAAGTGGTGGAGCACCTTCGCGCGCAAATCATCGCGCTGGGCGGCGAGGTGCGTTTTGGTCAGCGCGTGACCGATGTGCTGCTCGACGACGACGACACCCACGCCATGCGCGGCCTGGTGGTGCTGGACCAAGTCACAGGCCAATCACACGAACTTGCCGCCAGCCATGTGGTGATGGCGCTGGGCCACAGCGCGCGCGACACCTTTGCCATGCTGTACGACCGCGGCGTGTCCTTGGAGGCCAAGCCATTCTCCATCGGCTTTCGCATTGAGCACCCCCAGGGCCTGATCGATCGGGCGCGTTGGGGCCGCCATGCAGGCAACCCACTGCTGGGCGCGGCCGATTACAAGCTGGTGCACCACGCCCACAACGGCCGCACGGCCTACAGTTTTTGCATGTGTCCTGGCGGCACTGTGGTGGCAGCCACCAGCGAGCCCGGCCGCGTGGTGACCAACGGCATGAGCCAATATTCGCGCAACGAACGCAACGCCAACGCCGGCATGGTGGTGGGCATTACCCCGGCCGATTACCCCAACGACCCGGAGGCCTTTGAAACCCATTTGGGCGCAGACCACGGCGTACAGCGGCTGCCCGCAGGCACGGCCCACCCACTCGCGGGCATCGTGCTGCAACGCCAGCTGGAATCGAACGCCTACACGCTGGGTGGCAGCAATTACAGCGCCCCGGCGCAGCGGGTAGGCGACTTTCTGGCTGACCGTGCGTCCATTGGCATGGGCAGCGTGGAGCCATCGTACAAACCGGGCGTTCTGCCAGTAAATCTAGCGCACGCTTTGCCGGAATATGCCGTGACTGCACTGCGCGAAGCACTGCCCGCGTTCGCCCGCAAAATTCAAGGCTTTGACCTGCCCGACGCGGTGCTGACCGGCGTTGAAACCCGTACCTCATCACCGCTAAAAATCGGCCGCAACGAGGCGCTGCAAAGCCTCAATACGCCCGGGTTGTACCCGGCAGGCGAAGGGGCCAGCTACGCGGGCGGCATCTTGTCGGCCGGGGTAGATGGCATCAAAGTGGGCGAAGCAGTGGCACGCAGCTTGCTAGGCCTGCCGGCTTGCGCATTACCGCTGGACTTATCGACATGACCGCTTTTTCCCCGGCTGGTCACGCCCGGTTTGCATTCGCTTGCGGCGCTATGGCAGCCGTAGTGCTAGCGTCCAATATCCTGGTTCAGTATCCGCTGAACGACTGGCTGACGTGGGGAGCCATCACTTACCCGGTGGCGTTTTCGGTAAGCGAACTGGTGAACCGCGCACATGGCCCACAAGTCGCCAAGCGCGTGGCTTTCGTCGGCTTTACAGTCGCGGTAGCGGCATCGTTGTTATTGGCTCCAGTGCGCATAGCGCTGGCGTCAGGCACTGCGTTCTTGCTGTCGCAGTGGTTGGACATTGGCGTGTTTGACCGCTTGCGCCACGGGCGTTGGTGGCGTGCACCCCTATAGTGGCGACCTTGCTTTCGGCTGTGCTGGACACGGCTTTGTTCTGGAGCATTGCCTTCGCCGGAACCGGTGGCCCCTGGGTGACTTGGGCACTGGGAGACTTGGGCGTCAAACTGGTGCTGGGTATGGCGTTACTGCTGCCATTTCGCCTGCTGATTGGTCAGCAAGCCACACAACACCGGGCGTGACACGCGCGGCCACGGGTTCAGGGCACACGGTCGTTGGTCATTCGCTGAAGGAGCCGTTAGAGTGCGCCATGACACTCCGTATCACGTTCCCAGCGCTATTTTTGTCGGTAAGTCTACTTTCGGCCTGCGCATCGCCGAGGGAGGCGCCCGCACCGCACATCACCGAAAACTCACTGCGCATGAAATTTGTGCGCATTCCAGCAGGCGATTTTCTGATGGGGAGCGAAGAGTCTGCTCAGTCTTTGGCGCGCGATTTTCCGCAGTATGACCGCGCACGGTTTGCTGAGTTGTACGACGAAGCGCCCGTGCACCGAGTGCGTATTACGCGCGACTTTTATCTGGGCCAACACGAGGTCACCGTCAGTCAGTTCCGCGCCTTTCTTCATGCGTCGGGTTACGTTCCAGAATCAATCGCCGATGGCACGGGGGGCTATGGCTACAACGCTGCATACGACCCGAATACCACCGAGCGCGGTGACGCATTTGAAGGGCGCGACCCGCGCTATTCGTGGCGCAATCCCGGCTTCCCGCAGGGCGATCAGCACCCGGTGCTTAACGTCACCTGGAACGACGCCGTCGCTATGGCGCGCTGGCTTAGCGAGCGAGAGGGCGCGGTCTACCGCCTGCCCACAGAAGCGGAATGGGAGTACGCGTGCCGCGCAGAAACCCGCACCCGTTACCCGGGTGGCGACAATCCCGAAATCTTGCTGGAGAGCGCTAATACGTTCGACGCTGACACTGCAATGAACTGGCCGAGCTGGCAAAGGTTTGCGCTGAAGGGGCACGACGGCCACGCTTTCACCGCGCCGGTCGCCAGCTTCAAACCCAACGCTTTCGGGCTCTACGACATGCTGGGCAACGCCTGGGAGTGGACGGCCGACTGGCACAGTGATCGCGCCTACGCAAACTCAGCCATGCAAGACCCGCAAGGGCCTGCCGACGGCGCGGTGCGCGTGCGCCGTGGCGGCTCTTGGCACACCTGGGCGCTGTACGCCCGCTGCGGGTACCGAAACTGGAATTCCCCGCAGACCCGCTACACGCTGGTGGGTTTTAGGCTGCTGCGGGAGGTACGCCCACCAGGGCGTTAAATCAGTTCGACCAGTTAGTTTTTGCCGGCGTTTTGCAGCGCCGCAATACGCTCTTCTATGGGTGGGTGCGTGGAGAACAGCTTGCCAATACCGCCCGCAATGCCCATAGCCTGCATTGCCTTGGGAAGTTCTTGCGTGTGCACGCCGCCCAGGCGAGCCAACGCATTGATCATGGGCTGGCGGTTGCCCATGAGCTGGCTGGCACCTGCATCAGCGCGAAATTCACGCTGGCGAGAGAACCAGGCAACGACCATGGCGGCGAGGAAGCCCAGCACGATATCGAGCACGATAGTGGTCACGTAGTAACCAATGCCGGGGCCTGAGCGGTTGTCGTTGCCCCGGTTGAGGAAGGTATCTACGGCATAGCCAATCACGCGCGACAGGAACACGACGAAAGTATTCATGACGCCTTGGATCAAGGTCATAGTGACCATGTCGCCGTTGGCGATGTGGGCGACTTCGTGGCCGATGACAGCCTCCACTTCTTCGCGCGTCATGCCGCGCAGAAGACCCGTAGACACTGCTACAAGCGCCGAGTTTTTGAATGCGCCCGTTGCAAACGCGTTGGGGTCACCCTCAAAAATGCCTACATCCGGCATGCCAATACCTGCCTTCTCGGCAAAGCCACGCACCGTCTCCACAATCCACGCTTCGTCCTGGTTGGCAGGCTGCGAAATAATGCGCACCCCAGCGCTCCACTTCGCCATGGGTTTGCTGATCAGCAAGGAAAAAATCGCGCCACCAAAACCGATGAGGAACGAGAAACCCAGCAGAGTGCCTAAGTTGAGTCCGTTAGGGGTGAGGTACCGATTAACCCCCAGCAGGCTGGCCACGATGCCCAGCACCACCACCACGGCCAGGTTGGTCATCAGGAACAGGGCAATACGTTTCATGAAAGCTCCATCAAAAGCGGAAATTCGTTCGGGTGAAGATGCGGCACCGCGCCCGTTTTTTCAAGGGCTGGCCTTGCTGCGCGCCGGGCGAAACACAGCCGGATCATCATAAAAGCAAAGTTGTTCGTTTTCGGCGCACCAGCCTGGAATTCCGAGCAAAGGCAGCGGTGTGAACGGCTTGGTTCGCATGAGATCTAATTGAAGCGTATCGCTTAGCCAGTGGTCCAAGTTTGCTACGTTTTCAGAAGCGTTATGGTGATTTATGTCCAGCGTCCAGGGAATTTCACATCGCACCGCCAGAACATGCACTGTGATACCTTTGCGCGGCTTTACCAGTTGCTCCAACACTGCATGCCCAAAGACGATGAGTTTGGCCTTCTGCCACAGGGCGCGGTGGGTCAAAAACAGCGCCTGCCAGTCGCGTGCAATTAACGCGTCCCACAGCGCTTGGGGCGCCTGCAATATGGCTCCGCTTTCGTCGAACAAGGTGCAAGCGTCACGTAGCGGACCGCGCTGGCTCTGCACGCCCCGCGCTTTTATTTCAGCAGCTTGAAGGCGATTGAGCTGACGTTTCGCCAACGGGTAATGCAACCAAATCAGACCATTGAAAAAATCGTGCGAATTCTCGCGTGTGGGCACGCTGCCGGTCCGCGCGATAAAAGCTTCATAGGCCTCGCCGCGCGGCAAATCGTTGGCTGGAATAAACGTCTTGTGGCCGACGGCGCTAAGAGCACGGTGCACTCCAGCGCCAGACGCCACCTCCGCCGCCACCGCTTTGCCCGCTGCCGCAGTGCACTGCATCCAAGGAGCGCCCCAAGCAATCGAAGAAAGCTCGGAGATCAATCGGGTATGGAGCTCGCGCGCATTATCAGCGCTACAGGAGCAAACGCCGAGTGCCGTTTGGCCAGTCTCAATGGACCACCCTCCAGGGTAGCGACTCGCCTGAGCGCAATGGCTTTAGCTGGGCCTCTCCAAGGGCATAGCTCTCGGGCGGTGTCCATGTCTCGCGCCGCAAAGTCAAGATGCCAGAGTTGCGCGGCAGGGAGTAGAAATCGGGTCCGTGAAAGCTGGCAAAACCCTCGAGATGAGCCAGAGCATCGACAGAGTCAAACACCTCAGCATAAAGCTCCATCGCGGCGTGCGCCGTGTAACAGCCTGCGCATCCACTGGCGTGTTCTTTCAGGTGCGCGGCATGCGGCGCGCTGTCGGTGCCCAAAAAGAATTTGGCGCTGCCGCTGGTAGCCGCTGCAACCAGAGCGAGTCGGTGCTCCTCGCGCTTGAGAACCGGCAGGCAGTAGTAATGCGGACGAATGCCACCGGTAAAAATAGCGTTGCGGTTGTACAGCAAATGGTGCGCGGTAACAGTAGCAGCCGTGAATGCGCAAGCCGCCTGCACGTATTGGGCGGCGTCCCTCGTGGTGATGTGTTCGAAAACGATTTTGAGTTCAGGAAAATCTCTACGCAGCGGAATCAATTGCTGATCGATGAACACTGCTTCGCGGTCGAAAAGGTCGACGTTCGGGCTGGTCACCTCGCCATGTACCAAGAGCGGCATACCCGCGCGCTGCATGGCTTCGAGAGTTGTATAGGTTTTGCGAACATCAGTGACACCCGCGTCGCTGTTGGTTGTGGCACCCGCCGGGTAGAGCTTAACGGCCACCACACCGGCGTTCTTTGCCCTCGCAATTTCATCAGCGGGCAAGTTGTCTGTGAGATACAACGTCATCAATGGGGTGAAGTCCACACCGTCCGGCACAGCTCGCTTGATGCGCTCCCGGTACTCCATTGCCTGCTTCGCGGTGGTGACCGGCGGGCGCAGATTGGGCATGACGATGGCCCGTGCGAACTGCGCGGCCGTGTGCGGCACCACGGTGGTCAGTGCCTCGCCGTCCCGCAAGTGCACATGCCAGTCGTCAGGCTGCGTAATCGAGAGCATCGTCGGCGCGAGGGGCTGGTTGAGCGCGTCTACCGTAGGCGATTGAGAAGGCGGCGGGGTCAAGGTGCGGGCATTAGTCATGCCCCGCATTCTCCCACTGAGCAGCAGTGGCGATTTGCCTCCAAAAAAATAGCTGCTCGCGCTTACAGAATAAGCGGGAGCAGCCGTAATTTACTGAAACTTGACTTTAATGCTGCAGGATTTTGTTGAGGAATTCCTTGGTGCGGGGCTGGCGCGCCTCAAGGTTGTTGAAGAATTCCTCGCGGCTGCAGTCTTCCAGAATCTTGCCGCCGACGTCCATGAAGATCACGCGGTGCGCCACTTTGCGCGCAAACCCCATTTCGTGGGTCACGCACATCATGGTCATGCCTTCATTGGCAAGACCCACCATCACGTCCAGCACTTCGCCGACCATCTCTGGGTCAAGCGCCGAAGTAGGCTCGTCAAAAAGCATCACGATCGGGTCCATGCTGAGCGCGCGCGCAATTGCTACGCGTTGCTGCTGGCCGCCGGACAGCTGACCGGGGAACTTATCTTTGTGGTCAGAAAGACCCACGCGATCCAGCATCTTGAGGCCACGTTTGTGTGCTTCGTCTTTGCTTCGACCCAACACCTTGATCTGCGCAATGGTGAGGTTTTCGGTAACCGACAAATGCGGAAACAACTCGAAATGCTGGAACACCATTCCTACGCGGCTGCGCAGCTTCGGTAGGTTGGTCTTGGGGTCGTGCACCGGCACACCGTCTACCCATATCTCGCCCTTCTGGAAGGGTTCGAGCGCATTGATGGTTTTGATGAGAGTGGACTTGCCCGAACCAGAGGGGCCGCAGACCACTACGACCTCCCCCTTCTTGATGGCAGTGGAGCAGTCGGTCAGCACCTGAAAGCTGCCGTACCACTTAGAGACGTTCTTGAGATCAATCATGAGAGAAATTCCTTGGGCTGTTTCAGTTCAGCGCACGATGGCTATTCTTTTGTGTAGACGCTTTACGGCCCACGACAAAGTAAAGCAAATAACGAAGTACACCACCGCCGCAGCAAGATAGGCTTCGATCGGACGACCATAGTTCTTGCCGGCAATCTCAAAGCCCTTGAGCATGTCATAAGCTCCGATTGCGTACACCAGCGAAGTGTCCTGGAACAAGATGATGGTCTGGGTGAGCAGCACAGGCAGCATATTGCGAAACGCCTGCGGCAGAATCACCAACTTCATGTTCTGCCCGTACGTCATGCCGACAGCTTGACCTGCAAAGACTTGACCACGCGAGATCGACTGAATGCCAGCACGCATGATTTCGCTGAAGTAAGCCGCTTCAAACGCAATGAAGGTCACCACTGCCGAAGTTTCGGCTCCAATAGGCCGCCCGATGATGGCAGGCATCAGCAGAAAGAACCAAAGAATCACCATAACCAACGGAATACTGCGCATGCCGTTGACGTAAATAGTGGCGGGGTACACAAGCCACGGGATGCCAGACAGGCGCATCAATGCAAGTACGGTACCGAAAATGACACCACCGATAGTGGCGACCACGGTCAACATAACGCTGAAATAGAGACCCTTGAGCACAAAATTGCTCACCAGGTCCCAGCTGTAAAACGAGAAGTCAATATTCATGGTCAGTGTCCTCCCGCGCCGCTAGAGGCGATAAAGCCGGGAACACGCGAACGCTTTTCTATGAAGGCCATGATGCGGTTGATTGCGAAGGCGGAAATGATGTACAGGCCGGTTACGGCGAGATAAATCTCAATTCCGCGAGATGTCTCTTCTTGCGCCTGCATTGCAAACATGGTCATTTCAGCTACAGACACCGCAAAAGCCACCGACGAATTCTTAAAGATATTCATGGTTTCGCTGGTAAGCGGCGGAATGATGATGCGCAGCCCCATTGGCAGCAGTACATAACGGTAGGTTTGAAAAGTTGTAAAACCCACGGCCATTCCTGCATAACGCTGGCCGCCTGGCAAGGACTGAAGTCCTGAACGCACCTGCTCGGCGATACGAGCTGACGTAAACAGACCCAGTGCGAACACCACCAGTACAAAGCCTGGAACCGACTGCAGACCCGGAAAAATCGACGGAACTACGTGGTACCAAAGAAAAATTTGCACCAGCAGCGGAATATTGCGAAACAGCTCTACCCACGCGTTGGCCAATCGCACAATCCAAGGACGCCCTTGTAGGGTGCGAAGCGTACCTACCAATCCGCCGAGCACCAACGCCAAAATGAGTGACAACAAGGAAACCGAAACCGTCCAGCCCCAGGCCGACATAAGCCAGTCGAGGTAAGTCACGTCGCGCCCTGAGCCAAAACAGCCAGCTATCACCCGCTGATCGTAGGTGTCCTGACAAAAAACCTGCCAATCCCAATTCATCGAATTCCTTCCCTCTGCAGCGACACAGTGCCGCAAAAAAAGCCCCCCCGAAGCATCTGCTTCGCGAGGGGCCTACAGACCTTAAGCCTTACTTTTTAGCGTAATCTTCCATTGGCTTGTCGTTAGGGTTGGCCCAAGCGTCCTTGGTGGCAGGTGAAAGCGGCAGACCAATTTTGGTGTTGGTTGGAGGCACTGGCTGCATGAACCACTTGTCGTACAGCTTGCTAAGCGAACCGTCTGCAATTTGGCGTTTGATGGAATCGTCCACTGCCTTCTTGAAGGCTGGATCATCCTTGCGCATCATGCAAGCGATAGGCTCTACCGACAGCACTTCGCCCACGATTTTGTAATCGCTTGGGTTCTTGGATTTCGATACGTTGGCGGCCAAAATCGAACCGTCCATCACGAAGGCGTCAGCACGGCCGGTTTCAAGCAGGAGGAAACTGTCTGCGTGGTCTTTACCGTACACCTCTTTGAAATCAAGGCCGCCAGCGCGCTCGTTCTTACGCAGCGTTTGCACTGAGGTGGTGCCGGTTGTGGTGGCAACGGTCTTGCCTTTCAAGTCCTGGATGGAGTTGATGCCCGAATCGGCCTTAACGACCATGCGGACTTCTTCCACATAGGTGGTTACGCCGAAAGCAACGTCTTTCTGGCGCGAAGCATTGTTGGTGGTGGAACCACACTCCAGATCGACAGTGCCATTGGTGACCAATGGAACACGGTTTTGCGACGTAACGGGCTGGTACTTGATGTCCAGTTTGGACAAACCAAGTTGCTTCTGGATGTCGGCCAGAATATTTTCAGCCATCTCGGTGTGGAAACCTACGTACTTGCCGTTGCCCAGCGTGTACGACAAGCCAGAAGACTCGCGAACACCCAGCGCTACTGCGCCGGAGGACTTGATCTTGGCCAGGGTGTCGCCAGCCTGCGCGAAAACCGTGCCTGCGGCAAGAGTCATGAGGGCCGCAGCCAACAGTTGTTTTTTCATCTTTGTCTCCTTGGGGTAAATGCCGGAAATCGGCGAAATTTTAAAGCCTTAAGACACTTGTTTCGTGCCTTGGTGTGCGGCCCAATCACTAAAACGGAACCTCGTCAGTCGGATATTTCCAGAAGTCCCGCAACAAGTAATTCTCGGGCAAATTCAGTGCTCTGTTTTGGGGCGGTATCGGTTGCATGAACCACTTACTGTAGATGGTGTTGATCTCGCGGGTCGCAATAAGCCGACGCATTTCATCATCTACCAGCTTTTTAAACGCGTCGTCGTTCTTCGGCAGCATTATCGCGAGCGGCTCAGTGGTCACAAAACGACCCACCACCTTCAATTTAGATGGATCGGGACGTCCTGAGGCAAGTCCATAGAGCAACACATCGTCCATCACAAAGGCATCTGCTTCGCCTTTTTCAACCATGATGACCGCCGCCAAGTGATCGGGCGCTTCAACAATGTTAAGTCCCATCAAGCGCTCACGGTTTGCCTGCATGACGGCACGCAAAGGGGTGGAGCCTTTGGTGGAGACGAGTTTTTTTCCGGCCAAATCTTCGATCCGGTTGACAGAACTGTCAGCGCGGACCAGCAGCCGAGCGCCGGTAATGAAATGAGGAATCGTAAACGCGACTTTTTTGCGCCGTTCTGCATTGTTCGTTGTCGAGCCACATTCCATGTCGGCCTTGCCGCTGGCAACAACTTCGAGGCGATCGGCCGAGGTGACTGGCACCAACTCAATCGGAATATTTTGAATGCCAGTCTGACGCCGCACCACATCGGCAATGCGCATGCACAAGTCCATGGCGTAGCCGATAGGCTTGCCCGTCTTTGGGTCTACGTACGAAAACGGAACTGATGTATCGCGGTGCGCAATTCTTAGCACCCCTCCGTCGCGAACACGGTCCAACACGCCAGGAGCGGCCAACGCGGCGGTGCTCGCAAACGCGAGCAGCAACAGGGGGGCAAGACGGGTGAACTGTTTCATGGCGGGGCTTGTTTCAATAATGTTTTCTAAACGTTTCAAAGACGCCGGACTTTACGGCGCGCTCGGCCACAGTGCCAATGCAAATTATGTGCCATGACATGCACAGACGTCATGACGACATCGCACTTGAATTCTGCGAAGCGAGAAAACTCCAGAGCGCGTCGAGCCGACTGCCTGCACCTTGGTTCTCCCGAGAGACGGGGCGCTCGCGGCACAAGCGCACCTCCATGGCGATTTGTAATGGCCCTAAGTCAGCCGGTGCCGCGCTAACCAGTCTCCGCGCGCGCACATCTTTTCTCACTGCGCTTAAGGGCAGAAACGCCACTCCGTGACCTTCCAGGGCCATCGCTTTCAGGCCTTCCGCCATGTCGGTTTCGTATACCCGGTCCAGCTGAAGCGGCACCTGCGAGTCTTTCAATATCAGCTCTGTCAAGCGTCCAAAATAGGCCCCCGGGGCGTAGGCGAGGTAAGGCAACGGGGCGGATGACGTTCCGGGCAAGCTAAAGAGCGGTTTGCCATCTGGCCCCGGCCGCGAGTAAGGGGCCAGCACCTCCTGTCCCAAACTCAACATTTCGTAGCGATTGGCGTCAAGCTGAAACGGCTGAGAAACGTGGTGGTACGCCACCAGCAAATCGCAACTTCCCTCCACCAACCGCATCACTGCGTCATGCACATTGAGTGCGATCAAGCGACTCTTGAACGGCCCAAACTTGGCGCGAATGCTCGATACCCATTCAGGGAAGAACGTCAGTGACAGGGTGTGCGGTACCGCAAACTCAATCATCTCTTGATCAGAACTAGCATGCGCGCGCAGCATGGCACGCGTGTTGTGCATGGACTGAAGCATGTCGATGGACTGGTCGTACAGAGTGCGCCCAGCCGGCGTGAGCCGTGTCGGGTAAGAGCTGCGGTCAACCAAGTCAGTGCCCGCCCACGCTTCCAGCGCCTGAATACGGCGCGAGAAGGCGGGCTGCGTGACATGCCGAAGCTGGGCGGACCGACTGAAGCTGCGCGTTTCGGCGAGGCTGACAAAATCTTCAAGCCATTTTGTTTCCATACGTGCATTATCGGCCCGCTATGCAAAGCTGTGCAGGCGACACGTACACGGAACGCATAATGTTTTACCAAAACGACAGCCCAGCTGACCTCGCGCATCGCCAGCGTCTTCGCTGAAGTGACCGCACCGGATTGCCAGGCGAATTCCGTCTTTTGTTTACTACCCAGCCGATGCCGCCCTCTAGACCTCCCCCAACGTCGCCCTCGCCAGAGGCCGAGTCGCGCTCGCTAGTCCTCGAAGACTGGTTGACCGTGATCGCCATGGGCGCGCTTGCGTTGATCACTTTTACCAACGTTCTGGTGCGCTATTTCACCAACTCTTCCTTTGCCTGGACGGAAGAGTTTTCTGTATTTTTGATGGTGGTTCTGGCTCTGGCGGGGGGATCAGCCGCAGTAGCGCGTGACCGGCATATCCGCATCGAGTTTTTCTCCGGTGCCGGGCCTGCTGCCCGACGCCGTTTGCTAGCCCAGCTCGGGGCGTTGACGGTAGCCCTGCTGTTCACGTTGATTGCAGCGCTCAGCGTCCGGCTGGTCTGGGATGACTATCGCTATGGCGAAACATCACCCGGCATTGGGCTGCCGCAGTGGTGGTATTCCATATGGTTTCCCATCCTGACGGCCCTTATTGCCCTGCGAGCGCTGGGCCTGTTTGTTCGTATAACGCGTAAGGCCCGCGCACCATGATCGCCGCGCTGCTGTTTGGTGTGTTTGCCATTTTTTTGTTGGCGGGCGTGCCCGTGGGGGCGGCTCTGGGCCTTGCAGGAGCTGCGTCCATTGCGTTGGCAAACCAAGGAACGCAGTGGTTCGGGTTGCTGGCGGTACCTCAGAATTTCTATGCGGGATTAGGAAAATACCCGCTGCTGGCGATTCCAATGTTCGTTCTGGTGGGGGCCATTTTTGACCGCTCGGGCGTCGCTGCGCGGCTAGTTAACCTCGCGGTGGCTATCGTCGGGCGCGGTCCCGGGATGCTGCCGTTGGTGGCCATCGGTGTGGCCGTGTTTTTGGGCGGTATTTCCGGCTCAGGCCCCGCTACAGCCGCAGCAATTGGTGGGGTGATGCTGCTGGCTATGAAACGCGCGGGCTATCCGCCACCGTATTCGGCCAGCGTGGTGGCGGCTGCCGCCTCCACGGA
Organism: Burkholderiales bacterium; assembly: GCA_038235025.1. Lineage (GTDB taxonomy): Bacteria > Pseudomonadota > Gammaproteobacteria > Burkholderiales > Burkholderiaceae_C > Simplicispira. The sequence continues at coordinate 97,304 of JBBSUJ010000001.1, forward strand.
CATTCTCATCCCACCCTCTGTAGCGTTCATCGTGTACTCGGTATTGGTTCCAGGGGCATCGGTACCGGCACTTTTTGCAGCAGGTGTGGTGCCCGGAATCATGGCTGGACTGGCGCTGGCGATTCCCACCGTGTGGCTGGCGCGAAAACACGGCATGGGAGCACAGGAGGCCGACCTGCCCCGGCCGCCATTTTGGAAAAGTCTGCGCGCTGCCTTTTGGGGCCTGGCCGCTCCTGTGGTCATTTTGGGTGGAATGCGCGCGGGATGGTTTACGCCCACAGAAGCGGCCGTGGTGGCAGTGTTTTACGGCTTGTTTGTCGGCATGGTGGTGCACCGCACCATTCGAGCGCGGGATCTCTTTTCGATCTTTCGCGAAGCTGGGGAGCTTTCGGCTTTAATTTTGCTGGTGGTTTCGCTGGCGGCGATTTTCGCTTTTTCGCTCTCTACGCTCGGGGTGATTGACCCAATCACTAGCGCCATCGTGACGTCCGGGCTTGGTGAAGGCGTGGTGCTGGCCTTGATCATTTTGTTGCTTATCGTGATGGGAATGTTTCTCGACGGCATCTCCATCTTTCTCATCTTTGTGCCTTTGATGATGCCGATCCTGCTCCACTATCAGTGGGACCCGGTATGGTTCGGCGTAATCCTTACGCTGAACGTCGCCATTGGGCAGTTCACCCCTCCGATGGCTGTGAACCTGATGGTGTCAAGTCGAATCGCCGGCGTGCGCATGGAAGAGACTACCGTATGGGTGCTGTGGCTGGTGGGTGCCATGTGCGTGGCCATGCTGTGCGTCATCGTATGGCCGCAGCTTGCGCTGTGGCTTCCGACACGGCTGGGTTACTGAAACCGGCGCTGCCTCAGATTTTTATGTGACCTGAAACCCCCACGGAGACCAAACCATGAAGTTACGCACCTTCCTCGCCCATGCAGTGGCCAGTGCCGCCGTCCTGGCGTTTAGCGCGCCTGCGGCTTTGGCGCAGAACGCTTACAAAAGCGAGTACCGCATGTCCCTGGTGCTTGGCACAGCATTTCCCTGGGGCAAGGGCGGCGAAATATGGGCCAACAAAGTGCGTGAGCGCACCAACGGGCGTATCAACATCAAGTTGTATCCGGGCGTTTCGCTGATCCAAGGCGACCAAACGCGCGAATTTTCGGCACTGCGCCAGGGCGTGATCGACATGGCCATAGGCTCGACCATCAACTGGTCCCCGCAGGTCAAACAGCTCAACCTGTTCTCTCTGCCTTTCCTGATGCCCGATTACGCTTCCATCGATGCACTCACCCAAGGCGAAGTCGGTAAGAACCTGTTCGCCACCTTGGACAAAGCCGGGGTCGTACCACTGGCCTGGGGCGAGAACGGTTACCGCGAAATTTCTAACTCCAAAAAGTCGATCAGGACGCCGGAAGACTTGAGCGGCATGAAGATTCGGGTGGTCGGCTCGCCGTTGTTCCTCGATACCTTCACCGCTTTGGGGGCCAATCCCACGCAAATGAGCTGGGCCGATGCGCAGCCCGCAATGGCCAGTGGCGCAGTGGATGGACAGGAGAACCCGCTGTCTATTTTTACTGCGGCCAAGCTGCCCAACGTTGCGCAAAAATACCTGACGCTTTGGGGCTACATTGCCGACCCGCTGATCTTTGTCGTTAACAAAGAAGTGTGGGCCAGCTGGACTCCGGCAGACCAAGCCATTGTTCGCCAGGCTGCGGTGGATGCCGGCAAAGAGCAAATTACGCTCGCGCGCAAAGGCGTCATTGAGGCCGACAAGCCCTTACTCAAGCAGATTGAGGGTATGGGCGTAACCGTCACCCAGCTAACGCCCAACGAACGCGATGCATTCATGAAAGCGACGCGACCGGTCTACGAAAAGTGGAAAGCCCAGGTTGGACCCGACTTGGTCAATATGGCGGAGAAAGCCATTACCGAGCGCAAGCCGTAAATTTGCACCGAAACGGTGCTAAACCAACCCCGCTACTGCGGGGTTTTTTTATGACCAAACAGTGCCAACTTTATCAATGAAACACATTGGCTGGTCACTATTCAGGCCAGATTTGGAACCTTTAATTGCTATGCAGTCTTTACCAAGCACCCGGTGTGCGCCTCTTTCTCTTCGTACCGTGTTGACATTTCGCCACGGATTTTCGACGAGCCGCACCTCTGATCTGGCACGACCACACCGCTGGCTGACCTTTGTACTGGTAGCTTTGGCAGCGCTGGCAGGCTGTTCGGAAAAACCACCGCCCGGCGGTAGCGGCGGTGGCGCACGCGCGACTAACGAGCCGGTGAAGGAGGGCGTAATAACCCTTCAGATGGAAGCGCAAACGCTCACCAGCGCCTTGCCCGGCCGCACCAGTGCGTCCATGAGCGCAGACATTCGGCCGCAAATTAACAGCCTTGTTCAGAAACGCTTGTTTACTGAAGGCGCGTTGGTGAAAGCTGGCCCGCCGCTTTACCAAATTGACGCTGCCTCGTATCTGGCATTGGAAGCCTCCGCGAAGGCCGCGCTGGCCAAAAACCAAGCCCAGGCGCGTGCTGCTGAGGTAAATGCCAAGCGCAATGCCGAGCTGGTGCGAATCGACGCGATGCCAAGCGCAATGCCGAGCTGGTGCGAATCGACGCGATCAGCCAGCAGGCTTACGAAGAAAGCCAGGCTGTTGCGCAGCAAACCGCTTCAGAAGTGGCGGTAGCGGTAGCGCAGGCTGCACTGGCCACCGCACGCATCAACCTCAACTACACGCGAATGGTTTCGCCAATTGCCGGACGCACCGGGCTCTCTAGCGTGAATGCCGGCGGATTGGTAACAGCCAACCAGGCGGGCGTGCTAACTACCGTTTCGCAGCTCGACCTCATGTTCGTCGACATTTCCCAATCCAGCACCGAGTTGCTCCAACTCAAGCGCGACCTGGCCGCTGGCAGTGTTGAACGGCTGGGCGATGCCGCTGTGCGCATCACCATATCGCTGGAAGACGGGAGTAACTATCAATACCCCGGTCAGCTGCAGTTTTCAGGCGTTCAGGTCAATCCGGGGACGGGAGCAGTGACCTTACGCGCTGTTGTACCCACCCCCGACGGCATTCTCATGACCGGGATGTATGTGCAGACGCTTTTGCCCACGGGCGTGTCTACCGATACGCTGTTAGTGCCCCAGCAAGCCGTCATGCGCGACTTGGCGAGCAAAGCCAGTGTGCTGGCACTAAGCGCGTGTAGTTTCCCAATAGGTTGTTCACCCGAGGTGAAGGAAGATGGAGGTTCTAACATCTCCCAACTCTCTTCAGGAATCCCCGGATGAACACCCACAAGAATGCCTTATTGACGCCTAAAGGTCGAGCCCACCTAGTGCGTGAGATTGACCG
>JBBSUJ010000002.1:0-100243 GCA_038235025.1 Burkholderiales bacterium
AGCACGAGTTCATAGGCAAGTGCCTGGGTGCACAGGTGTACTTTGCGCATCCCTACTGCTCTTGGGAGAGAGGACTGAACGAGAACCACAACGGCCTGCCGCGTCAGTACTTTCCCAAGAGCATGAGTCTGGTGAAGGTGACTCAAATGGAGGTCGATGAGGCGGTGTACGCGCTGAACCATCGGCCCCGCAAGTAGTGCCTGGGTTACCGCACCCCGCACGAGGTGTTTTATGAGGTGGGAGTGACGCCTCTTACACTGGACAGTCGCGCACTTCGCACTTGAATCCGCGGCTTTTTAGGCTTGTAGCGCTTGTTCAGCATGGATTTAAAGCTATTTAATTAATAGCATCTGGCAACCACAAGCGCTTACCGTGGTATTCGGCGTAAACCAGGTAGACACGGGTATCAAATTCAAGTTGGTGGTAGTTTGGCTCCATGTGCGTGCACAGTTGGTAGAACGCTTTGTCATGGTCAGACTCCCGAAGGTGCGCCAGCTCGTGCACCACAATCATGCGCAAAAAATCTTCGGGTACGTGCTTGAACAGCGAAGCAATGCGTATCTCTCGTTTTGCACTGAGCTTTCGGCCTTGCACCCGCGAGGTGTTGATTTGAAGGCCCAGCGCGTTGCACACAGCGTGCATGCTGTTGTCAAAAATCGCTTTGTGCAGCGGCGGCGTACTGCGAAGGTACCGCGCCTTCAACGCGCCCATGTATGCATACAAGGCCCTGTCACTGCGAACTTCGTGTGCGAACGGATACTTCCTGCGCAGCAAAAAAGCCAGCCCCTCTCCATCGCCCAGTAGCAAACTGCTAATTTGGTCTTGTAGCGTTAAAGGATAAGCAGACAAATAGCGAGAAACAAGGGTATGCGCTGGACTCACACTCACTCAGTGCAAATGACGAGGACGTCGGCCACCGCCACCACCGTGGCTGCCACCTGAGCTTCCAGGGCCGCTTGGACCACGCGGAGGCTTGCCGATTTCTAGCGAGTTCACTAACGCGTCGAAGCGCTGGGTAAACAGCTTGTCAATTTCACTCACAACTCCGCCGAGTTCGGCACCGTCAAAATGACGCTCCATGATATTGACAACGTCTTGCACCAGCAAATCGCGCTGCACCTGCATGATGGCGGCCGGCGTGGGACCGACAAACAAAATGGTGAAGTCGTCGCGTGAATCGCCCTCCTCATCTTCGTCATCTTCGTCAAAATCAACGTCGTAAAACGTCACTTCAATCGCGGTGCCCTGCTCTGCCAAATCATTGAGGTTCATGCAAACCTCGTCTAGCGACTGGCGAAAGTCTTCATCGCCGCGCACGGTCCAGCACATCTGGAGCAGGTGCTGCTTGGCGTCAAACGCAATGCCGGTCTCTTCTTCATAAGCGCTAGCTGCACCATCGGCCAAAGATCGGCTGCCTGAGTACGTCCACAGCGGCTTGAGAGCCTCTTGCAATTGCTCGTAGGTCACTTCCGGACGAAGCGGCACATCGCCGTGAACATGAATTTCGAAGGGAGCGTTGAAATTTGACATCGTTGTATTTTGGTGGTGCCCCGAGCCGGAATCGAACCGGCACGCCCTCTCTCGAGAAGCGGCGGATTTTAAGTCCGCAGTGTCTACCAATTTCACCATCGGGGCGCTCACGGTAGTTTCGCTGCCTGTCAGCGTAACCCCAGTGGGCAGGACGCGCAATGGACACGTGTCATGAAAAAAAACTTGCACCGCGAAACGTACAAAGAAAAAGGGAAGCCGAAGCTTCCCTTTTTTAAAATGGAGCGGGAAAAGAGGCTCGAACTCTCGACCTCAACCTTGGCAAGGTTGCGCTCTACCAACTGAGCTATTCCCGCAATTCTAGTCAACGCAATTTGCTCTTTCAGCAAAAAACTTGTACAGCCACAAATTATACTGCAAAAATCTTACCGCTTTCACTCAGCATTTACGGAAAGACTTGGAGGCGCGGCGCGGAGTCGAACCGCGCTAACCGGATTTGCAATCCGGGGCATAACCGCTTTGCTACCGCGCCCAAAATGCTTCGTCATGAAAAAGGGAAGCACATGCTTCCCTTTTTCATGACTCTGGAGCGGGAAAAGAGGCTCGAACTCTCGACCTCAACCTTGGCAAGGTTGCGCTCTACCAACTGAGCTATTCCCGCATTTTCTGATGCGTCGAGCAGATGCACGCCGCGTCAGAGATCTAAATTGTAGCGCAAGAAATACCCTATTGGCCTGTTGATTTCAGTGTTTTACGGTTCCACTGGTCCCCGCCGTCCCAGCTTTCTCCACCGCGGCGACAGTAGCCGCAGCGACTTCTTCGTCCGTGAGAGGCTCGGGCTTTCGCTCTAACGCAAGTTCCAATACCTTGTCTATCCACTTCACAGCAACAATGCTCAGCTCGGCTTTGACGTTAGCTGGAATATCTTGCAAATCCTTCAAGTTTTCTTCAGGGATCAGCACTGTTTTAATACCGCCGCGAAGCGCGGCCAGCAACTTCTCCTTCAGACCGCCGATCGGCGTGACTTCGCCCCGCAAAGTGATCTCTCCGGTCATCGCCACGTCGCCGCGTACGGGAATGCCCGTCAACGCAGATACCAGCGCGGTCACCATTGCTGCTCCTGCGCTCGGTCCGTCTTTCGGTGTAGCGCCATCAGGCACGTGCACATGAACGTCGCGTTTCTCAAACACCTCATCGCGAATTCCAAGCGAGCGGGCTCGGCTGCGCACGACGGTTCGCGCGGTTTCCACCGATTCCTTCATTACGTCCCCGAGCGAGCCCGTGCGCGTTATCACACCTTTACCGGGCATGGTGGCAGCTTCAATGGTCAGCAAATCTCCGCCTACCTCGGTCCAGGCAAGGCCTACTACCTGCCCAACTTGGTTGTGCTCCTCCGCACGCCCATAGGTGTACTTTCTTACCCCAAGGTAGTCGGGCAACTCGTCAGCCGTAACAATGACTTTCGGCTCTACCGCCTTGAGTAGCAGCCCTTTCACAACTTTGCGGCAAATTTTCGAGAGATCGCGCTCCAGCGAACGCACACCGGCCTCGCGGGTGTAGTAGCGCACCATGTCGCGCACGGCGCTCTCAGTGATCTCGAGCTCTTCGTCCTTCACGCCGTTATTCTTCATCTGCTTGGGCAGCAGATATTTCATCGCAATGTTGATTTTTTCGTCTTCTGTATAGCCGGAGAGGCGAATCACCTCCATACGGTCCAGCAGCGCTGACGGTATATTCATCGAATTCGACGTGGCAACGAACATTACGTCGCTCAGGTCGAAATCAACTTCCACGTAGTGGTCGCCAAACGTGTGATTCTGCTCAGGGTCTAAAACCTCCAGCAGCGCGCTGGACGGGTCGCCACGAAAATCTGTCCCTAGCTTGTCGATTTCATCCAACAGAAACAGTGGGTTGCGTGCACCCACCTTCCCCAGGCTTTGCAGTACTTTTCCCGGCATAGCGCCTATGTAGGTACGGCGATGCCCTCGAATCTCCGCTTCATCGCGCATACCGCCAAGCGCGACGCGGACGTACTTACGACCTGTGGCTTTGGCAATCGACTGGCCAAGCGAAGTCTTGCCAACGCCCGGTGGGCCTACCAGACACAGGATCGGGGCCTTGACCTTGTCGACGCGTTGTTGAACCGCAAGGTATTCAAGAATGCGGTCTTTGACTTTTTCAAGGCCGTAGTGGTCTTCGTTAAGAACCGCTTCGGCGTTGCCCAAGTCGTGCTTGATCTTTGTTTTCTTACTCCAAGGCAACGACAGCAGCACATCAATGTAGTTACGCACTACCGTCGCTTCTGCAGACATGGGCGACATCATCTTTAGCTTCTTGAGCTCGCTCTCAGCTTTCTTGCGCGCCTCGGCAGGCATTTTGGCGAGCTTGATTTTCTTGTCGATGTCTTCTAGATCAGCCCCCTCCTCACCCTCGCCAAGTTCTTTCTGTATGGCTTTGACCTGCTCGTTCAGATAAAAATCACGCTGATTCTTCTCCATCTGACGTTTCACTCGACTGCGAATTTTTTTATCCACGTTGAGAATGTCAACTTCCCTGTCGAGCTGTTCGAACAGGTTTTCCAGACGTTCCTTCACAAGATACAGGTCCAGAACCGTCTGCTTGTTTTCCAACTTGAGTGGCAAATGCGCCGCTATTGTGTCCGCTAGCCGCCCTGGTTCGTCGATACCTGAAATAGACGTGAGGATTTCTGGGGGGATTTTTTTATTAAGTTTGACGTATTGGTCAAACTGCTGCATCACGGCACGGCGCAGCGCTTCGATCTCGCTCGGCTTATCGCCCTCGTCGCCGACCTGGATGGGCAGAACGCGAGAAGTGAAGTGGGTTTCGTGATCTGTAACTTCAACCACTTGCGCGCGCTGTTGGCCTTCAACCAGTACCTTTACGGTGCCGTCGGGCAGCTTGAGCATTTGCAAGATGGTGGAAATGCAGCCTACGCCGAACATGTCCTGCGCCGAAGGCTCGTCCTTTGCTGCCGCTTTCTGCGCGACCAGCATGATTCGCCGATCGGCTTGCATTGCCAGCTCGAGTGCCTTAATGCTCTTTGCGCGCCCTACAAACAGTGGGATGACCATATGCGGGAACACCACTACATCGCGCAGTGGAAGAAGCGGCAAGTCGATCGGATCGGCAGGTAGAGGTGAATGTCCGGACATCAGTATCCTTGTAAATGTCTTGGCAATATGGTCCGCCAGCCCGGTCTTTTCAAGGACGCGGCTGGGTGCCGCAGGTCGTGCTTCAGGCCTTCTTGGCGGCTTCGCGGTAGACGAGTAGCGGCGGCTTGTTTTCCTCGACGGTGGACTCGTCGACCACCACTTTCTCGACATTGCTGGTATTGGGAAGATCGAACATGGTGCCTAAGAGCGTTTGCTCAAGAATCGAGCGCAGGCCCCGCGCGCCAGTCTTTCGCGCCAGCGCTTTGCGAGCAATGGCCTTGAGCGCCGCGGGGCGAATCTCCAGGTCCGCACCCTCCATAGCGAGCAGTTTGCTGTATTGCTTGACCAAGGCATTTTTCGGCTCGGTCAATATCTGCACAAGCGCTTCTTCATGCAATTCAGCCAATGCTGTCACCACGGGCATCCTGCCAACCAACTCAGGAATCAAGCCGAATTTGATGAGATCTTCTGGCTCGATGTCCTGGAAAACCTCAGACAACGCGCGCTGCTTTTTACTGCGCACAGCTGCACCGAAACCAATTCCGGATGCTTCCGTGCGTGCGTCAATCACTTTCTCCAAGCCCGCAAATGCGCCTCCGCAAATAAACAAAATATTGGTGGTATCCACCTGCAAAAAGTCTTGATTGGGATGCTTGCGACCACCTTGAGGCGGCACGCTGGCCATCGTTCCTTCTATGAGCTTGAGCAGCGCCTGCTGCACACCTTCTCCCGAGACATCACGCGTAATGCTGGGGTTGTCGGACTTGCGGGATATCTTGTCGATCTCGTCGATATAAACAATGCCGCGCTGCGCACGGTCCACTTCATAGTTACAGCTTTGAAGTAGTTTTTGGACAATGTTTTCCACGTCCTCGCCGACATAACCTGCTTCCGTAAGGGTAGTCGCGTCGGCCATCACAAACGGTACGTCCAACATACGCGCCAATGTTTGCGCCAAAAGGGTCTTGCCAGAACCGGTAGGTCCAATAAGCAAAATGTTGCTTTTGGCCAGCTCGACATCTTCCTTACCGGCTTTTTCTTTGTAACGCAGGCGTTTGTAATGGTTGTAGACCGCCACTGCCAAAGTCCGTTTGGCAATTTCTTGGCCAATGACATAGTTATCCAGGTTCGCCTTGATATCAGCAGGAGTGGGGAGCTCACTCCCCTCCACTCGGTCAGCATCTGCGGGTGGCAATTCGTCGCGAATGATTTCATTGCACAGGTCAATGCACTCTTCACAGATAAAAACCGACGGTCCGGCAATCAACTTCTTTACCTCGTGCTGGCTTTTGCCGCAGAACGAGCAGTAAAGCGTTTTTTCGCTGGAAGAGCCTTTTTTCTCGGCCATAGGTGGGCTGCCTTGTGTTCGGTGAAAAGTGAAACAGATGATAACGAAACAAAAACGGCGTTTCCCTGCGCGGGGAACGCCGTTTCAGAGAGAAGTAGCCCCGACGCCTCAGATGGGCGCGTAAATGGTCAGGGGCGCTTGGAAATTACTTCGTCAATCAGGCCGTAGCCTTTGGATTCGTCGGCCGTCAGGAAATAATCTCGCTCAGTGTCTTGCTTGATTTTCTCAAGCGGCTGACCAGTGCGCTCCGCCAAGATACGGTTCATCTGATCTTTGGTGCGCAAAATGTCGCGGGCGTGAATTTCAATATCAGTCGCCTGACCGCGTGCGCCACCCAACACTTGGTGAATCATGATCTTGGAGTTTGGCAGCGAGAAACGCTTGCCCTTTGCACCGGCAGCCAGCAGGAATGCGCCCATGCTGGCCGCGAAACCACAGCACAAAGTCGAGACATCGGGCTTGATGAAATTCATCGTGTCAAAAATGGCCATGCCCGCCGTGACACTACCGCCAGGGGAGTTGATGTAGAAAGAAATATCCTTCTCGGGGTTTTCACTCTCCAGAAACAACAGCTGGGCAACCACCAGATTGGCGGTCTGATCGTTGACCTCTCCCACCAGAAAAATAACCCGCTCTTTCAGCAGCCGCGAGTAAATGTCGTATGACCGCTCGCCGCGGCCAGACTGTTCGATGACCATGGGGACCATGCCCAGCGCTTGTGTTTCCAGTGCACTCATTGTTTCTCCAAAATTCTCTCGGGTACTGTACCCAGAAATGACATGGGGCTTGCGTTCAATAACACAAGCCCCTTGGGTCTGTTATGCAGTTGCCAGCGGAGGTTCGCTGGCGACGCGCTTAGCCCTGCCCCATCAGCTCTTCGAAGCTGACGGCTTTGTCGCTTACTTTGGCTTTGCTCATAACGAAATCGGCGACATTGGTTTCAATCACCACAGCCTCTACTTCAGCCAATCGCTGGCGATCGCCAAAGTACCAGCGAACCACATCTTCCGGCTTTTCGTAGCTGGCAGCCAGTTCGTCGATGTGTGCTTTGAGCTGATCGGGCTTGGCATGCAACTCGTTGGCTTTCACGACTTCGGCCACGACCAAACCCAAACGCACGCGGCGCTCGGCCTGCTCTTGGAAAATGCTGGCCGGAATATCGGCCTTGTCTGCATCCTTGATACCGCGCTGCTTGAGGTCCGCACGCGCCGCTTCGCGCAGTCGGTTGATCTCAGCTTCTACGCTGGCGTTGGGGACATCAAGCTCAGCCTTGGTAAGCAGCGCGTTCATGGCGGCCTGCTTGTTCCGGGCCAGCAAACGGAATTTCACTTCCCTCTCGAGGTTGGACTTGATGTCCGCGCGCAGGCCCACCACCGTGCCGTCGGCGATACCGAGCGACTTGGCCAAGGCGTCGTTCACCTCTGGAAGATGAGCCGCCTCTATTTTGTTGATGGTGACCATGAAATCGGCGGACTTTCCAGCGACTTCCTTGCCGTGGTACTCGGCAGGAAAAGCGAGCGGAAACGTTTTGCTCTCGCCCGGCTTCATGCCGCGAACAGCTTCGTCGAATTCCTTGAGCATCTGGCCTTCACCGACCAAAAACTGAAAGTCTTCGGCTTTTCCACCGTCAAAAGCCTCACCGTCAATCTTGCCCTCGAAATCAACCGTAACGCGGTCGCCCTCTTGCACAGCGCCGTCCACACCTCGCTGTGCAAAGCTCCGGCGCTGCTTGCGCAAAATTTCAACGGTGCGGTCGATAGCGTCGTCGTTGACATCGGAAGTCAGTTTTTCGACCTGCGCGTCGGCCAAATCGCCGATGGTGACGACTGGGAACACTTCAAACACCGCATCGAAGGCCATTTCGCCCTCGGGAGCACTGTCTTTTTCAGTGATGCGGGGCTGACCGGCGACACGAAGTTTTGCTTCGATGGCCGCGGAAGCAAACGCCTCGCCGACTTTGTCGTTGAGCACTTCGTAATGCACCGAGTAACCGTAACGCTGCGACACCACGTTCATGGGCACCTTGCCGGGACGAAAGCCGTCCATCTTGACGGTGCGAGCCAATCGCTTGAGGCGCGAGTCAACTTCGTCTTTGATCGACGCCAGCGGCAGATGAATGGTGATCTTGCGTTCTAGCTTTTCTAGGGTTTCAACGGTGACTGCCATGGCTGCTCCTGTAGGAATGTCGTACATACGCCAGCCTCGGGGCTGCCGCGTTCTTGCGTCTTGCGCAAGTCTCTTGATGGTGGTGCGCGGGGCCGGACTCGAACCGGCACGCCCGTGAAGGCGTCAGGACCTAAACCTGGTGCGTCTACCAATTTCGCCACCCGCGCAATTCATTGAGCCGCACGTTGAAATTTCTTTCACCGTCCGCTTGCAACTGGTTAGCCTAAGATTTTAACCCGCAGTTTGCACCGACTCTGGCCGGCGGACACGGAACCAAGCTGCATACATCGCGGGCAAGGCCAGAAGTGTCAGCACCGTTGCCACGATCAGGCCGCCCATGATGGCCACTGCCATCGGTCCCCAGAATACGCTGCGAGACAACGGAATCATGGCCAGCACAGCAGCAGCAGCCGTCAGCACGATCGGGCGCAGCCGCCGCACCGCAGACTCGATGATGGCATCCCACGCAGGAACACCTCGCGCTCGGTCTTGCTCAATCTGGTCAATAAGAATGACCGAATTGCGCTGAATCATGCCCATCAGCGCAATAACGCCCAGCAGAGCTACAAACCCGAACGGGCGGCCCAGGAGCAGCAGCGCGCCAGCCACGCCGGCAATACCCAGCGGACCCGTAAGAAAAACGAGCATTGCACGACTGAAACTGTGCAGTTGCAGCATGAGCAGCGTGAAGGTGAAAAATAGCATGATGGGTACGCCTGCGGCGATCGAATCGGCACCCTTGGCGCTTTCTTCGACAGCACCAGCGACTTCGATACGGTAATCCCCTTGCCCAGCGGACCGCCAATCACGCTCAATATCGCGCAGCGCAGGCAGCAACTGTGCGGTGACGGTAGCGCCTTGCAGGCCCTCCTCCACGTCTCCTTGAACGGTGATGGCGTACTCGCGGTTCTCGCGCCACATCACACCCGGCTCCCAGTCGAAACGCGGTCTGGCGATTTGCGTAAGCGCAATTGATTGCCCTGATGCGGTGGGCAGGTAGGCGTTGGCAATATCGGTTATCGCATTGCGCTCGGACAGCGGCTGGCGCAGCACGATGTCGATGAGCTGGTCGCCTTCGCGGTACTGACCCACAGCGGTGCCCGACTGCATCACACGCGATGCCTGGGCAATGGACTGGCTGGTGACCCCCAGCGCACGCGCCTTGGCTTGATCAACGTCCAATCGCAGCACCTTGACCGACTCGTTCCAGTTGTCGTTCACACCACGCATTTGCGGCGATGCGCGCAAGGCCTCCTTAATTTGGTCTGCTTGTATGCGCAACTGCGCCGGGTCTGGCCCGATCACACGGAACTGCACTGGATAAGGAACGGGCGGCCCGTTGGGCAACAGCTTTACGCGCCCGCGCACTTCGGGAAATTCTGTTGCCAGCAGCGCAGGCAGACCTACCCGCAGCGTTTCGCGAACTTCCAGGTTACGCGGCACGATGATGAACTGCGAGACGTTGCTCTGCGGGAAAACCTGATCAAGCGGCAAGTAGAAGCGCGGCACGCCGGAGCCCACCCAAGTGGTCACGCTGTTCACACCTTTTTCTGCGCGCAAACGGGCTTCTATCCGCTGCGTAACGGCCTCGTTGCCAGCCAGTGACGTACCTTCTGGAAACCAAACGTCGACCAGAATTTCAGGCCGACTCGAATCGGGAAAGAACTGCTGCTGCACTTGACTCATGCCAAAGATCCCCAGTGCAAACAGCGCCACGGTGGCGGCAATGGTGATCCAGCGGTGCGAAATACAGGCCGTAACCGCCCGGCGAAACACGCGGTAAAACGCGCTGTCGAACATTTCCAGCTGCTCTGCGTGATGGCCATCTGCGCCCAGCACTGCGGCGTGTTGGGGGGGCTTGAGAATCAGCGTGCCCAAGTAAGGCACGAAGTACACCGACACCAGCCACGACAGCACCAGTGCAATTACCGTCACCGCAAAAATGGCAAAGGTGTATTCGCCGGTCACGGACTTGGCCAGGCCAATCGGTAAAAAGCCAGCGGCGGTAATTAACGTGCCGGTCAGCATCGGCATGGCGGTGATCTCATAGGCAAACGTAGCGGCGCGCACCTTGTCGTAGCCCTCTTCCATTTTGCGCACCATCATCTCGACCGCGATGATGGCGTCGTCCACCAGCAGGCCAAGCGCAATGATGAGCGAACCCAGTGAAATCTTGTGCAGCCCGATGTCCCAGTAATGCATGGCCAAAAACGTGACGGCCAGCACCAGCGGGATGGTGATGCCCACCACCAGGCCCGGCCGCAGGTCTAGCGACCAGCCACGCCACCAACGCGTTGCGTCGCGGCGGCGGTGCAAGCCCAAGCTAATAAAGCTCACCGCCAACACGATGACCACCGCCTCGATCAACACTTTGACAAATTCGTTGACCGAGCTTGCGACGGACTGGGGCTGATCCTGCACGTTGGCCAAGCGGGCACCCGCCGGCAGCTCCTGGTTGATGCGGTTTGCCGCGGTGTGCAGCGCTTTGCCCAACGCGATGATGTCGCCCCCCTTGGTCATGGAAATGCCAATGGCGATCACTTGCTGTCCGTCGTGGCGCACCTTGACCGTGGGCGGATCGACGTAGCCACGACGCACATCAGCAATATCGGACAGACGCAGTTGACGACCCGATTGCGCGCGAATGGGCATGGCGGCCAAAGCCTCCACCGAGTTGAACTGGCCCTGCACCCGCACTTGCAGCTGGTCTGCCGGTGTTTGCAAGACGCCCGCGCTTTCCACGGCGTTCTGTTGGCCCAGTTGGGCCAGCACCTGGTTCATGTCCAGGCCTAATTGCGCTAGGCGCTTTTGCGAGACTTCGATGTAGATCTTTTCGTCCTGCACGCCAAACAGCTCCACCTTGGCGACATCCCGCACACGCAGCAACTTTTGGCGCACGTCGTCCGCAAACACGCGAGACTCTGCCTGGCTGAAGCCTTCTGCCTCCAGCGCGTAAATCACGCCGAAAACATCCCCAAAATCGTCATTGAAAAAGGACCCCTGCACGCCTTGCGGCAGGGTGTACTTCATATCGCCAATTTTTTTGCGTACGTTGTACCAAGCGCCTGACACCGACGACGGGGGCGACGAGTCCTGGAGCTGGAAGATGATCTGAGATTCGCCCGGCTTGGAATAGCTGCGAATTTTGTCGGCGTAGGGCACTTCCTGCAGCGTGCGTTCGAGCTTGTCAGTCACCTGTTCAGCGACTTGTTGCGCGGTAGCGCCGGGCCAGTAAGTACGCACTACCATGGCGCGAAACGTGAATGGCGGGTCTTCGTCCTGACCGAGCTGAAAGTAAGAAAACACCCCCATCAGCAGCAGCACTGCCATCAAATAGCGCGTGATGGCGGGATGGTCCAGCGCCCACTTCGACAGGTTAAACCGGGTGGAAGGTTCCGCAGGCCCAGCGGGCGCAGGATCCAGACTATTCTGCGCAGATTCGGGAGACGCGCCGCTCACGGCTTACCCTCAGCTTGCGGTTGCCCGGCTACAGGCTGTTTGGCCGGTGGCGCTGCCTCTGTAGGATTTGCTACTGTTTCGGAAGCATCATTCCCTTTGCCATCAAACGGTAGATGGGTTTTTTCCTTGTAAATTCGGACCTCTTGCCCTGGCGAAAGCACATGCACGCCGGTCGCCACGACCCGCATGCCCGGAGTGAGGCCGCTCGCAATGACGGCGTTGTTGCCATCGGCCGTAGCCACTTGCACCTCCTGCGACCGAACTGTGCTGGTGTCCGCGTCAAATATCCAGACAGCGGTGCCGCCGGCCCCCTTCATAAGCGCCGTGGTCGGCAGCACGATGGCGGACGTGCCCACAGCCGAGAGTGCCGGCGGCAGCACGGTAACGGTGGCGCCCAGCGCCGGCACGTCCTCGCCGTCCAAAGCGGCTTTGACCTCGTAGGTCCGCGTGGCGGGATCAGCGCTGGCTGCTATCTCGCGGACCGTGGCGCTCAGGGATGGCCCGCCGGACCAACCGCGCACCACCAAAACCTGGCCCAGTGCCATGAGGCTCACTTTGTCCTCCGGCACGTTGAACACCACATCGCGGGCACCGTCGCGGGCAACGCGCACCACGCTGGCACCCGCAGCAATCACCTGGCCGGGTTCGGCGTCTACGCCGGTCACCACGCCGTCGGCGTCGGCCACCAGTTGTGTGTAGGCCGCCTGGTTGACCTGCGAGGAGGCCTGCGCCCGCGCCTGCTCCAGCGACGCCTCGGCAGACTTTAGAGACGCTTCGCGCCGCTCCAGCTCGGCTCCGCTAATGAAGTTTTGTGCCTTGAGGCGCGAGAAGCGTTGCATATCGGCCGCCGCCAGATTGCGCTGGGTCTGCGCCGCGCGCACCTGCGCGGCTGCGGAACTCGCCGCCAGTTCAAAATCGCGCGGGTCCAAACGCGCCAGCACTTGCCCCGCCTTCACACGCTGACCCATTTGCGCCGAGCGCTGAAGAATCTTGCCAGGGACGCGGAACCCCAAGCGCGACTCGGTTCGCGCACGCACATCAGCGGCGTATTCGATTTGCGCAGTGAGCGGCGCTACCCCTACGGTTAGTAGCTTCACGGCACGTATCGGCTCAGCTACCGGCTCGGGACGCGAACATGCACCCAGCGCCAGCAATAGAGCCAGAGAAACAGGTACGAAGCAGGTCGAGGAACGCCAGCAGAGCTTTGATTTTGGGAGGTGGACCATATGACAACCGAGCAAAGGCAATGCACGATTATTACTGACTAACGGGTTAGTTAGGAGTCTTTTTCCTGGCGCAGCGCAGCGACAATGGAGCGATGCTTGACCGCCCCGCCCTCCGCCAATCCGCCGAAACACCGCCGCCCGCGACGACTGCTCAGCACACAGATGCGCTACACCCGCCCAGTGCATGGGCCTCTCCATCAGCCGTTCCCTTGCCGATCACGCATTACGAGAACTTCCCGGTTGCATCGTGGCTGTGCCCGCCGTTGTTGCGCGCGCCTATCGCTGCGCTGTATGCCTTCGCTCGTGTAGCGGACGATCTGGCCGATGAAGGCAGCGCGAGTGCCGCAAACCGCCTTGCCGACTTGACCGCCTACGAAGCCGATTTGCGCGCGGTTGCGGCTGGCGAAAACCCCTCGATCCGTTGGCCGAAAGTTTTTCTGCCGCTGCGCACAGTGATTGCTGAACGTGAGCTCCCTCTGCCGCTTTTGACCGATCTGCTAAGCGCGTTTCGCCAAGATGTGGAAAAAACGGAAGTGGGCACCCCCTATGCCGATCGGGCCGAATTGCTGGACTATTGCCGCCGCTCCGCCAATCCGGTAGGGCGCTTGCTTTTGCACCTGTATCAAGTGACGGACGCTGAGGCGCTGGCGCAAAGCGACGCAATCTGCACCGCATTGCAGCTGATCAATTTCTGGCAAGACCTGAGTGTGGACTTGCCGCGTAGCCGCTTTTACGTACCCGCAAGCGAAGCCGCCGCCCTGGATTTGGATGCCGTGCAGCTGGCCCATACGCTCCCAGCGCACCCTGCGGCGGCCGACGCATTGGTCGACTCGCTTGAAAGCTGGGCCCGAGAATGCATGCTGGCGGGCGCTCCATTGGTCCACCGCCTTCCAGGACGCGCCGGCTGGGAACTGCGCTTTGTGGTGCAGGGAGGCTTAAGGGTGCTGGACAAAGTGCAGGCGCTGCGAGGACGCTGCCTGGTGGAGCGGCCCCGCATCCGCGCCTGGGACGGGCCGTGGCTGCTGGCGCGCGCTGCGGTTATGCGAGCCAGCAAAGCACCGTTCGTCAAGGTGCGCTGAACAAATTTCGAGGGAACTGGCCTCTAGCGAAACTACATCTAGCGCTTGTGCAGACTGCACTATTAGCTACTAATTTTATAGTATTTACCTATCGGTATGCCTTCGTTGGCGCAGCGAGCTTCGCGAGCCAGTGCGCCAACGGTGCGTTCAGCGGGAGCGCTATCAGCGCTTGCACTGAGCTTTCTCAGCGCGCGTTCCTGCGTTCCTGCGTTCCTGCGTTCCTGCGTTCACGGCTTACCAGCGGTCGGAACGCATGCGCAAGTCCCACACGCCGCGCCGCAACTGGTACACCCCGACGGCCGCGTATTGCTGCTCACCTTTGTCGGTCCACTTCATGGTTCCGGTGACTGGTGCGTAGCCGTTGATTTGATGCAGCGCCTTGGTGAGATCCTCGGGTTTGGCGGACTTTGCCTGCTTGATAGCGGCCGACAGTACATACATGCTGTCGTAGGCGTAATGCGCGCCGTAAGCAGGCGGGTGGCCGAAAGCAGCCGTGAACTTTTCCAGGAAAGCAGGCCCAGCTACAAATTCCTTGGCTTCCAGGATGGGCGATGTGGCAAAAACCCCATCGATCATTCCGCTGGCTTTTTCCATGTCTGCTGTTTTAAGCGTGTCGCCCCCCAAAAGACGCACGGTTGTGTAGTTAATTTTGACCAACGCCTGGATAAGTGCGATGGCCTGGAAATCGTTCAAGGTGGAAACAATGACATCCACGTTCTCCGCCTTGATCTTGGCGGCGAGCTCGTCGAACGCTACCGTTTTTCCGTCAAACGACTGGCGCACAGCCACTGTCAGCTTGGCCTCTTCAATCAACTTGGCCGCGCCCGCAGTCAAGTCTTTGCCGTAGGCGGTGCCATCGTCCAGCGCCGCAAAGCGCTTGCCGCCGAGCTGCTCCGATGCAAATGACGCGACCGCAGCAGCCTGCAGAGTGTCGTTGGCCACCATACGAAACGTGGTTTGCAACCCAAGATCGGTGTACTTCGGGTTGGTGGAAATGGCGATCTGAGGAATGTTTTTGGCACCGTAGATGGGTGCTGCCGCAATGCTCACCCCGGAGTTCAGGTTGCCGATCACTGCCACCACACCCGCATCAATCAGTTGCTGCGCCACTGCTTTGCCGGTTTCCACATCACCCCTGTCGTCGACCGCCATGATTTCCAAATTGACGACCTTACCTTCCACGTTGAATCCCGCGGCATTGAGCTCGCGGACTGCCAGCGTTACGCCGTCGAGCAGGTCCTGCCCCAACGCCGCAATGCCACCCGACAGCGGCTGCGCCACCCCAATAAGAACCTTGCCAGGGACGCCGCTACACCCAACCAGCAATCCGCCTGCGGCAAAGGGCGCAAGTGCTACGGCGGCGGAAAACTGGCGTCTATTGAGGTGTTGTGTCATGGCGTGCTGAACTTTCTAAAGGTTTGTCAAGGTATACCGGCTAAACCCAGAACGGGTCGACCGGGTTACCCCTTGGTTAAGCAAATGTAATTTCAAGTAATGACGGACGCATTGGCTGGCGCGGAATAAAAATCGGCCATTCGACCCATTGTTGGAAGACACGCGGCCCATCTCAGCGCACAAAAATTTTTAACGTGTCAAACACGGAGAGGCGCTACGGGCCTGCATTGATGCGTTCGGTTCGAATAATGCGCCGGTTTTTGCACCGCAACCGTTAAGCGCCATTAGCGCGCAACTTCTTATTGGACCACCAGCCGGGCGCATATTTTATACACAGCATTTGCGGCTACAAGGTGGCGTTGACCCAACACGCTCGGGTTTTGAGCAGACCTGCAAGCGCCGCGACTGGCAGGCAACCAGTGTTGCAGGAATCGCTTGGCCTTGGCACGCCGCCACGCGGGTGTAGGCCTCTCGCTGGTTTAACTCCCTAGGCATAAAGCGCAGCGCCGATGCACAAAGCGCAGCGCCGAGCAGTCCGACACCACGCCGCAGGAAACCTTTAAGGACATCCTGCATAACTCCCTGCGGGTTGT
The DNA here is from genome assembly GCA_038235025.1 of Burkholderiales bacterium. Taxonomy (GTDB): domain Bacteria; phylum Pseudomonadota; class Gammaproteobacteria; order Burkholderiales; family Burkholderiaceae_C; genus Simplicispira. The sequence continues at coordinate 15,928 of JBBSUJ010000002.1, forward strand.
GATGGCGCGGTCTCGGGCGGTCCGCTTCGTTGCTTTTTTTGCCAATAGCACGGCTATTAGCTGCAAAAAGACGCCTTGCGGCCCAGTCCGATCCGCACTATCACATCCTCGCGAGGGTTATTCAGGACATCCTTAACTGAGCCGCCACCGCAGTGAGCCAGCTCACGCTATCGGCGTCCGTCAGTACTGCGCAAGCGAGCATTTTGAAAAGCTTGGCCGGGCGATAAAAAGTATCGCCCTCCGCAAGTGCCGCGCCCAACGACTGGGTGCAAGACGCGACCAAAGTGGACTTGCCGCATCTCGCCGAACCCATCACCAACACCGCGCCGGACAAATTGCGGGCTGTCATTTCTACTGCCGGACTTTCCATCAAAAAAATTCAGCATTGAATTTTCCAATGTTCAACCTAGCGCGTGCAGCCTTGGATTTTTAAACCCAGAGCCGCCATCCGGCGGTCTAGCCCACCCCTTCAGCAAGCCAACATGCGCCCCGGCTCAACCGGCTCAGGTCGGCGCACCGCCGATGTACTGCGCCATTTGTTCGATCATGAATTTCTGCTCCGACATGATGTCCGCGACCAAGTCGCCGATGGAAACCATGCCCACCAATTGCCCATCGTCAAGAACCGGCAAATGGCGCAAGCGCCGGTCGGTCATGATCTGCATGCATTCCTCAGTGGTCTGAGACGGCTGCACAAACAACACGCTGCGCGTCATCACGTCTTGCATGAGCGTATCGGCCGAGCTGCGGCCCATCAAGGCGATTTTGCGGGCGTAATCACGCTCGGTGAAGATGCCCTCGATGCGCCCCTGGTCCACCACCAACAACGCGCCAATGTGGTTGTCGGCCATCAGCCGCAAACCTTCAATCACGGTTGCACCCGGCGCGATGGTGTGCACGGCTGTGCTGGGTTTGGCTTTGAGCAATGCGCTAACAACGGTCATGGCAATGGTCTTCCTGTAATAACTGTTTTGAAAATGAATCTGCATTTCAGCCCATGCAGGCGCGCTGCGCAACCCGGCGCAGCCCCTTATTTGTGAACAGGCGCAATCTGCACAGCGCGCCTGCGACGCGCAGAACGACCTGACAGGCGCGGCGCCTTGCCACAGGCATTCGTTTTTCGTGCTGCGCTGCACCATAGAGCGACGCGGCCACACCAGCTTGGTGCGTGCTGGCAATAACCACGCCTGAGACAGCGCCTGCTCAGCCCCGCGCAAACCTGGCACGGAGGTTGCTGAGCTTCAGCAGGCCGCGCGGTTTGCGCAGCGCCCTGCAGACGAAGGACGCGCAATGAAAAAAGCAAAACTGGTGATGATAGGTAATGGTATGGCCGGCGTGCGCACGCTTGAAGAGCTGCTCAAGATTACGCCGGATTTGTACAACATCACCGTGTTCGGCACAGAGCCGCACCCCAACTACAACCGCATCCTGCTTTCCCCCGTGCTGGCGGGCGAACAAACGCTGGACGAGATCGTGCTGAACGACCGCCAGTGGTATGCCGAACACGGCGTCACCCTGCACACCGGCTACACCGTGACGCAAGTGAACCGCACACTGCGAGCCGTGCAGGCGCGCAGCGCCGCAGGTGATGTGATCGAGGCGGGCTATGACCGGCTCATCATGGCCACCGGCTCCAACGCTTTCATGCTGCCGATCCCCGGCAAAGACTTGGACGGCGTGCTGGGCTACCGCGACATCGCCGACACGCAGGCAATGATCGACGCCGCTACCCGCTACAAGGAGGCCGTGGTCATCGGCGGTGGCCTGCTGGGTCTGGAAGCTGCCAATGGACTAATGAAGCGCGGCATGCGCGTCACCGTGGTGCACGGCGGCGAATGGCTGATGGAACGCCAGCTGGACGATGTGGCCGGCAAGCTGCTGCAAAAATCGCTGGCCGAACGCGGCATGCAGTTCTTGATGAAGGCGCAAACGAAAGCCCTGATCGGCCCTGAAGGCGGCAGGGTGCGCGGCGTGCAGTTTGCCGATGGCACCCAGATTCCAGCCGACTTGGTGGTAATGGCGGTGGGCATTCGCCCCAACACCGCATTGGCCGAAAAAATGCGCCTGCATGTGGACCGCGGCATTGTGGTGAACGACACACTGCAGACCACCACCGACGCCCGCATTTACGCGGTGGGCGAATGCGCGGCACACCGCGGCATTGCCTACGGGCTGGTGGCACCTTTGTTTGAGCAAGGCAAGGTGCTGGCGAACCACCTGGCCGAGTTCGGCATTGGCCGCTACATGGGCTCGCTTACCTCCACCAAGCTTAAAGTCACCGGCATTGATTTGTTCTCGGCCGGCAACTTCCAGGGCGGCGAAGGCACGGAGGAAATTGTGCTGAGCGACCCGTATTCGGGCGTGTACAAAAAGCTGGTTATTAAGGACGACAAGCTCATCGGTGCCTGCCTGTATGGCGACACCGTGGACGGTAGCTGGTACTTCAAGCTGCTGCGCGATGGCCGCCCGTTAAACGACATTCGCAGCAAGCTGCTGTTTGGCGAATCCAACATGGGCGATGCGGGCCACCAAGGCCAGAACAAGGCGGCTGCCCTGCAAGACAGCGACGAAGTGTGCGGCTGCAACGGCGTTACCAAAGGCACCATTTGCAAGGCCATTCAAGACAAAGGCTTGTTCACACTGGACGAGGTCAAAAAGTACACCAAAGCCAGCGCTAGCTGCGGCTCGTGCACCGGCTTGGTCGAACAGATTTTGATGTTCACGGCCGGCGGCGACTATTCCGCCACGCCCAAGACCAAACCCGTGTGCGCCTGCACCGACCACGGCCACCAAGCGGTGCGCGACGCCATCGTGCAGCACCGCTTGCTGACGCGCGAGGCAGTAATGGGTTTCCTGGAATGGAAAACGCCCGACGGCTGCGCCACCTGCCGCCCTGCCATCAATTACTACCGGCTGAGCAGCTGGCCGCACGAGGCCGAGGACGATCCGCAGAGCCGCCTTATCAACGAGCGCAGCCACGCCAACATTCAAAAAGACGGCACCTACAGCGTGATTCCGCGTATGTGGGGTGGTGAGACCACCGCCGCCGAATTGCGCCGCATTGCCGACGTAGTGGACAAGTACAACATTCCCACCGTCAAAGTCACCGGCGGCCAGCGCATTGACCTGCTGGGCGTCAAGAAGGAAGACCTGCAGGCCGTGTGGAACGACATTGGCATGCCCAGCGGCCACGCCTATGCCAAAGCGCTGCGCACCGTAAAGACCTGTGTAGGCAGTGAGTGGTGCCGCATGGGCACGCAAGACAGCACCAGCATGGGCCAAGACCTGGAGCGTGCCATGTGGCGCATGCAGGCCCCGCACAAAGTGAAATTTGCCGTGAGCGGTTGCCCGCGCAACTGCGCGGAGAGCGGCATCAAGGATGTGGGCGTGATTGGCGTCGACAGCGGCTGGGAGATGTACGTCGGCGGCAATGGGGGCATCAAAACCGAGGTGGCGCAGTTCTTCGTCAAAGTGAAAACCGCCGAGGAAGTGATGGAGCACACCGGCGCTTTCATGCAGCTGTACCGCGAAGAAGGCTGGTACCTGGAGCGCACGGTGCACTACATCGCCCGCGTCGGGCTCGACCACGTCAAGAAAAAAGTGCTGGCCGACCCGGCCAACCGCTCTGCCCTGTGGGCGCGGTTGCAAAGCGCGCTGGAGGGCGAACCGGACCCGTGGTTTGACGCGCAGCGCGCCAAGGTGGACCACCGCCAGTTCATCCCGATTGCCGTGGTGCAGCCCGAGCCAGCCGTCACCTCACTTTAAAAAAAAAGGCCAAATGTGCCTCTAGCGCTTATCCATCAAGCGCTAGAAGCTACCAAAGGAATAGCAATGAACCCCTGGACTCCCGTGTGCGCTTTGGACGACATTCCCGCGTTGGGTGCCCGCCGCGTGGCGCGCCAACAAGGCTTGGATGTGGCGGTGTTCCGTACGTCTGACGATCAGGTGTTTGCCCTTCTCGACCGCTGCCCGCACAAAGGCGGCCCGCTGTCACAAGGCATTGTTTTTGGCACCAGCGTGGCCTGCCCGTTGCACAACTGGACGATTGGTTTGTGCAGTGGTCAGGCCGCAGCGCCGGATGAAGGCAGCACGCCCAGCTTCTCGATCAAGGTGGAAGGCCGCCAGGTGTTTCTGGACACCGCCGAGCTGGCCACGCGTGCGCTCGTCGAGACGCGCCCCGTCGCAGGGCCATGCCAGCGCGCGGTATCTGCAATGCGCGCAGAGCCCGCTTGACCATGGGATGGCTGGCACCGCTGCACCCCGACTCCGACACCGATTCCGATCCCTCCAATCTGCTGCATCCCGCCAGCCATCTGCCGCGTGAAGCGGCCCCTTTTCCCCTCCTCAGAAAGCACCCCCATGGCTTACATCGTTCCCGCTGAGTTCGTCACCAAAATGATCGACGCTGGCGAATCCAAGGTCTTCATGTCGACGCGCGACACCCTCATCCGCTCGTTCATGGCGGGTGCCATCCTGGCGCTGGCGGCGGTGTTTGCCGTCACCGTTACCGTGATGTCGGGATCGGCACTGGCCGGGGCCATCCTTTTTCCGGTGGGTTTCTGCATGCTGTATCTGCTGGGGTACGACTTGCTGACCGGCGTCTTCGTGCTCACTCCGTTAGCGCTCATCGACAAGCGCCCTGGCGTCACCGTCAAGGGGGTGTTACGCAATTGGGGGTTGGTGTTTGTTGGCAACTTTCTGGGCGCGCTCACGGTCGCGTTTTTGATGGCCTTCACCTTTACCTACGGCTTTACGGTGCCGCCCAACGACATCGGTACCAAGATTGGCCACATTGGCGAAGCACGCACTGTGGGTTACGCGGCGCATGGCCTGATGGGCTGGATCACCATCTTCATTCGCGGCATGTTGTGCAACTGGATGGTGTCCACCGGCGTCGTCGGCGCCATGATTTCCACCACGGTGAGCGGCAAAGTCATCGCCATGTGGATGCCGGTGATGGTGTTCTTCGCCATGACGTTTGAGCACTCGGTGGTCAACATGTTTTTGTTCCCCTCGGGCTTGATGATGGGCGGCAACTTCTCCATCCTCGACTACTTCCTCTGGAACGAAATCCCTGTGGTGTTGGGCAACCTGGTGGGCGGCATTGCCTTCACCGGCCTCACGCTGTACGCGACCCATGCCCGCACCGCGCCCAAGCGCAAGCTGGTCTGAACGCGCTGCGGCCGAAAGCCTCACCCTCACCCTCACCTATGCGCACCGCCATGACAGACACGCTGCGCGTGCGTATCGGTCAGCACTCCGAGGCTGGGCGCAAGGACATCAACCAGGACTTTCATGGCGCCTGCATTCCCGTCGGGGCGGCGCTGGCCCACAAAGGTGTGGCGCTGGCGCTGGCGGATGGCATCAGCAGCAGCGATGTGAGTCACATTGCCAGCGCCGCTGCGGTGCATGCGCTGCTGGTGGATTACTACTGCACGTCCGACGCCTGGAGCGTGCGCCGCGCGGTGCAATGCGTAGTGGCCGCTACCAACTCGTGGCTGCACGCGCAAAGCCAGCGCGGGGCAGACCGCTTCGAGCCTGACCGCGGTCATGTGTGCACGCTGAGTGCTCTCGTGGTCAAAGCCGCTACAGCGCACCTATTCCACGTGGGCGACAGCCGCGTGTACCGTGTGCAAGGGAAGGGGTTGGAGCCGCTGACGCAAGACCACCGCGTGCACCTGTCGGACGGCCACAGTTACCTGGCGCGTGCCCTGGGCGTGCAGGCCCAGCTGGATCTGGATTACCGGGCTATTCCGGTAGCTGCAGGTGATGTTTTCGTGCTGGCCACTGATGGCGTGTATGAGCATGTCACCCCCGCGTTTGTGGTGGACACCATCGCCAGCCATGGCGCAGACCTGGATGAGGCGGCCCGCGCCATCGCAGCCGAAGCTTGGCGCGGCGGCAGTCAGGACAACCTCACGGTGCAAATTCTGTGCATCGATATGGTGCCCCTGCACGCGGGCGGCGAAGCGCAGCGCCAGCGCGAAGCCCTGCGCCTGCCGCCCGTTCTTGCGCCGCGCGACCAGCTGGAGGGTTACCACATCGTGCGCGAATTGCACGCCAGCCACCGCAGCCATATTTACCTCGCTTTGGATGCCGACACCGGGCAAACCGTGGCGCTCAAAACCCCCGCCATTGCGCTGCAAGACGACAAAGCCGCGCTCGACCGCTTTTTGCTGGAAGAGTGGATTGCCCGCCGCATTCACAGCCCGCACGTGCTGCGCCCACAAGAACGCAAGGCCGAGCGCACCCGCCCGCGCGAGACTTTGTATGTCGCCATGGAATACGTGCAAGGCCAGACGCTGGCGCAGTGGATGACCGACCACCCCCGCCCAGCGTTGGCAGAAGTACGCGCCTTGGTAGAGCAAATCGCACGCGGCCTGCACGCGTTTCACCGCATGGAAATGCTGCACCGCGACCTGCGGCCTGAGAACATCCTGATCGACACCACCGGCACCGTAAAGATCATCGACTTTGGCGCGGTGCATGTGGCGGGCTTGGCAGAAACGGCGGGGCGCCCCACCCATGGCGCTGACGATGACATTCAGGGCACGCTGCAATACACAGCTCCCGAATATTTTTTGGGCCAACCCGGCACGCCGCGCTCTGACTTGTTTTCGCTCGGCGTGATCACTTACCAAATGCTCACCGGCCACCAACCGTACGGCACGCAAGTGGCGCGCGTGCGCAGCCGCTCGGACGTGGCCCTGTTGCGTTACGCCAGCGCATTGCTGCACGAAGACCGCGCCATTCCCGCCTGGGTTGACGCGGTGCTGGAGCGTGCGGTGCACCCCAACCCGTTTAAACGCCAAGGCGCGCTGAGCGAATTTGTGTACGACCTGCACCACCCCAGCGCCGCGTACTTGGCCCGCCGCCGGCCAGCGCTGGCCGAGCGGCACCCGCTGGCGTTTTGGCGCGGGCTGTCGCTGCTGATGGCGGTGGCCGCTATTGCGCTACTGGGATTGCTGGTCACGCAGCCTTAATACGCGCAACCGTTCCGGGAGGCTGCAACAATCGGGGAATCGAATCTTTGCTGTCTGCAGCGCGCTATGGCCATTAGCCACTACCTCAAAATCATTGCCCGCGGCTCCCAGGGCGCACGCAGCCTGCCGCGCGATCAGGCCTGCGATCTGTTCGGCCAAATACTCGATGGTGGGCTGACCGACTTGGAAGTTGGCGCGTTCTGCATTGCCATGCGCGTCAAAGGCGAAACGCCTGAAGAGCTGGCCGGCTACCTAGATGCGCTGCACCAGCGCCTGGCCCCGCTGCCCGCCAGCACCCGCCCGCTCATCGTGCTACCAAGCTACAACGGCTCGCGCAAGCTGCCGGTATTTACGCCGCTGCTAGCGCTGCTGCTAGCGCGCGAAGGTTTGCCGGTGTTGGTGCACGGCACGTGCACCGAAGACACCCGCGTGACCAGCCAAGCCGTGCTGCAGCATTTGGGCGTGACGCCGATGAACTCGGTCGCCCAAATTGCCGCTGGCCAGGTTGCCTTCGCCCCCACCGCCTTACTGCAACCAAGCTTGGCGCGCCTGCTGGATGTGCGCCGCACGCTGGGCGTGCGCAACAGCGCACACAGTTTGGTGAAGCTGATGAACCCACTGGCAAATAGCGCAAACCAAATAAACGATGCACTGACCGGTGCTGCGCCTGCAGGCCGCCGCGCCGTCGTCGTCGGGAGTTACACGCACCGCGAATACGCCGAGTCGATGGCGGCCACGTTTGCCCTGATGGGCGCAGACGCACTGCTACTGCGGGGCACCGAAGGCGAGCCGGTGGCGGACGCTCGGCGTATGCCGCAGATGGATGGTTTCCTCGCGGGCCACGCAACAAGGCTGCAAGAAGCCCAGACTGGGACGGTTGCAGCGCCAATCGCCAGCAGTCACGACGCTAGTACTGGCGCTGCCCCCGAAGGAGCAATTGCATTCCCCGTAGGCCAAAATGCCGAGCAAACCGCCCATATGACGCAGGCGCTGCTGGCGGGCAAACTGCCGGTGCCCGCTTCCGTCGCCCGGCAGGTGGAACAACTCTTGCATCTGGTCCGGCAGATTGAATCTGCAGTGCCCACACCATGAAGCCCTTCACGTCACCCACCCCTTCTCTGCCGCCGGTCACTTCGGATGGCGCTTTGCTCAGCGGCACACACCCAATGGGTCGCTGCACGCTGGTTGGCGCGGGTCCGGGCGACCCGGAGCTGCTCACCCTCAAGGCGGTGCGCGCGATTCAAGCCGCTACCGTGTTGTTGGTAGATGACCTGGTGGGCCCCGAAATACTGGCCCTGGCCAGCCCAAAAGCGCGCGTGGTGCATGTGGGCAAACGCGGCGGCTGTCGCAGCACGCCCCAAGCCTTCATTGAAAAACTGATGCTGATGGCCGTGCAGGAAGGCGAGCAGGTGGTGCGCTTGAAGGGCGGCGACCCGTTCATGTTCGGGCGCGGCGGCGAAGAAACAGAGACTTTGCGCGCTGCCGGGGTGCAGGTCTACATCGTGTGCGGCATTACCGCCGGCATGGCCAGCGCAGCGGCGTTGGGCGTTCCGCTCACGCACCGCGCACATGCGCAAGGCGTGATCTTTTTGACCGGCCATGCACAACCGGGCGGCGGCGGCAACGACTGGCCGTTGCTCGCCAGCACCGCTCATGCAGCACGCCTGACGCTAGTGATTTACATGGGCATGACGCATTTGGCGGACATCACCGACGGGTTGTGCGCCGGCATGCCGCCTGAGACGCCTGCAGCCATCGTGCAGCGCGCCAGCCTGCCCACCCAGCGCCACACTGTGTGCACTTTGGGTGCGCTGGCGGCCACTGCCGCGCAACAAGGGCTGGGCAGCCCCAGCGTGATCATCGTGGGCGACGTGTTGATCGGTCTGCAAGCCGCAGCAGGAGACTCCGACGCCGAGCCGTTGAGCTCAGCAGCAAGCGCTTCCGTAAACTCTGCGCTCGGCGCACGCGGCGCACGCGGCGCGCTCGGTGCCCTCGGCTGAGCAAGTCAGCGGTTGAGCCGTTAAGCAGTTCTCAGGCGGCCTGCGCGGGACGACCGCAGGCGGGAAGGATGGCCGGCACCGGTGCCGGCAGCAATACCGACACTGGTGCCGATAGCGGCACGCCGTTCAAACGCTCGTTGATTACAGTCGGCTCACTAATTTATTCATAGCTACTAACGCTTACCCAGTAAGCGCTAGAGCCCTATTTCATGCAAAATTTCGACGCTATCGTGATCGGCGCAGGTGCCGCCGGCCTGTTCTGCGCGGGCCAGGCCGGGCAGCGGGGCCTGCGCGTATTGCTCATCGACCATGCCGACAAGGTGGCTGAGAAAATCCGCATCTCCGGCGGCGGCCGCTGCAACTTCACCAACCGCGACCTGGACCCGCGCTCACCGCACAAATACTTTGTGGGCCAAAACCCGCAGTTCTGCCGCTCCGCCTTGTCGCGCTACACGCAGCAAGACTTCATTGCCCTGCTGGAGCGCCACGGCATCGCTTGGCATGAAAAGCACAAGGGCCAGCTGTTTGCCGACCGCTCTGCCGAGGACATCATCGCCATGCTGCTGGCCGAGTGCGCAACCGGCGGCGTAACGCACTGGCAGCCCTGCAGCGTTAAAAATATAGCCTTTTCGGCCTCTATCTCAGATGGGACGAGCGCGGGCAGCTATCAAATTGAAACCGATCGCGGCCTGGTGACGGCACCTAGCTTAGTGGTGGCCACCGGCGGCCTGTCGATCCCCAAGATCGGCGCGACCGACTTTGGCTACCGCCTCGCAACGCAGTTTGGCGTCCCGCTGATCGAGCGCCGGCCCGGCCTGGTGCCGCTGACGTTTGACGGCACGGCCTGGGCGCCTTACGCGCAGCTCTCCGGCTTGGCACTGCCGGTCGAGATCGTCACCGGTGCCAAAAAAGAGCGCATGGCGTTTCAGGAAGACTTGCTGTTCACCCACCGCGGCCTCTCAGGCCCGGCGGTGCTGCAGATATCGAGCTACTGGAACGAGGGCGCGCCGCTGTCGGTCAATTTGGCCCCAGGCGTGGACTTGCCTGCCGAACTATCACAGGCCAAGGTGCGCTCGCGCAAGCTGCTCGCCAACGAACTGGGCCAATGGGTGCCCGGCCGCCTCGCCGATGCCTGGACCATACAAAGCACTGACTGGCAACGCCCGATGGCAGATGTGCCCGACAAGGCCCTCGCCCGACTGGCCGAGCAGTTGTCGCATTGGTCGCTCACACCCACCGGTACCGAGGGCTATAAGAAAGCCGAGGTCACGCTGGGCGGCGTCGACACCCGGGCGCTATCGCAGCAAAGCATGGAGTGCAAGGCGCAACCAGGCTTGTATTTCATTGGCGAGGTGGTCGACGTCACCGGCTGGCTTGGCGGCTACAATTTTCAGTGGGCCTGGGCCAGTGGCCATGCGTGCGCGCAGGCGCTCCCGTTATAATATAGGGCTCCGCTGGCATACCCCGTCGGCCAATACTAGTTACAGACGGGGATACCGCTTCACATGGCGCCCGGGCCCGATCTCCCGCGCATCCTCTGGAAGCACCAATAATTGGAAACATTAGCTGATGACAACCGTCCGTGTAAAAGAGAACGAACCCTTTGACGTAGCGCTGCGCCGCTTCAAGCGCACCATCGAAAAACTCGGTTTGCTGACCGACCTGCGCGCCCGTGAGTTCTATGAAAAGCCCACTGCCGAGCGCAAGCGTAAGAAGGCTGCTGCCGTCAAGCGCAACTACAAACGCATCCGCAGCATGCAGTTGCCCAAGAAGATGTATTGATCCTGCTGATCTAGGCTTAGCTTAGGTTGCCAGAACCCGCGCCAGGGACGCCAGGCGCGGGTTTTTTGTTTTTAGGATTTGCACAAAACTGTTTCGGATAAGAGGTATCGCCGCAGCCCGTAGCGCCACTACGGCAAAGCGGCGCACCCTGATTGAAGAGGTTTTGCAAATCCCGCCGTTATTTTTAGGATAGAGCCATGAGCCTTAAAGACCAAATCACCGAAGACATGAAAACCGCCATGCGCGCCAAGGACAGCGAACGCCTGCTGACCATCCGCAATCTGCTGGCCGCGTGCAAACAAAAAGAGGTCGATGAGCGCGTGGTGCTTGACGATGTGGCGGTGGTCGCCATCGTGGACAAGCTAATCAAACAGCGCAAGGACAGCATCACTGCCTTTGAAGGCGCGGGTCGCCAAGAGCTGGCCGACAAGGAAAAGGCCGAGATGGCTGTTTTGCAGGCATACCTGCCCGAGCGCATGTCGGCCGAGGAGACCGCCGCAGCCGTGCAGGCCATCGTCACCGAACTGGGAGCGAAAGGTCCGGGCGACATGGGCAAGGTGATGGGCGCGGTGAAAACGCGCCTGGCCGGCAAGGCGGACATGGGTCAGGTGTCGGCGGCGGTGAAGACAGCGCTGGCCGGCTGATCACTGGAGCGGGTCACGACGCAGACCCGCACTCTCCTGGTCCTTTAGCGCCGGTGCCGGTGCCAGCGGAAAGGCAGGCCGCGTGACGCGCACCTGCGGTCAAGGCGCAGGTTTTCCATGCCCAAGGTCCCTTTCATCAGGCCTCGAAGTCACACAGCGAAATGCTCGCTCAAAACGCCCAAATTGTCCCCGGCAGCGGGCTAGCCGCAGGCGGGTTTGGGGCTTCCACGACAGCTTCCGATTTGACCGCAGTGGCCACGACTGACCGCTTTGCACGCCCGCATTGCATGCCCGCTTTGACTCGCCGCTGTTCGCCGACGCTGCGCGCCCACTTGCGCGCACGGTTCGCCAGCGCGGTGCGCACCCTGGGTTGACAGCGGCCAGCGCCTTCGTACTGACCCAAGAAGAGATGCCTCGGCTAGTCGACGGCGAAGTACTATTAAGTTAGTAGCTACCAACGCTTACCAAATAAGCGCTGGAGCCCGATTTCACTAAAATATCGGCGACTTCTTTGCCCGACCCTCTCACCCGAAAGACCAGCCATGACCCAGAGCGTACCGTTCAAAATTGCCGTGATTGCCGGCGACGGCATCGGTAAGGAAGTGATGCCCGAGGGTCTGCGCGTGCTGCGAGCCGCCGCCGAACGCTTTGGCATGGCGCTGGAATTCACCACCATCGACTGGGCCAGCTGCGACTACTACGCCGTGCACGGAAAAATGATGCCCGATGACTGGAAGTCCCAGCTCTCAGGCATGGATGCGATCTTTTTCGGCGCCGTAGGCTGGCCGGCTACGGTGCCGGACCACGTGTCGCTGTGGGGCTCACTGCTCAAGTTTCGCCGTGAGTTCGATCAGTACATCAACCTGCGCCCCGTACGCCTGTTCGAGGGCGTGCCCTGCCCGCTCGCCGGCCGCAAACCGGGCGATATTGACTACCTCGTGGTGCGCGAAAACACGGAAGGGGAATACACCTCGCTAGGCGGCATCATGTTTGAAGGCACCGACCGCGAGATCGTCATTCAGGAGTCGGTCTACTCGCGTTACGGAACCGACCGCCTGTTGAAATACGCCTTTGCACTTGCGCAAAGCCGCCCAAGCAAACACGTCACACTGGCCACTAAAAGCAACGGCATCGCCATCAGCATGCCCTGGTGGGACGGACGGGCTGACGCGGTAGCAAAGGACTATCCCGATGTGACGCTGGACAAGCAGCACATCGACATCCTTACCGCGCGGTTTGTGCTGCAGCCGGATCGATTTGACGTGGTAGCGGCCACCAACTTGTTTGGCGACATCCTGAGCGACCTGGGCCCTGCCACCACCGGCACCATCGGCCTGGCACCGTCCGCCAATCTGAACCCCGAGCGCCTGTTCCCCAGCCTGTTCGAGCCGGTGCATGGCTCGGCGCCCGATATTTACGGCAAAAACATTGCCAACCCGGTTGCCATGATTTGGTCAGGCGCGTTGATGCTGGATTTTTTGACGGACGGCCGAGGCGTAGGTCGGGCCGCGCACGACGCTATCGTGGTCGCCATAGAAGAGGTGATTCGAAGCGGCCCGCGAACCCCGGATTTGGGGGGTGCGGCCAGCACATTGGAAGTGGGCAAGGCCATTGCGGATCTGGTTCAGGGGCAATGAACGCCCGCGGCTACGTAGCTACACAGCTACGAGAAATCATGCTGCGTCTTCTCTCCCCCTCAGCTAGAGACAGACAGCGACTCCACGGTGCTTCAGGGCCGCTTTCGACATCGTGGTACCTAGCGAGGACCTCAAAGAAAGTGGTAACTCGCCTCATCGACCACCTCCTCCGCATGCATCAAAAGCGAGGCGAGCCGAACTTTCAGGCAAGCGGCTCGTCCAATCCTCAACGTGACCCGTAACTTGAGGAACCATGCACCATGGAAAGAAGAACTGTGCTCAAACAACTAGGCGGCCTTTTTGCGGCGGCGTCTGCATCGAAAGCAGCCATGGCCGCACCATTTCCGCTTAAGAAGACACAAGCGCAGTGGCGTGAAATTGTCTCCCCGGCGGCTTACTCGGTGTTGTTTGAGGAGAACACCGAGCGGGCCGGGACCAGCCCGCTGAATGCTGAGAAGCGTCCGGGTACTTTCGTGTGCGCTGCGTGCAACCTGCCATTGTTTGACGCGGCCCACAAATACGAAAGCGGAACGGGTTGGCCGAGCTTTTGGCAACCTCTGGCGACCGCTGTGGGTACCAAGACCGACTTCAAAATCATCTTCCCGCGGACTGAGTACCACTGCGCGCGCTGCGGGGGCCACCAAGGCCATATCTTTAACGACGGCCCCCAGCCCACGGGCAAACGCTACTGCAACAACGGCGTCGCACTGGCCTTTGTGCTTAAGGGCGAGGCCCTGCCCGCCTTGCGCAACTAACCGTCTATTCAATCGTTATGAAAAAAATCATTTTTGTTCTGGGCTTGACCGCATTGGCAGCCGCCGCCCAGGCCGCTACTGCGACCGCCATTTTTGCCGGCGGCTGTTTCTGGTGTACCGAAGCCGACTTTGAAAAATTACCCGGAGTGGTGGTGGCGGAATCAGGCTACACCGGCGGCAAAGAGGCCAATCCCACGTACGCGAACGTCAGCGCTGGAGCCACCGGCCACACAGAGGCCGTACGGGTCACTTACGACCCGGACAAGGTCACTTACTCCCAGCTGGTGGAATACTTCTGGCGCACGATTGATCCCACCGAAAAAGACCGCCAGTTCTGTGACTCAGGCACTCAGTACCGCTCCGGAATCTATTGGGGGTCAGACGCCGAACGCCAAGTTGCTGAAGCGAGCAAGGCGGCGCTGCTGAAGTCGGGGCAATTCAAAAACATTTACACCGAGGTGCAGAAGGCCGATCCGTTCTATCTGGCCGAGGATTACCACCAGGATTACTACAAAAAGAACGCGATCCGCTACAAGTACTACCGCTTCAGCTGCGGACGTGATGCGCAGCTTGAGCGTGTCTGGAAAACTGAGGCCAAGTAACCGTTCCCAAGATACGCAGACAGTTAATTACTGACAAGCCAAAGGTCTGCGTTAGCTGCGATTAGGGATGTCCTGCATAACCCTCGCGAGGATGTGATAGAGCGGATCGGGATGTGGCGCAAGGCGTCTTTTTTTGCCAATAGCGGGCTATTTGCAAAAAAAGCAACGCAGCGAACAGCCCGAGACCGCGCTGTCACAGACCGCAGGGAGTTATGCAGGACATCCTTAGAGGCGCGGTATTGCCTGCCAGCCCAGCACCCCCGCTTGAGGAAGCAATCGCCCAAAACGCCGATCCAATGCGGTTATGCGACGAGGTCTTTGCGACTGGGGGTGGATACTGCCGGCGTTCAGCGGCGCTACTTATGCACACACAAAAACAAAAGGGCTCCCAATGTTCGGGAGCCTTTTTTTTCCGCAACGCGCAACCGGTGGTCAGCTTCCCGCCACCTTCATACGGTTCACCAGCACTGACCCCACCGTCTTCGCGCCGTAGTTGTACGCATCCGCCCCCACCGCCACGATGCCCTTGAGCATGTCTGCCATGTTGCCGGCAATGGTGATCTCTTGCACCGGGAACGCAATTTGGCCGTTCTCTACCCAGAACCCGCTGGCCCCGCGCGAATAGTCGCCGGTGACGTAGTTCACGCCCTGGCCCATCAGCTCCACCACAAACAGGCCAGTGCCCAGTTTTTGCAGCATGGCTTGCAGATCGTCGCCCTTTTTGGTGCGGCGCGACGTCATCACCAGGTTGTGCGAGCCGCCTGCATTACCGGTGGTCTTCATGCCGAGTTTGCGGGCTGAATAGCTACCCAGAAAATAGCCCTGCACGCGCCCTGCTTCCACCACCGTGCGGGCCTGCACGCGTACACCTTCGTCATCAAACGGCGAGCTGCCCTTGCCGCGCAGCACAAACGGGTCTTCCGAAATATCAATGTGTTTGGGGAAAACTTGCTTGTCCAAAGAGTCGAGCAGAAAACTGCTTTTACGGTACAGCGCCCCGCCGCTCACCGCTTGCACAAAGCTGCCCAGCAGGCCGGATGCCAGCGTGGATTCGAACAGCACAGGGCACTGGGTGGTGGGCATCTTGCGGCTACCCAAACGGCTCAGAGCACGCTCGGCGGCGTAGCGACCCACTGCTGCTGGTGCGGCAAGCTCCGTAGCATCACGCATGGAGCTGTACCAGGCGTCGCGCTGCATATCGCCATTGCGGCCCGGGCTTTTAGCGATGGGTGCCACAGAGATGCTGTGTCGGGAGCTGGCGTAGCCGCCGCGAAACCCGCGTGTGTGAGCCGTGAAAAAATGGCTTTGCTGGGCCGACACCCCCGCGCCCTCGCTGTTGGTGATACGGCGTCCAGTAGCAAACGCCGCAGCTTCGCATTCCAGCGCAATGCTGGCGGCCGCTTCGCTGGTCAATGCCCACGGGAAAAAAAGCTCTAAATCGGTACGGTGCGAGTCAGGCGGCGCAATGTCATCGGCATCAGGCAGACCGGCCATGGGGTCGGCGGCGGTGAAGCGGGCAATATCGTAGGCCGCCTGCACCGTTTGCTTGATGGCAGCGGTAGAAAAATCAGACGTGCTAGCGTTGCCGCGGCGCTGGCCCACATACACGGTGACGCCCAGCGACTTGTCGCGGTTGCGTTCTACATTTTCCAGCTCACCTTTGCGCACGCTGACCGACAGGCCGCAGCCCTCGGACGCATCGGCAGCCGCATCAGTGGCACCGATCTTCTTGGCGTGTTTGAGAGCCTGGTCAACCAGGCCCTCAAAGAAAGGGCGGGAGTAGCTAAAGCCGGTGTCGGCGCGGGTGTCGGTAGGTTTCATGGCGAGGGCTATGATACTTGCGGCCTCTTGCCTGCGAGGGCGCACCGTTCGGCACCGTTCGGCGCTCCGCCGCAAAGCCACCCCCGGATTCCCACATGTCACGCAAACCCAAAAAAGGCTATTTCGTGCGCGGTCAGTTTGTTGCCGAAGGCAGCGAGCTTGATATCGAGCTGAAAGCCGAACTCAAAGGCACGCCCGACGCGAGCCGTACCGACCAAAAGCGCGAAAGCGACGGCCTGCAAGACCTTGGCAAAGATTTGCTGACGCTGCGCGCCGACCTGCTTGCCGGTCTGCAACTACCCGATAAATTGACTGACGCCATGGCTGAGGCCAAACGCATCACCAACTTTGAAGGCAAGCGCCGTCAAATGCAGTACGTCGGCAAGCTGATGCGCAAAATTGACCCCGCGCAGGCTGAGGCCGCGCGGGCAGCGCTGGCAGTGCAATTCAGTGGTTCAGCTGAAGAAAAACAGGCCCTGCACTTGGCAGAGCAATGGCGCGACCGCCTGCTGCTGGAAGACGCCGCACAGGCCGAATTTATCTCCCACCACCCACACACCGACATTCAGCAAATGCGCGCTCTGGTTCGTCAGGCTCGCAAAGATGCGCAAGCTCCACACGACGCAGCAGTGGCCGAATCCAAAGGCTTGGCCCCGCGCAAAGGCCGCGCGTATCGCGAGTTGTTTGCGCTGGTGCGCGAGGAAGTGGCCAACGCCAGCGATAGCCGTGCAGCTGCCAGTGCGGCGCTGGACGAGGACGAGGGCGGTGATGAATGACGCCGCCCCGCCAACCGCCCTGCCAGCCTCTTTGCCAACTGCTTCGCCAGCCGCGCTGACGCTGCTTGAGCCGGTAAAAATCGGCATCGTCTCCGTCAGCGACCGCGCCAGCAGCGGTGTGTACGAAGACGAGGGCTTGCCCGCGCTGCAAGACTGGCTCTCCCGCGCGTTGCACAACCCTATTGAATTTTTGCCGCGCCTGATTGCCGATGAGCAGCAGGTCATTAGCGACACGCTCGTTGCGCTGGTCAACTCCGGCTGCAGCCTAGTACTGACCACCGGTGGCACGGGCCCCTCGCTGCGCGACGTAACGCCCGAGGCGACGCTTGCCATTGCGCACAAGGAAATGCCAGGTTTTGGCGAGCAAATGCGCCAGATCAGCTTGCGCTTTGTGCCCACGGCCATTCTGTCGCGCCAGGTGGCTGTGGTGCGCAGCCAGTGCCTGATCATCAATCTGCCGGGTCAACCCAAAGCCATTGCTGAAACGCTTGAGGGTTTGAAGAACGCTGACGGCACGCAAGCCGTGCCTGGCATCTTCGCGGCGGTGCCCTATTGCATTGACCTCATTGGCGGACCGTACCTGGAAACGCGCGATACGGTGTGCGCGGCGTTCAGGCCCAAAACGGCGCGGCGGCCTGTGCGCATTTAGCGCACCCAACACACCGCGCCTGTCGCGACCTTTTATAGGCTGGGCTGCACCCATGCCCGTCTCCCGCTGTAACCACTGTGATTTGGTGGCCGAAGACGCGCTGCTCCCCGTGGCGTCGCAAACACCTTGCTCTCGCTGCGGCAAGCCCAGCACGTGTTTGGCACGGCGTATTACGTTGAAAACTGGTTGAGCCTTACTTTGCAGCTCTGCGCGAACTCAAAGCCTCGCAGGCGAGCGACCACCTGGAACAGGCCGCGGATACCAGCTTGGCCGCAGCGGCATCCACACAAGAATCAACCGCATCGCATCTGGATGCCGACCTGCACAATACCCGCTCCTTGGCCACTGAAGCGCAACATGCGCCTCTCCAAGCCTGGTTTGCCGAGCGACAAACTGAGGCCCGTTTTGACCACGCCTCGGTCGACACCAGCGGCTTCTTCGACGATGCTGCCCGCCTTATCGGTGACGGCCACGCATTGTTTGGCGAATTGATGGACCGGGTTTTTTTTGCTTATCGCAAAAGCCACACTGGTGTACACCTGGAACTCGCCAACTTGGCGCAGAAAGACGCGCAGGCCATCAACACGCTGTGCCGGCAGCTGTAAAGCCACACCTTTTTTGCGCGCTACAGCTACCAAAAACAAGAAAATATCGTCCGCCTGACTCTGCAGACGGCACCCGCCATACGGCAGTTTTTTGAAGGCGGCTGGCTGGAGTGGTGCGCGCTGATGCTCATGCTGAAACAGGCCCAGGCATCGGGCCGTGCCTTTTCATGCGCGCGCGGCGTCAAGGTGGTGTTTCCCAACGAAGACCTGCATGAGCGGGATGTGTTGTATCTGCCACAGGGGGGCGTTCCGGTGTGCATCGAATGCAAGTCCGGCGAGTTTCGCCGCGACATCGACAAGTACCTGCGTTTGCGAAAACGCCTCGGTCTGCCCCGCAGCCATTTCATCATTTGGGCTACGGACCTGACCGACGAGCAGGCGGCAGGCTTGACCACCATGTACGAGCTGAGTTTCGTCAGTCTGCGCGCTTTGCCAGAACACCTGAAGAGCTTGGCGCAATAGTGCTCGAGTATTGAACAAAACCGCCTGTGGAGAATATCCAGTAAGCGCTGGTAGCTCCTGATTACAGAGCAAGCTGGGCAGTACTCAGCCCTTACTTTTCCATCAAATCAGTCAGCCTCTGCGCCTCAAACTGCTCTGTCACGGCTGCGTCGCAGGGCATGCAATCTCGGGTTTGCACATTCACGGCAGACAGCTTTTCAATGGTTTGCCACAGCATCGCAATCTGGCGCTCCTGCGCGGCTGTGTGGTCAATCAGCCCGCGCATGGCCTGCGATACCGGGTCGTCGTCCAGGGTGATGCCGTAGGCCGAAAACTTTTGCGATTGCGGCTCAGTGACGTCCGCGCTTTCACCGCTTTTGGACGGAATGATGCGCGCGGGAATGCCCACCGCTGTGGCGCCCGCAGGCACCGGCTTGATGACCACGGCGTTGCTGCCAATCTTGGCTCCATCGCCTACCTCGAACCCTCCCAGTACCTTGGCCCCGGCGCTCACCACCACATCGCGGCCCAGCGTGGGGTGGCGCTTTTCGCCCTTGTAAAGCGAGGTACCGCCCAGCGTGACGCCTTGATAGATGGTGCAGCCGTCGCCAATCTGGGCCGTCTCCCCCACCACCACGCCCATGGCGTGGTCGAAGAAAACGCGGTTGCCGATCTTGGCACCGGGATGAATTTCAATACCGGTAAGGCCGCGCGAGATGTGCGAGACAAAGCGGCCTAACCACCGAAAGCCCTGGTTCCAGCACCAGTGCGCTGCGCGATGCAGCACGATGGCGTGTAGGCCGGGGTAACAGGTGAGCACCTCGAACTTGCTGCGCGCGGCAGGGTCGCGCTCAAGAATGCATTGAATGTCGGCGCGCAGGCGGGAGAACATGGGCAGAGGGTGTAGGCAGGTGGGCGGGGCAGTTTAGGGCAATGAACTCGCCGGCGGCTGCAGGCGGCGCAGAACCCGGCGTTGGTAATTACCCATTCTGGCGCGTGCCGCTGAACACGAACTACCTCGCGGTGCGAGCACGCACCAAAGGCCAATAGCGCACTTACCCAACACACTCAGTCGCCTGCACACCTGCACGAGCTGGCGGTTTAGGCTGACGTAGGACTCGCTCGTTCACTGCTTCAATACAAAGCGACTGACTGGGAACCCGCACGCCTGACGCACCAACAGCCCGTTGATATGCAACCGGCCATTCGAACCAGCTGAACCCTAGGGGCCATTGACGCCGGCGAAGCACCAGCCACTTACGACGGCGGCAACACCTGCCAGCCTGGTGGCTTCAGGTCCCATGCCGGCTGACAGGACGCCGTGCTCGGGCTCCAGACCCATTCACTTAATTCATTCACCCCTCCCCACTCCACCCCACTCCACCCTGCACATCACCATGAACTATCTCAACATCCCAAAACGCCGCCTGTCCGCCTTGGCCGTGGTGGCATCTGTTCTTTTACTCGGCGCTTGCGCCAGTAAAGGCGTCAACCCGGTGGCCGAACTGGCAACAGCGCGGGCATCGATCTCGCAGGCAGAAAGCGCAGGTGCCACGCAGCTCGCACCTGTAGAGCTGCTGTCTGCCCGGGGAAAGATGACCAAAGCCGAAGCAGCGGCGCGAGACGAAAAATTCACCGAAAGCCGCCGCCTGGCGGAAGAAACCGCGGTCGATGCGGATGTGGCTGAGCGCAAAGCGCGCGCAGTTAAGTCGGCTCGCGCTGCTGAAGAACTAAACCGTGCCAACAGCGCGTTGCAGCAAGAAGCCACCCGCAAGCCTTGATTCACCGCCTTGCGTTGGCTTTTTTGACAGCCCACGGCACGCCAAACCCAACCCACATCGCCGATTCGACTCGGAACCAGAAGGACCGTCCCATGAACAAAAACCTACTCCGCCCAACCCGCACCGCTCTGGCGTTGGCCATGGCCGCTGTGCTCACCGCATGCGCGTCCGGACCTGCCACCACCACGCAGTTGACCGAAGCGCGCACCGCCTACAACAGCGCTGCCGCTGATGCACAAGTAGTGCGCAGTGCGCCGCTGGAACTGCGCAAGGCGCAGCAGGCGCTAGAGAGGGCCGACGCTGCCGCTCGCGATGGTGATGATTTGTCCACCGTTGATCACTACGCCTACCTCGCGCGTCAGCGTACCGAGGTCGCCGTGCAGGCCGGAAAAATTGCGCAGTCGGACGAAATCATTGCGCAGGCCCAAGCCAATCGTGACCGCATCGTGATCGATGCCCGCACCCGCGAGGCAGAAGCCCAACGCGACGCAGCCGAGCGTGCACGGTCTTCAGCCGAGCAGTCGCGCACCCTGGCGGAGCAACGCCTCGCGGCAGCCCAGGCGGCGCAGCAGCAGGCATCTGCAGCAAACGCCCGCGCGAGCTCCCTTGAACAGCAGCTCGCTGAATTGCAGGCCAAAAAGACGGAACGCGGCATGGTGCTGACCCTGGGCGACGTGCTGTTTGACACCGGCCGTGCCACGTTGCGCGCGGGTGCCATGCGCACGGTTGACCAGCTTGCTGCATTCCTTGACAACAACCCTTCGCAAAAGATTTTGATTGAGGGACACACCGACAACGTCGGCAGCGACGCATCAAACCGCGAGCTGTCGCTGCGCCGCGCAGAAGCCGTGCAACGCGCGCTGATGGATCGCCGCATTTCAGCAGATCGTGCACAAACCAGCGGTTTGGGCGAAGGCTACTCCGTTGCCAGCAACGCCAGCGCCGACGGCCGCCAGCGCAATCGCCGTGTAGAAGTGATCTTTGCTGACGAAACAGGCGTAGTGAAAGCCCGCACCAACTAAGCCTGGTTTGCTGAATGAGGCCTGCACGCATCTGATGCATGCAGGCCTTTTTATTTGGGCTTGTCCGCGCTGGCTAGCATCGCCTTGGCGATCCCTCTCAGGATATGAATCTCTTCCTGCGTAGGCGCTGCGCGGTTGAACATCTGGTTCAGCCGGGGCATTAGTTTTTTGGGCGCGGCCGGGTCCAGAAACCCTATCGCGGCCAGTGCCTGCTCCCAGTGCAGCAGCATGCCAGCCACTTGGGCCGCATCGGCACGCTGGGCTTCAGCCGCGTTGCCCTGCACAGCAAAGTCTCCCAACGCCAACTGCCACTCGTAGCCAATCAGCTGCACCGCTGCTCCCAAATTGAGCGAGCCAAATTGCGGGTTGGTAGGAATCGAAAGCGCCACGTGGCAGCGGTATACATCTTCGTTCGTCATGCCAAAGCGTTCGCAGCCGAATAGGAAGGCAACGCCGGCAGGCGCGTTGTTGGCTACGCCGCCCTCAAAAGTTTGAGCCTTTTTGGCCTCTAGCTCATGCTCAGTAAGCGCTAAAAGCTCCTTTTTCAATAGCAAATCGAAATGCTCGCGCGGCGAGCGCGTCGGCGGGCCGAAATCGCGCGGCGTCATGGCCGTAGCGCAAAGGTGATCCACGCCATCCAGCGCCTCGCTCAGCGTGTCGACGATGCGGGCGTTGTTCAGCACATCCAGCGCACCGCTGGCCCGCTGAATGGTTTCCTCGCGCCTCAGCACATTCGCCCAGCGCGGAGCCACCAACACCAAGTCGTCAAAACCCATGGTCTTCATGGCGCGGGCGGTAGCCCCCACATTGCCGGCGTGGCTGGTGTTGATCAGGATGAAGCGGGTTTTCATGGGATCGGAAAAGGGAACGGTGGGAAGCGGCGGTGCGCAGCGCTTTGGCGCAGCTAGTGGAGCGCGGGAAAACCCTGAAAGAGGTCAAAACTCCGGCAACGGGTGCCGACGCACTGCGGCGCGTAAAATCTGCCGCTTATTGTCGCTGCCCGCATCGCCGGGCACCGACATGGCCGCAACCGCTCCTGCAACGTACCGCGCCGCGCCGCTTTGGCCGCCGCTTCACTGCCCACAATTCATGTCGTCGCCCAATCTCCACCCCATGCTCAACGTGGCCGTCAAGGCCGCACGCTCCGCTGGCGCCATCATCAACCGCGCTGCGCTTGATGTGGAGTCGGTGCGTGTTTCGCAAAAGCAACTTAACGATTTCGTTACCGAGGTCGACCACGCGAGCGAACGCGTCATCATCGAAACGCTGCTTACAGCGTACCCGGGCCACGGCATCATTGCGGAAGAATCCGGCAGCGAACACGGTGCCAAGGACTCCGAATGCGTATGGATCATTGATCCGCTAGACGGCACCACCAACTTCATTCACGGCTTTCCGGTCTATTGCGTCAGCATTGCGTTGGCCGTGCGCGGCAAGGTCGAGCAAGCCGTCATTTTTGACCCGTCCCGCAACGACCTGTTCACCGCCACCAAGGGCCGCGGCGCTTTTCTGAACGAGCGGCGCATTCGCGTCTCCAAGCGCACGGACCTTAAACAAGCGCTGCTGTCCACCGGCTTCCCGTACCGCCCCGGTGACAATTTCAAAACCTACCTGAACATGATGAGCGACGTCATGCAGCGCACCGCCGGCCTGCGCCGCCCCGGTGCCGCCGCGCTCGACCTGGCCTACGTGGCCGCCGGCTACACCGAGGGCTTCTTTGAAACCGGCTTGTCGATTTGGGACGTGGCCGCTGGTTCGCTGCTGGTGACCGAGGCCGGTGGTTTGATCGGCAATTTCACCGGCGAGTCCGACTTTATGGAGCAGCGCGAATGCCTCGCCGGCACCCCGCGCATTTACGGCCAGCTGGTTCAAATTTTGAGCAAATACAGCAAGTTCGCCACCGCCGGCGAAAAGGCCAACGTACGCCAGGCAGCGCAGGACGATATCCCCGCCCTGCCCGACGTGCTGCTGGAAACCGACATTCCGGCGGGCGATATTCCGAACGATTTCGCGCTGACGCAGCCTGATGTTCTGCCGCCGAGCGCGGAAGACGACGACGCGCCGGGCAAGGCGCCTTTCTGATCTTTTTTTCTTGTAAAGCATGCAGAAGCACTTCTGGGTGGCGTTGGCTCTCGCGTCGATGGCACCAGCCGGCGCCGCCCAGGTGTACCGCTGCGGCAATGCGTACAGTGCGCAGCCCTGCCCCGGGGGCGTTGCTGTGGAGGCTTCTCCACCCGTCACCGATCCGGACGGGCCCAGCACCACCGTGCTGAACCTGTGCCGTGCGCCTAAGGGCGCGCTTTCTTGGAGCAAAGAGACCTGCGCCTCACGCGGTTGGGTGATTGAACGCACCGCACGGGTTGCCAACAACGTCTCTTGGGAAGCTCAACTCAAAGCGGCAAACGCGCAGCGCGTTGAGGCTCAGCAGCTCACCGCCGTGCGACCCGCCCGAACCCGCCCCGCACCCTCGGCTTCACCTGGCGAATCCAAAGAGAGGACTTGCCAGGCGCTTGAAGAAAAAGTGCAGCAGCTAGACCGCAAGGGCCGCGCCGGCAGTCGGTATTACGATTTAGAGCGCGTACGTCACGAGCGCCAATTGGCCCGCGATCAACAATTTCGGCTGCGATGCAGATAGTGCGGCCCCAGCGGTGCATCGCACGCGCCACTAGCTCCTCAATAATCGGCAAGCTGCTTCAGCAGGCAGTCAACTTGTAACGACCGCCGCGTGTCCACCTCCAGCGCCACCCTTGCGGCAGAGAGCCCCGACCTCTCCGCCCACACGCCCATGATGCAGCAGTACCTCGGCCTCAAGGCCGGGTACCCCGACACGCTGCTGCTCTACCGCATGGGCGACTTTTATGAGGTCTTTTTTGCCGACGCCGAGAAAGCCGCCCGCCTGCTCGACATCACACTGACCCAGCGCGGCCAGTCGGCCGGGCAACCGGTGGTGATGGCAGGCGTGCCGTTTCATGCGCTCGAAAACTATTTGGCGCGCCTCATCAAGTTGGGCGAATCCGTCGCCATTTGCGAGCAAGTCGGCGAAGTCGGCGCGAGCAAGGGCCCGGTAGAGCGCAAAGTGGTGCGCGTGGTCACGCCCGGCACGCTCACCGACACCGCTCTGCTGGCCGACAAACAAGAAGCCACGCTGCTGGCCGTCCACGCCGGCAAGCGCGCCCGCTGCGGGCTGGCGTGGCTCAGCGTGACGCAAGGCAGCGTCGTGCTCTCCGAATGCGCGCACGACGAGTTGGCCGCGTGGATCGCCCGCATTCAGCCCAGCGAACTGCTCTACAGCGCCGGCGTCACCGAGAAGTTTGAAGGGCACCTGCAGCGCCTGCGCCAGACCGGCGCGTTCACCTGCCCCATCGCCCCGCGCCCAGATTGGCAGTTTGATGCTGCGCTGGGCGAACGCACCCTGCTGGCGCACTTGCAAGTCGCCACGCTGCAGGCCTTTAACGCGCACGACCTGCCCGAAGCGCACGCCGCCGCCGCCGCGCTGTTGCACTACGCCGAGCACACGCAAGGCCGGCCGCTCACCCACATTCACAGCGTGCGCGTGCAGCGCGCTGACGCACTGATTGACCTGCCCACCAACACGCGGCGCAACCTGGAGCTGGTCAAAACCCTGCGCGGCGACGATGCGCCCACGCTGCTCTCCTTGCTCGACACCTGCATGACCGGCATGGGCAGCCGCCTGCTGCGCCGCTGGCTGCTGGAGCCCGAGCGTGATCGCACCCGCGCGCGCGAACGGCTGGCCGCCACCACCGCGCTGCGCGGCGACGGCAGTACCGCCAACGCCTGGAGCGCGCACCGTGCAGCCCTCAAGGGCGTAAGCGACGTAGAGCGCATTACGGCTCGCATTGCGCTCGGCCAAGTGCGCCCGCGCGAACTGGTAGCGCTGTGTCAGACGCTACGAAAAGCAGAGCTACTCGACCAATCACAGCAAGCTCTAGAGCCTTATTTGACTCATATTTTCAGCGCATTGAATCCGCCGCTGGATTGCAGCGCCCTTTTGCAAAGCGCTATCGCCCCTGAGCCCGCCGCACTGGTGCGCGATGGCGGCGTGATCGCCACCGGGTTCGATGCCGAGCTCGATGAACTGCGCGCCATCCAGGCCAACTGCGACACCTTCCTGCTCGACCTCGAAGCGCGCGAGCGCGAGCGCAGCGGCATTGCCAACCTGCGCGTGCAGTTCAACAAGGTGCACGGCTTCTACATCGAAGTCACCAGCAGCCAGTTGGCCAAAGTGCCCCAGGATTACCGCCGCCGCCAGACGCTGAAAAACGCCGAGCGCTTCATCACGCCCGAACTCAAAGCCTTTGAAGACAAGGCGCTGTCGGCGTCTGACCGAGCCCTGTCGCGTGAGAAGTGGCTCTACGACCAGGTGCTCGCCCAGCTGCAGCCGCATGTGCCGAAGCTCACCCGTCTGGCCGAGGCCATTGCCACGCTCGATGTGCTGTGCTGCCTGGCCGAGCGATCCCTCACCCTGAACTGGTGCTCGCCGCAGTTTGTGGCCGAGCCCTGCATCGAGATCGAGGCCGGCCGTCACCCCGTGGTGGAAGCGCGGCTGGCCGAAACCTCCAGCGGCGCGTTCATCGCCAACAGCACGCGGCTCAACGCCAACACGCGCATGCAGGTCATCACCGGCCCCAACATGGGCGGCAAGTCCACCTACATGCGACAGGTGGCGCTGATCGTTTTGCTCGCCAGCATGGGCAGCCACGTGCCTGCCGCTGCTTGCCGCCTGGGGCCCATCGATGCCATACACACCCGCATTGGAGCGGCGGACGACTTGGCCAACGCCCAATCCACCTTCATGCTGGAAATGCTGGAAGCTGCGCAAATCCTGCACGCTGCCACGCCGCACAGCCTGGTGCTGATGGATGAAATAGGCCGCGGCACCAGCACCTTTGATGGGCTGGCGCTGGCCGGCAGCATCGCCACGCAACTGCACGACAAAACCCGTGCCTTCACGCTGTTTGCCACGCATTACTTTGAGCTGACCGAACTGCCCACCAAAGCCCGCCACGCCGTCAACATGCATGTGAGCGCCGCCGAATCGGGCAACGACATCGTCTTCCTGCATGAAATCGCCCCCGGCCCCGCCAGCCGCAGTTACGGCATACAGGTCGCCAAGCTTGCTGGCATGCCTACCGCAGTGGTGAACCATGCGCGACATGCACTGGAGGCACTGGAAGCACGCGCCGGGGAAGGCGATTTGCAAGTCGACTTGTTCGCGCCGCCGCCTGTACCAAAGCTGGTTGCGCACAGTCCTGTTGAAGCGGCGCTGGCCGCCATTGAGCCGGACCAACTCAGCCCGCGCGAGGCGTTGGACGCGCTGTATCAGCTCAAGCGGGTGGCACAGCAGACCTGAGCCAGTGTTCGTTGCCAATAAGGTTTGATGCAATGTGTGAAAGTCTGAGGCGACGACGAGTCTGTTTTAGATCAACCTCTTCCCCATACGCGGCAGTTCATGCGCATGGACTTATCTTCGCATTGCGTGGGTATGCAATGGCTCGATCGACGCGGGTACGAAGAAACACCAAACCACCGGCCCGGTGAAATTAATGTTGAATTTCTGCGCCAGTGCATCATCCGAAAGAGTGCCCGGTGACAAGCCTGCCGCCTGCACCCGAAATAAAACAGTGAAAAGGACAGCAACATGTCTGCAATGACCCTCCCGGACTTTATTCGCGCCAATGTTGATGTGATCGTCTCGAGATGGGAGACGTTTGCGAAAACCATATCCGGCGCTCATGGGATGGACAGGGTGACGCTGAGGGACCATGCAAAGGGGCTTTTGCTCACCATCGCAGCAGATCTCGACCAATCGCAAACGCCGCGTGAGCAGGTTGCCAAATCGGAAGGCAGGGGGCCAGAAGCCAGCGCGCAAACCCAGGCCGAGGTTCACGGCAATGATCGCCTGTCAGCCGGATTCAGCATTGACGAGACCATTTCCGAGTTCCGCGCACTTCGGGCCAGCGTGATGCAACTCTGGGGCGATTCGGCCCCCACGGCGCCGCAGGCCTCCAGTAAAGAGGCCACCCGATTCAACGAAGCGATCGATCAGGCCATCTCGGAATCGCTAGAACGATATTCCCGTCTTTTTGATGCGCTACTGTCGTCTTCTCCCGACCTCAAATTCATTATGGATACGCGGGGTCGACTGGTTTATGCGAACAAAATAACGGCCCGATTGCTCAATATGCCGCTGGAAGAGATGGCGGGCAAGAATTTCGTTGATCTCGGCGTACCCAACGCGCTTGAACTACATCAGAAATTGCAAGGTGTGATTGATTCCAGAATAAGTCATAGTGGGGAAATGTCTTTCTCGGCAGCGGCTGCGGACGAAACGATATTCGAATACATCTTCGAACCCGTTTGTAATGAGTCAGGGTACCTGGACGCCATTGCAGCGACCGCGCGAAACGTGACCGAGCGCAAAGCAAAAGAAAAAGAAGCCGTGCGCAGCGCCAATTACGATTTGCTGACCGGCTTGCCAAATCGAAGCTATTTCCTGAATCAGCTGCACCAAGATGTCAAACGTGCCGAACGCAGTGGCTTGTCGATTGCACTGCTCTTTATTGATCTGGATGGTTTCAAGAACGTCAATGATCGACAAGGACACGACGCCGGCGATCAATTGCTGCAACAGGTTGCACAGCGAATCGGCAGCTGTGTGCGAGGTTCGGACACCGTTGCGCGCCTGGGTGGCGACGAATTCACCGTCATCCTCACTGATGTGAACAAGGTTTTGCATGTGGAAATATGGGTGCAGGAGACGCTCGTCGCCCTCGCCAAACCGTTCTCCGTCGCCGGCAAGGAGGTCCGAATTTCTGCAAGCATCGGCATCACGCTTTTTCCTCAGGACGCCAGCGCGCCAGACGATCTGCTGAGAAACGCGGATCAGGCCATGTATGCCGCCAAAAAAGCCGGCAAAAACTGTTTCAGCTACTTCACCGCTGCCATGCGTGAGGCCGCATGGGCGCGCCTTCAGGTGATCGACGAGTTGAGCCACGCCATACCGCGCAACGAACTGGCTGTTTACTACCAGCCCATCGTCGCCCTGGCCGATGAAACGATTGTCAAGGCGGAAGCGCTGCTCCGCTGGCGTCATCCGACCTCAGGGCTGTTGCTCCCACACGACTTCATCGAACTAGCAGAAGAAACCGGACTGATCGGCGACATAGGGGAATGGGTGTTGACCGACGCCATGAACTGTGCAAAGGAATGGAGCACCTTGCTGGGCCGACCCTTCCAGATCAGCGTCAATAAATCATTGTCAGAACTGATAAGCAAGCTGCCCATGCGGGACTGGGACACGCGCATGAACGCGCTTGCCCTGCCGCGCAACAGCCTCTCGGTCGAAATCACGGAAGATATTCTGACTAACGAGTCGCCCAACGTCCGCGAAAAGCTGGACTATCTCAGAACGGTCGGAGTCCAATTGGCGATCGACGACTTCGGCACCGGATATTCATCCATGCGTTTTTTGAATAAGCTGAATGTTGATTTTCTGAAAATCGACATGTCATTTGTACACGCGTTGGCGACGAGTAACGACAGCCGCTTGATTGCGGAAATGATCATCGTCATGGCGCATAAGTTCGGGCTGAAAGTAATTGCCGAAGGAGTGGAAACGGTCGAGCAGAGAGATTGGCTCAAGCAAGCGAAGTGCGACTACGCGCAAGGCTATTTTTTCTCGTCGCCAGTGTCATCGCAGGAGCTGGGAAATCTATTGAAAGCGGAAAACACCCATCTTCGGTAACAGCGCGAACAGGACTGCCAGCTTCTGTGCCTAAGTCGGCGCCAGCGGGCACGTATCGCAGGCAAAACACAGGAAAAAAGTACCTAGGCCAGCTGTTTGGCCTACAAACCGATGCCGACGGTTGCATCGTTAGGCGGCGTGTGCCGATAATCCCATCCATGCCGACCGCGCAGGAAAAACCGGTGCACCAATAAAGTGCTGCCAATACGGCCGAGCGGGCGCGGAAAAACTCTCAACAGGAACGACCAGGGACACCGCCTTATCGACTGGGCGCGCGGTATGAGGCGACTGCGTACAAATACGAGCTCTCAACGATCCCGCGCACTGTCTCCATCCAAAGGAACGAGGCGTTCGTTCGCCGAAAAAACCCGCCCGTTCACATCAAAATCAATATCGAAAAGAGTGCTTTCTGCATCAATGACTTGGTAGCAAAAAGTAGGCCCCGGCAGGTTGCGGTATTTAATGGACTGCTTGGGGTGCCCCAAGGTTTGCCGAACCTCTGACGGGAACCTCTAGGGACATCCTGCATAACTCCCTGCGGGTTGTGATGGCGCGGTCTCGGGCGGTCCGCTTCGTTGCTTTTTTTTCCAATAGCACGGCTATTAGCTGCAAAAAGACGCCTTGCGGCCCATTCCGATCCGCACTATCACATCCTCGCGAGGGTTATGCAGGACATCCCTAGAAACCCCGGAAGTTTGACTTTACAGCAACGTAACCCATTGATTTATATGTATCTGATTCTCGGAGCCTGGGGTTATTAGAGGTACCCTGACATGGTCTTGCCGGGAATTACCAAAACTTCCTGGCTCTGAGTGATTCGGAACCCAATTGCGGCTTGCACCAGCGCGCAAGTGAGCGCGAAGCCTGCCGTCAGGATCCAACCCGAAACCGGCGGGAGGTATGTGAATGCCATGATTTCCTGCTTTGTTGCACCACCAAACTTCAGGCTGCACGAAGCTTGCAGCAGCGAAATTACAATATTTGGCGCTTTTTTACGCGGCGACGCTGGGTGGCCGTACGGCATAGATACAGCGCTTTTTTTGCACTGATAGGCTACTAGTGCACGGTGTGCACTACAGCGATCTTCGTCTGTACGCTTACGCACGCAAGTCACTCTTTTTTTCTCTTTAAATTGAACCACGTCATGCAGAGACCACGCTGCGCGAAACAGCACCAACGGGTACGCCTATTACCCCGTATGGTGCGCGTATGTTGCATGAATTTCTTTCAAAAAATCGTCGCGCACTGATCGACCGCTGCCGCGAAACGGTGTCCCTGCGCTCAGGCACAGAACTCACGGAAGAACTGCCGCACGGCGTTACCGTTTTTCTGGATCAACTCATTGAAACCCTGGAGGCGGAACAAGCCGCCGACCCGCTACGCAGCCAACAGATCTCGGGGCTCCCGGGAGGCCTCGTTCCTGACCCTTCCGAAATCAGCGCTTCCGCAACCCGCCACGGGAAAGAACTAATAGCAAGCGTTTTCACGATCGAGGAAGTCGTACACGACTACGGCGATATGTGCCAAGCGATATCTGATCTTGCAGTGGAGACCGACACAGAGGTCGGGGCCGATGAATTTCGAACGCTCAACAGGTGCCTCGACACCGCCATCGCCAAAGCTGTGACCGAGTACGTTCACCAACGAGACCTTCTGGCAGCCAGCCGGCAAGCCTCGGCGCTGAATGAACGCTTGGGTGTCTTTGCGCATGAGCTGCGCAACCTTCTGTTTGCCGCCAAGCTCGCAAGGAGAGCAATCAAGGCAGGCAATGTGGGCGTAAATGGAGCCACAGCAGGGGTGTTGGATCGCTCGCTTGACGGCATGGGTAATTTGATTGACCGGTCGCTTGCTGAAGTGCGCGTTAGCGCTGGCATTGGCGAGCAGAAGGAGCTGTTCTCGCTGGCCGACTTTATCGCTGAGATCAAGCTCTCAGCCTCGCTCAACGCAGAGGTTAAAGGTCGCTCGTTCATCGTGGCGCGGGTAGATCGCTCGCTGGCGCTGGATGCCGACCGCGACCTGATACTCGCAGCTGTCGGCAACCTGCTCCAGAACGCCTTCAAGTTTTGCGACGCCCAAGCTGGGGTAGTCAACCTTGAGGCACGCGCTGCGGGCGATCGAATCCTGATAGAGGTAACGGACAACGGCGAGGGCATTTCCGAGCTTGCCATGCAGACACTGTTCCAGCCTTTTACGCAATCAGGCAGTGACCGCAGCGGCATGGGCCTTGGACTTTCGATTTCGCGCCGCAGTGTGGAGGCCGACCACGGCATGCTCAGCGTGCGCAAGGCGCCGGTCACAGGCTGCATATTCACTATTGATCTGCCCCGCCACACCGTATCGCCAGAAATCATTGGTGCTCCATCGACGCACAACGCCTTGATTGGTGGGGTGTTTACTTGCAACTGAAGCACTGCGGTCGGTAGTTAATTTTCTGCTGGTCAACGATGAGGCATGCCCGGACTTCCGTTGAGCGTCAGCTAGCTGACCATGCCGCAACGCTGCTCCGTCGGACTGCTCTAGGAACCTGCGCGGAACAAGGGACGGCGACTGCAAAGTGGCCGCAGCGGTGCAGCCTCCTAGGCGACACGCCCAAGCCACCCATAAGCCCCGCGCGTTGGCGCCGCAGCGCTCCATGCCGTCGGCTCACCCACGGTTTTTTGAGCTGACCGCCCACGCCACAATCGCTGCACCCGCGGCAACGATCAGCACGTCTTCCATCAGGCCGCTGCGCGTCTGGCCCACTTCAGCGATGGCACGTTCGCGACCCGCCAGCGTCAGGTAAGCCAGGGGAACTGCGGTAGCCACTGCAGTCATAGCGCCGGCCTGCTCCCGCCCTCGAGGTGCCAGTGCGGCGCCTGCAATACCAGCGGTCATGACCCGCGCCAGCAACCCCAAAAACGCCGTGCGGTTCGGCGCCGTTTTCATCTTGTCGCCAAAGAGCTCGCCCACGCCCATGGCCAGTGCGCCAAATTGGAACAACGGGCGATCCAACAAAACCAACCGCCCGGGAGTGCGCCTGCCCATAAGCCGAGCCATGGCGATGCTGGCCATGGGCGTCATTGAGCGCGCACTGGCCACTGCGCCAATCAAGGCGGAAAGCTGCAATCCGGAAAATTTCATGGGGACCTCTGGGTGGATGTCGATCAAACCAACCGGGTCATTCTTCGCGGTCCGCCGCCGTGCGACCAGCGGACAAAGCACGCGACCCGCTGTAGGAAACGAGCGAAGGCCTTTTCACAGAGAAGCCTCCACCAGGCCCTCACAAGTTCGAGCTAACCGCTAACCCAATATCACCCGAGAGCTTTAGAAGCTCGCGCGCGCATCGACCAAGCCGTGTTTTCATCGAACCCGAACTACTTTCGTGGGTGCGTCCTCACGCGCCTAACACCTGCCTGGAAAGTCGCCTCGCTGAATGTGGCCACACGCAATACCACTCGTCATGGCGGCACGCTGTGATGTTCCAAGCTTTGAGACAAATCAAGCTCCTTGATGGCCCGCCGCACATTCATGCGGCATGATGGAATGACGAACTCAAAGGCGAATCATGCTCAAAGAAGTCGGTACCAGCGGCCAGATATCGCCGGGCAAAAAGTACGCGGGACAGTTATTTGATATGCAAACAGAGGCGGATGGCAGCATCGTGATTTCATGAAACTTGGTCGCTTGCCTTAGCGTCCGTCCATGGTGATGGGCTTGACGGCGGACGCCCTACTTACAACGCTAAGTCCTGCTTCGAAACCTTCCCCTTCCCCGCCGGCCTCACGCCGGCCGACACCGCCCACCAGCGCACCGAGCCCGTCGAAGGCGGCGCGCGCATCCCAGCCGACCTTCCCAGCGCAGCGCCATCCATCGCTGCCCCAGCCAGCATCGCACCGGCGACCGCAGTCACCCCCAAAAACTTTAAGACAAATCAGCCTCCAGCGCTTATCCCACCTTCGCTAGTAGCTATTAACACCAGAGCACCCGGCGCCGCAGCCACCGCCATCGCCCAAGCCGCCCACTGCCTCACCACGCTACGCGATACCTGGCTGAACCCGCCCGAATGGACCGAGCGGGTGCCCGAGGTGGTGCCGCTGGGCATGACCACATCGCCCTACCCCGACCGCATCGTGGCCAAGCCGGGGTTTGAGAAAGAGCTGGCCAAGCGCACCCTCACCCAGCTCTACAACCAGCGCCCCGCCTGGCTCACCGCCGCGCACCAGCAGCTGGATACGGCGGTAGCGGCTGCGTATGGCTGGCACGACTATTCGGCCGGGATACCCGACGACGAGATACTGCGCCGACTGCTGGCACTGAACCTGGTGCGCAGCGCGCCGAGCGAGTTGGATCGAGCGCACCAGCTTCCCCTCGACTAATGCTTTCGCCCCTCGCTCGTGATGGCACTGCTTGGGGCGGTTTGCCACACGACCTCGGTGGTCAACGGCTGGGTATGAGCGGCCAAAAGATGCTTGGTGAACCCTTACGCTCGCCCTTGGCGCATCCCTGCAGCGCTTTGGCATCACCTGCTGGACTTGCATGGCCGCGCGGGCCCTAGCATGGTGGGCTTGCACCACAGGCACACAAGCCGCGGTGCGCCAGTTTGCTCTGCCACCACCCGTATCGACGACAGCTGCAAACATGCAGACACAGAGACCAGTCGACGCGGATGAACAAAGGAGCGAACGCATGCAAATAGGAATGATTGGTTTGGGGCGCATGGGGGCCAGCATGGTCAGTCGTTTGTTGCAGGGTGACCACCATTGCGTGGTGTACGACCACAACCCGCAAGCTGCCGAACCCCTGGAGAAACTTGGTGCCGAGAGTGCCGCAAGCCTGCAAGAGTTGGTAGGTGCACTGCAAGCTCCTCGCGCGATCTGGCTGATGGTGCCGGCCGCTGTGGTCGATGGTGTGCTTGACGCACTCACCCCGCTGCTTGAAGCCGGCGACACCGTAATAGACGGCGGCAATTCCCACTACCACGACGACTTGCGCCGGGCCGCAGCGCTCAAGGCGCAAAACCTGCATTACCTGGACATAGGCACCAGCGGCGGCATTGCCGGGCTGGAGCGCGGTTACTGCCTGATGATTGGCGGCGAGGTGGAGGTAGTGAACCAGTGGGCTCCCATTTTTGAAACCTTGGCTCCAGGCCTGGGGAATGTGGCTCCCACACCCAAACGCAAGCCCGACGCCGGCACCGCCGACCACGGCTGGCTGCACTGCGGCCCCCACGGCGCAGGGCACTTTGTGAAGATGGTGCACAACGGCATTGAATACGGAATCATGGCGGCGTATGCCGAGGGCCTGAACATCTTGCGCCACGCCGACGTGGGCAAGCAGAACCATCAAAAGGACGCGGAAACCACGCCGCTGCGCCATCCCGAGCATTACCAGTACGACATGAATTTGCCAGAGATCGCCGAGGTGTGGCGGCGCGGCAGCGTGATTGGTTCGTGGCTGCTGGACTTGACGGCAGAGGCGTTGGCCGCGGACCCGCACTTGCAAAACTTTGCCGGGCGCGTGTCCGATTCGGGCGAGGGCCGGTGGACAGTGCAGGCCGCCATTGATGCGGCGGTTCCGGCACCGGTGCTTAGCGCGGCGCTGTATGGACGGTTTGCGTCGCGCGGCGAATCAGACTTTGCCAACCGTGTGCAGTCGGCCATGCGGCACGAATTTGGCGGTCATTTGGAGAAAACCGCCGAAGCCGTCAAACGCGGAGCTGACGCGGCTTCATCGGGCAATGAGGCATAACGTGACAGACCGCTCGACCCCAAAGGGATGCCAGTCGCCCATGCCAATCACTGGCGGTACCAATACAAACACCGCCGCGCTGACCAAGGGGGCCAAGGTGCCGAGCGCGGAGAAGGAGAACGAAGCCGACCAGGTGCCCACCACGTCCGACGCTTTGGTCATTTTTGGCGCAAGCGGTGACTTGGCCCACAAGAAGATATTTCCGGCACTGTTTGCGCTGCACCAGCGCCGGGCTTTGGGCGTGCCGGTGATTGGCGTGGCGTCTTCCGACTGGAGCGACGAGCAGTTTCGCGAGCGAGCGCAGGCCAGCCTGGACGAAGCCGAAGCACAAGGCACACCGGCCGAGCGCCAAAGTTTTCTGGCGCAGTTGCACTATGTGAGCGGCGATTACAAAAAGGCGTCCACCTTCGACGCCCTGCGCGTTGCCCTGACCCAAGATGGGCAAGCTGCCGAGCGCCCGGCGCATTATTTGGCGATTCCCCCTAGTTTGTTTCCTACCGTGATCCGCGGCCTGGGCGCGGCTGGACTTGCCGAGGGTGCGCGTGTGATTGTGGAGAAGCCTTTCGGGCGCAACCTAAAGTCGGCCCAGGCCCTGAACACGGTGGCGCTGGAGGTGTTCCCGGACGATACCATCGTTCGCATCGATCACTTTTTGGCGAAGGACGCGATCATGAATCTGCTGTACTTTCGCTTCTCCAACACCTTCCTGGAGCCGCTGTGGAACCGCAAGTACGTCAGCAGCGTGCAGATCACCATGGCGGAAGATTTTGGAATCAAGGGGCGCGGCGGCTTTTATGAAAGCGCGGGTTGCCTGCGCGATGTGGTGCAAAATCACCTGCTGCAAATTGTCGCCTTGCTGGCCATGGAAGCGCCCGGTAACCGCAGTGCAGCAGCAGTGAACGCCGAAAAGTTTCAGGTGCTCAACGCTATGCGGCCGCTGACGCCGGACGACCTGGTGCGCGGCCAGTACGAGGGCTACCGCGACGAAGGCAAGGTTGCGCCTGATTCCGACGTAGAGACCTATTGCGCGCTGCGCTTGTTCATTGATTCATGGCGCTGGGCAGGTGTGCCCTGGTTTGTGCGCTCGGGCAAATGCCTGCCCAATACCGCCTGCGAAGTGTTGGTGCGGCTGGAATGCCCGCCTGTCCAATTATTCGACCACCCCAGCAGCGCCGGTGGCATTGCCGCTGACGCCGCCTCGGCTGGCAGCAGCGGCAACTACTTGCGCCTGCGCTTGTCCCCTCGCTCGCTGATTGCGCTGGCCGCACGGGTAAAAACACCCGGAAAAGCGTTTTCAGGGCAGCAAAAGGAAATGGTGCTGGCGGACGAAAATACCGATGAGCAAAGCGCGTACGAGCGTTTGCTGGCGGACGCTATGGCTGGCGACCCGTCGCTGTTTGCGCACGAAGACGCGGTAGAAGCCGCTTGGCGGGTGGTGGAGCCGGTTCTGGAAAACCATGCTCCTGCGCTTACTTATGAACCGGGAACCTGGGCCCCATAGCGGCCGACGCACTGACTGCCGAACACGGCGGCTGGCACAACCCGCAGGTTTGCGAATAGCAAGATCGAGCGATTGCTCCCCCATCCTGAAAGACGCGCACAAGCGCATCTCCTCGGGACAAAAAACGAAACACGTCAAGTGAAAGGAAACTCCCCATGACACCCACCCAACAACTGCACAACCTTGGTCAAAGCCTGTGGCTGGACAACATTACCCGCACCCTGCTGGACGACGGCACATTGGCGCACTACATCAAGGATTTTTCGGTGACGGGGCTTACGTCCAACCCCACCATTTTTGAAAACGCCATCGGCAAGTCAGACACCTACGACCAGGACATCGCCCGCAAAGTCGGCGACGGGCAAAGCGGTGAGGCGCTGTTCTTTGACTTGGCGATTGCCGACCTGCAACGTGCAGCCGATTTATTCAAACCCGTGTTTGACGCCACCGATGGTGTGGATGGCTGGGTATCGCTGGAGGTCTCGCCCCTATTGGCGCATGACGCGGACGGCACTGCCAAAGCAGCCGTGCATTTGCACAAACTGGCCGCGCGGCCCAACCTGTACATCAAGATTCCCGGCACGCCCGAAGGCCTCAAAGCGATTGAAGAGACCATTTTTGCGGGTGTTCCGGTCAACGTAACGCTGCTGTTTTCGCAGATGCAATACGAAGCTGCCGCTGACGCTTACATGCGCGGCATTGAGCGGCGCATTGCCGCCGGGCTGAGCCCCAAGGTCAGCTCAGTGGCGTCGCTATTTATCAGCCGTTGGGACGTAGCCGCCAACAAGCAGTTGCCAGAGGCCCTACACAACACGTTGGGCATTGCAGTGGCCGGCCACACCTACCGCGCGTACCGCGAGCTATTGGCCACCCCGCGCTGGAAGCGCTTGGCGTCTGCCGGCGCGCATGTGCAGCGGGTGCTGTGGGCCAGCACGGGCACTAAAGACCCCAAGGCGTCGGACACCTTGTATGTTGACGCATTGGCCGCGCCCGACACCATCAACACGCTGCCCGAAAAAACGCTACTGGCCGCCGCTGACCATGGCAAGGCGCAACAGATATTGACGGACGACGCAGCCGCTGCGGACACGGCAGATGCCGCCTGCCGCGACGCAGGCATCGACGTGGCCGCATTGGCCGAGCAGCTGCAGCGCGAGGGCGCTGAATCGTTCTCAAAATCGTGGAAGAGCCTGTTGGACAACATTGCCGGCAAAGCAAAAAGCTTGTCGAACAAGGCCGCGCCATGAACGCCGGCAGCACCCCGCTAGGCGGCAGCGAATTGACGCAGGCTGCAACGCCAGCGC
The DNA here is from genome assembly GCA_038235025.1 of Burkholderiales bacterium. GTDB lineage: Bacteria > Pseudomonadota > Gammaproteobacteria > Burkholderiales > Burkholderiaceae_C > Simplicispira. The sequence continues at coordinate 53,723 of JBBSUJ010000002.1, forward strand.
TCACGCACAGCCCAGCTTGGCTTGCCCTGCTGGCCCACCACCACATGGTGGGCGACCAACACCTGCGCGAAATGTTTGCGGCAGACTCTAGGCGCGGTGAGCGCATGCACGCGGAGGCAGCCGGTTGGTACCTGGATTATTCCAAGCAGCGCGTGACCGATGAGACATTGCAATTGCTGCTGGAATTGGCGCAAAGCTGCGGCCTGGAGGCGCGGCGCACAGCTATGTTTCGCGGCGACGCGATCAACACCACCGAGCAACGCGCGGTGCTGCACACCGCCCTGCGCGCGCCCGCAGATGCGCAGATGTTTGTGAATGGCGTGGATGTAATTCCTGAAGTGCACGGCGTTCTCAAGCGCATGGGCGCGCTGGCCGATGCCGTGCGCAGCGGTGCCTGGCGTGGCCACTCAGGTAAGCGCATTCGAACCATCATCAACATTGGCATTGGCGGCTCAGACCTCGGACCGGTCATGGCGCACGAAGCGCTGCTGCATTACAGCCAGCGCGACTTGGAATGCCGGTTTGTATCCAACGTGGATGCCACCGCATTGGTGGAAGCCACACGCGGGCTGGACGCGGGCGAGACGCTATTTATCGTCTGCTCCAAAACCTTCACCACGGTGGAGACTCTGACCAATGCCAACGCTGCGCGGGCTTGGTGCGTCGCCCAGCTGGGCGACGAGGCGGCAGTCGCAAAACACTTTGTGGCGGTATCGACCAATGCCGAGGGCGTGTCGAAATTCGGCATTGCGCCGGAGCACATGTTTGGTTTCTGGGACTGGGTGGGCGGGCGCTATTCCATGGACGCAGCCATTGGCCTGTCACTCATGATCGGCATTGGCCCAACAAACTTCCACGCCATGCTGGCGGGCTTTCATTCCATGGATCAACATTTTCAGAGTGCGCCGTTGGAAGAAAACCTACCGGTGTTAATGGGCTTGCTGGCCGTGTGGAACACCAACTTTATGGGCGCGCGCACCCAGGCCGTTTTGCCCTACGCGCAGTATTTGAGCCGCTTCCCGGCCTATTTGCAGCAGCTCGCCATGGAAAGCAATGGCAAACATGTGACGCTGCAAGGCCAGCGCGTGGACTACGCAACTTCCCCCATCGTGTGGGGCGAACCGGGCACCAATGGCCAGCACTCGTTTTACCAATTGCTGCACCAGGGCACGCCGCTGGTGCCCAGCGACTTCATCGGTTTCTGCCAAACGCTGAACCCCTTGGGGCACGACGCGAGCGGCACCGACAGCCAGCACAACTTGCTGATGGCAAACTTTTTTGCCCAAACCGAGGCGCTGGCGTTTGGCAAAACGGAAGACGAAGTGCTGGCGGAAGGCATCGACGCACGGCTGGCTGCGCACCGCACGTTTGAAGGCAACCGGCCGAGCAGTACGCTGCTTGCGCAGCGGTTGACGCCGCACTCACTGGGCGCATTGGTGGCCCTGTATGAGCACAGCGTATTCACACAAGGGGTGATCTGGAACATTGATTCGTTCGACCAATGGGGCGTGGAACTGGGCAAAAAGCTGGCGGGCACCACGGCCGATGAACTGACCAGCGCCGCAGCACCAGAGCTGGCCCACGACAGCTCGACCAATACGCTGATTGAGCGCTACCGCGCGCTGCGCAAGGAGACGCCATGAGCACCGAAGCCGATAAGAAATCAATCGATCAGCAGTGCATCGACACGCTGCGCACCCTGGCCATCGACATGGTGCAAAAAGCCCAGTCAGGCCACCCTGGCACCCCCATGGGTGCCGCGCCCACAGCCTACTGCTTGTGGCAGCGGTTTTTGAACTACGACCCGCATGCGCCGCGCTGGCCCAACCGCGACCGTTTTGTACTCTCGCCCGGGCATGCCTGCGCATTGCTCTACGGCCTGTTTTATTTGGGAGACGTTAGGCCCAGCTCGGACGACGACCATCCGCATATCGGCAAGCCGGTGACGATGGATGAGATCAAAAGCTTTCGGCAAATGAACAGCCGATGCACCGGCCACCCCGAATATGGCTGGATTACCGGCATGGAAACCACCACCGGGCCACTGGGCCAAGGCGCGGCCACGTCCGTCGGCATGGCAATTGCCGAGGCCTGGCTGGCCGCTACTTACAACCGCCCCGGCTTCACCGTGTTCGACCACAAGGTGTACACCATGGCCAGCGACGGCGACCTGATGGAGGGCGTCAGCGCCGAAGCCGCATCGCTCGCCGGGCACCTGGGTTTGTCCAACCTGTGTTGGATTTACGACCGCAACCAGATCAGCATTGAAGGGTCTACGGAAATCACGTTTACCGAAGATGTCGGCGCGCGCTTCAGGGCCTATGGCTGGAACGTGCTGCAGGTTCAAGATGGGAACAATCTCAATGAGATTGCGGGCAGCCTCAAAGCCTTTAACGAGACACGTAACCGGCCCACGCTGATCGTAGTGCACAGCCAGATTGGCTACGGTGCGCCGCACAAACAGGGCACCGCCAAGGCACACAGCGACCCGCTAGGCGTTGAAGAAGTTCGCCTGACCAAAGAGTTTTACGGCTGCGACCCGGATGCGCAGTTTGCAGTGCCGATCGGCGTCCCCGAACACTTTGCTGCCCACTTTGGCAAGCGCGGTGCCGCGGCCCATGCTGCATGGCAGGCCTCGTTCAAAACCTACCGTGCGCAGTACCCCGATCTGGCCCAGCAAATAGATGACATGCAAAGCGGTACGCTGCCCGAAGGTTGGGACACAGCATTGCCGCATTTCGAGTCCGACGCCAAAGGCGTATCCACCCGCGATGCGGCCGGCAAAGCCCTGAACGCCATCGCAAAACAAGTGCCTTGGGTGCTGGGCGGTGCGGGTGACCTGGCACCGTCTACCAAGACAACGCTAGGCTTCGACTTTGCAGGCGTGTTTGAAGACAAAGACAGCGCCATAACGCACCAACCGGACCGCAATTACGCCGGCCGCAATTTCCACTTCGGAGTGCGCGAACATGCCATGTGCGCGGCGGTTAGCGGTATGGCGCTCTCAGGCCTGCGGCCCTTTGCGGCGGGCTTCCTGATTTTTACCGACTACGCGCGTGGCGCGATTCGCCTGGCCGCCATGATGGGGCTGCCGGTGACTTATGTATGGACGCACGATTCGGTTGCGTTGGGCGAAGACGGTCCCACGCACCAGCCGATTGAGCAGCTGCCTTCCCTTCGCGCCCTGCCCCACATGGTGGTGATCCGCCCCTCGGATGCAAACGAGGCGGTCGAGGCTTGGCGCTTCGCCATGCAGCACACGGAATACCCCGTGAGCTTGATTCTGTCCCGCCAGGCATTGCCCACGCTGGATCGCACGCGCTACGCGAGCGCCGAGGGACTGTCACGCGGCGCTTACGTGCTGGCGGATGCAGAAGGCGGCGCGCCTGAGGTGCTGCTTTTGGCCACCGGGAGCGAAGTATCTCTTTGCATCGAGGCGCATGAAAAGTTGGCTAGCGAAGGCGTTCGCTCGCGTGTCGTCAGCATGCCTTCGTGGGAGATTTTTGAATTGCAGGATGCCGCGTATCAAGAGAGCGTGTTGCCGGATGCCGTGCACGCGCGTGTGTCGGTAGAGGCGGCGTCAGGTCTAGGATGGGAGCGCTATGTAGGCCGGCATGGTGCCGTGTTGGCTATGCGCTCCTTCGGTGTTTCGGCTCCAGGCGAACAAGTGCTGGAGCACTTTGGGTTTGATACGGCCCATGTGCTAGATGCCGCCCGCGCCCAGATTGCTCGCTGCAAACCGTAAAAATAAAATCAAAATGACAACCCAATTAAGCCCCTTGTCTGGACAGCTAGCGCCCGCTGACGTACTCATCAATATCGATCAGTTGGTGGCCGCCTATTTTTCTGAAAAACCAGACCCGACCGTGGCGAGCCAACGCGTGTCTTTTGGCACGTCCGGCCACCGAGGTTCGTCGCTAGATGTGTCTTTTAACGAGCAGCATGTACTGGCTATCACGCAGGCCATTTGCGATTACCGCGCCGTGCAAGGCATAAGCGGCCCGCTGTTCATGGGTATTGACACGCATGCCTTGTCCCAACCCGCCTGCGATAGCGCGCTGGAGGTGCTGGCAGCGAATGGCGTCAAAGTGATGCTAGCCCCGATGGGCGCTTTCACGCCCACGCCAGCCGTCTCGCATGCCATCCTTCAACACAACCGCAAAGTGGGTGCCCGCGATGCAGCGCGCGCGGACGGCATCGTGGTGACGCCATCCCACAACCCGCCGCGCGACGGTGGCTTCAAATACAACCCGCCACACGGCGGCCCGGCGGGCTCTGACGTGACCGGGCCGATTCAGGCAGCGGCCAACCGCTATCTGGAAACTGGCTTGGAAGGCGTGCGGCGCATGCCACTTGCGCAGGCGCTGCGAGCCCCCACTACACACCGGCACGATTACATGCGGGCGTACGTGGACGACCTGGATGCAGTCATTGATATGGAAGCCATTCGCAGCGCTAGCGTGCGCATGGGTGTCGATCCGCTGGGCGGCGCCGGTGTGCATTACTGGGCTGCCATAGCCGAGCGTTGGAAGCTGGACCTGACTGTCATCGGCGAGGCGGTAGACCCGCGCTTTGCCTTTATGACGCTGGACTGGGACGGCCAGATTCGTATGGACCCGTCGTCGCGCTTTGCCATGCAGCGCCTGATCGCTGTCAAAGACCAGTTCGACATTGCATTTGGCTGCGATACCGACCACGACCGCCACGGCATCGTGACGCCCGATTGCGGGCTGCTGCCCTCCAACCATTACTTGTCCGTCGCGATCGACTATTTGTTCCGCCATCGCCCGGACTGGGGTACACATGCGGCGATAGGAAAAACGGTGGTCAGCACCGAACTTATTTCCCGCGTGGCAAGCCGTTTGCAGCGCACCGTGGTGGACGTGCCGGTGGGCTTCAAATGGTTCGCCGCCGGTTTGTTGGACGGTAGCCTGGGGTTTGCTGGTGAAGAAAGCGCAGGTGCCGCTTTTCTTCGCCGCGACGGCACGGCTTGGACGACCGACAAGGACGGCATCACCGCAGCCCTGCTGTCGGCAGAGATGACAGCTGTGACCGGAAAAAGCCCCGGTGCACTGTACCGATCATTGACCGACGCCTTGGGCGTGCCGTGGGCAGACCGAGTGGAAGCCCCGGCCACGCCCGAGCAAAAGAAGCAGTTGGCAGCGCTGTCGCCGGGGCAAATAACCGCGACCCAGTTGGCTGGTGAATCGATTACTGAGGTGTCGAATGAGGCCCCCGGTAACGGCGCAAACATTGGGGGCATCAAGGTTTGTGCGCCCAGTGGCTGGTACGCCGCGCGGCCATCGGGCACCGAGGACATCTACAAAATTTATGGCGAGAGCTTTCAAGGCGATGACCACTTGCAGCAGATCCTGCAGCAGGCACAGGCCACCGTAGACGCTGCCTTGGTGTGCGGAAAAAAGGACGTTGACCGTTTATAGCTTGCCGGACTGGCGAGCTACCTCTGCGGCCCACCGATCACCGGCGATCTTTGCACCAGACTGGAGCCCTGTGCACGCGGCCAGGATGCAGCCAATCCTGAAAACCCAGAACCCAGAACCCAGAAAAAAAGCCGAGACTTAGAAAGTAGGGCGGCTAAAACGCCCGCGCTTTATCGGTCAGCAATACCCATTCGTTAGCACCTCGCTGCGCGAGACGTACCGAGCGCTAAGCCAGCACAAACTTGCGCAAGCGCATTGAAAGCCGAAGAGCGCACGCCCAGCCTCTAGAAGCCGCGCAGATGTCAGCGCATATATCAATGTCGACTTAAAAGCTTTCCCATTCGTCGTCGTTGTCGACCGGTGCTTTTTTCTGCTGTGCGGGCTGCGCAGTAAGCGCTTTTGGCTTGCCGCTTTCAGGGCGCGCGCTCACCCTTTGCGGCTCACGGCTGGTAATGCTTTTGGTCGGTGCGGCGGGAGCAGGTCGCACTGGCGGGCGGTAGGCCGGTGCGGCTCGCGGCGACGCTGGCGCGTCGTCCTTTCCCAACCGAAAGATCGCCACGGCTTGTACGAGTTGTTGGGCCTGCTGGTTAAGACTATCGGCCGAGGCGGCGGACTTCTCTACCAAGGCCGCGTTTTGCTGCGTCACTTGATCGAGCTGCGCCACCGCATCACTCACCTGCCCGACACCGGTGGTTTGCTCCGATGTCGCAGCGCTGATTTCTTGCATCAAATCCGTCACACGGCGCACCTGATGAACGATGTCCTGGATCGTGGTGCCGGCTTCGCTTACCAGGCGGCTTCCGTCCTGCACTTTTACGGTGCTTTGGGCGATCAAGCTGCGAATTTCCTTGGCAGCGTCGGCGCTGCGACCCGCCAGGCTGCGCACTTCGCTGGCAACCACTGCGAAGCCGCGGCCTTGTTCTCCAGCGCGCGCTGCTTCCACCGCAGCGTTCAGCGCCAAAATATTGGTTTGGAATGCAATGCCCTCGACCACGGCAATGATGTCGGCGATGCGGCTGGACGACGTGTTGATCTGCTCCATGGTGCTGGTCACCTGCACCATTACCGCGCCGCCCTTTTCTGCTGCGGTACTGGCGCTACCTGCCAGCTGGGCCGCCTGGCGTGCCGTGTCTGCGTTGCCCTTGATGGTGCTGGAAATTTCTTCCATGGACGCGGCCGTCTGCTCCAGGTTGCTGGCCTGCTCTTCTGTACGCTGCGAAAGGTCGGCGTTGCCCACTGATATTTGCCCAGCGCCGGTGGCAATGCTGTCGCTGCTGGCGCGCACAGTACTGACCACGGTGCGAAGCGACTGCTGCATCAACAACATGGCGTGCACTACGCTGCCGGGTTTGGCGCGATCAGCGTCGATCTGTGTGGTGAGGTCTCCGCCGGCAATCGCGCTGGCCATGGTCAGGACGTCACCTGGCTCGCCGCCAAGCTGGCGCGTGAGCCCACGGGTAATGAGAACGCCAATGGTCACGCCGACGACCACACCACCCAGAATCAGCAGCACCATGACGAGACGGATGTTTTCGTAGACGACACCCGTTTCAACCGATAGATTTTTGGCGTGGTCGAGTTTCTCGTCCACCAGGCTTTTGATGATCTGGTCGGCTTTTTCACCGGTGTCGCGCGCGGGGCCGAATAGCGCTGTGACCGAGCCGCGCGTTTCTGCGATGGGTTCTGTCTTGAGCTGCGTGATTATGCTGTCAATCGACGTTCGGTAGGCCTTGGTGGCAGCCCGTGCGTCAGCCACCTTTTGCAGGCCCGCAGGGGTTACGAATTTGGCGGCAGTAGCGTCCAACGATTTTTCCATACGACCAACACGCTCATTGAGCGCAGCAATTTCTCGTGTGCGGTCTTCTTCACTGGGTGCGAGCATGACCGAGCGGGCGGCGCGGCCAACAGCTAAGAGTTCCACCTGAAGGGAGTAGGCACCGCTCGACCCTAAGGTTTCGCGTTCGTACATGAGCTGGGCCATGTCATACATTTCGTTGGCCTTGAAGATCCCCAGGACTCCGATGACGGCCCCCATCAGCGAGACAAACAAAAACCCCAGTGCAAGTCGCACTCCTACCGTCATGTTCCTGAAAAACTGCATTAAAAATCTCCTGAGGCTTATCGATGCAAGGAAGCGCCACCCAGATGCTTTGACGCTTTTTGTTACTTTGCGCCTTTGCAGTGCAAACCGTCAAGAGCGCTGAAGCATATCTGTTTAAAAGTCGTGCTTTGGCGACGCTTGATTGACGCGACGACATCTGCAAGCCTGTCTTCCCGACCAGGCCGGTAAACTGCCGGCTTCGTTTCTTTCACTTCCAGTTACATGACCTATTGCGTGGCGATCAAGCTCAACGCCGGCTTGGTTTTTTTGGCCGATTCGCGCACCAACGCCGGCCTTGACCAGATCAGCACTTTTCGCAAAATGATGATTTACGAGCAGCCTGGGGAGCGCTTCATCGTGCTGCTTTCGGCCGGTAACCTGTCTATTTCGCAGTCGGTGCGGGAGGCCCTGCAAACTGTGGAAATCAAGGATGCACACGACGCGCGGCCTTTGTCTATATGGAACGCATCCAGCATGTACGACGCGGCCAGGGTTTTGGGGGCGGCAGTGCGTCAGGTGCATGAGCGCGACGGTGCGGCGCTGAAACGGGTAGGCGTGGATTTCAACGTGTCGCTGGTGCTCGGTGGCCAGATTCGTGGCGAGGACACGCGTTTGTTTCAGGTGTACTCCGCCGGAAATTTCATTGAAGCAACGGCCGAGACGCCCTACTTTCAGGTTGGCGAATCCAAGTATGGCAAGCCCGTACTGGACCGGGTTCTGACGCCTGAGACGTCGCTGGACGACGCAGCCAAATGCGCTCTGGTATCAATGGACAGCACGCTCAAATCCAACCTGTCGGTTGGTCTGCCGCTGGACATGGTGTTGTACGAGGCAGGGCGCTTTGCCAGCGACAAATTGATCTGTATCGACGAGACCAACCCGTATTTCAATATGCTGCACGCCCGCTGGGGCACAGAGCTGCGCAAGGCGTTTGACGAAATCGCGAGTCCGCAGTGGGACGCAGCGCCCGGTACACCAGGTTTGCTCACTCCCGCAGCGCGTTACTTGGCCTTGCACAAAATCAGCGGGCCTGACGACCGTACGCTGTAGCAGACGCACCACCCGGTATGGCGCACATTGTTTTTTCTCACGGGAACAGTTTTCCCGGTGGCTCCTACGGCGTACTGCTTGACGCTCTGCGCGCGCGCGGGTTCAAAGTGTCGGCGGTGGACCGGTTCGGTCACGACCCAGGCTACCCCGTCACCAGCAACTGGCCGCAATTGGTGCAGCAGCTGGCCGACTTCACCGCCCACGAGGTGGCGCGGCACGGCGAGCCTGCGTTGCTGGTCGGTCATTCACTGGGGGGCATGCTGAGCGTTATGACTGCAGCGCTGCACCCGCACCTGACCAGCGGCGTTTTGATGCTTGACTCGCCGTTGGTCAGCGGTTGGCGCGCCAATGCTGTGGACATGGCCAAACGCACGCAGCTGGTGGGCTCGGTATCACCCGGAAAAGTCAGCCGGCGCAGGCGCAACCGCTGGTCAGACGACGCAGCAGCGCTGGCTTATTTCAAGAGCAAAACTGCTTTCGCTCGCTGGCATCCGGATGTCTTGCGCGACTACCTTGTGCACGGGCTCCAAGACGACAACGGCGAACGGTGTTTGCGCTTTGACCGCGATGTGGAAACCCACATTTACAACACCCTGCCGCACAACGTAGGGGCGCTGCTGCGCAGGCACCCCCTGCGCTGTCCGGCTGCCTTTATCGGCGGTCTTTCGTCGCTGGAAATGCGGCAGGTGGGCATGGCGCTGACACTGCGCGTGACAGCCGGGCGCATCACCATGCTGGACGGAACGCATCTGTTCCCAATGGAACGCCCTTACGTGACGGCTGCGGCGGCAGAGGCGGCATTGCTGAACTTGGAAGCCACTTCCCACGTGATCCGATCCAATGGCGCATCCGAATGAACCCCGCGACCTGTGTTGGCGGGTTTAGGCCGGCCCCCGACCCATACGCGCTCCAAATGGCGCGGCACCTTGCAACGCACACGGCCTGCACTACAAATGTTTACACTCGGCCAAACCAGGCGGCCCAACAGGTTTGCTGCTTTGGCGCTTTGCCTAGCCAAACCTTTCTGATCGGCCTCAACGCCACCACTATGAGCCTATTAGCCGCCCCGGCTTGCCACTTGGACACCTTGCAGCCCGCTCTGCCGGCGCTTCGTGCCGGAAAATCAATGAGCGACGCCGCTATGGCAACGCTTCGATGGCTCCAAATATTGCTGGCGATGGTGCTGTGCTTCATGGCAGCCGGAAGTTATGCAGCAACGCTGAGGGTTTCAAGCGCGCAGGAACGCTACCCTTTGTGGCCGTCACTGACGATGCTGCCGGACCCTCAGGGGGCCTGGACGGCCGAGCAGCTTATTGAACGCACCGCGGATTTCGGCAAGATGCCGTCCACCACAGGCACGCTAGGCGTACGGCCCGGTGCTGTGTGGCTGCGTACCACCGTGCTTTGGACAGGAGAAGAATCGGCGCGCTGGGTGTTGCACGCGGACCATGCGCCGCTTGAGCGTATGGATGTCTATATTTTGTGGCGCGGAGCAATCGTGGGGCGCTCCAAGATGGGCACTCTGGTGCCCATAGCAGCGCGTCAATACCGAAGCCGCGCCCATGCCATTCCAATCGACCTCCTGCCCAATCAGCCGGTGGAATTGCTGATACGGGTGGAGACGTCAGGCGCAATGATTTTGCCTTTGTCCTTGGGCGCTCATGGCGTCTTTCTTGAGGAATCGCTAGCGGAGCAGACCATTCAAGGTGCTATGGCCGGACTGGCACTTGGCCTTTTGTTTTACAGCTTGATGCAATGGGTGAGCCTTAGGGACTCCCTTTTTCTCTACTACGCCATCTTCACCCTGGGCGCACTTGGATTTTCTTTGCAGTTTTTTGGCGTTGGAGCCCAATATCTGTGGGGAAACCACCCATGGCTGCTGGCCCATGCCAGCGGACTTTCCGGTATGGCGTCTGTTGTCGGAGCACTGCTTTTTGCGGGACAGGCCCTCAAATCCGAAGATACGCGCGGCCCGCTGCCACGCGCCATGCAGCTTGCCGCCGCCATCACCGCCGTGTTGGCAGTGCTGTACGCATTCGATCTCTATGGTGTGCCAGTGGCTGCCGCGCTGGTCGCGGTGCTTGGCATTGCGCCAGCTCTTTTAGGTGTAACGCGCGCACTGAGCCTTGCACGCCAGGGCAAGCCTGTGGGCGTTACCATGCTGGTCGCCTGGCTGGTGTATTTTTTAGGAAACGCCGTACTGTCCGGCTTGATTATTGGCGTTGTTCCAGCCAATTTCTGGACCATGCATGCGTTCCAGGTAGGTGCCACCTTGACCATGCTGCTGTTCATGCGCGTGCTCGGCGTGTATTTATCGGCGCACCGCATTGCCGCGGTGGATGCAGAGCGCGAACGCGACCAGATGCGCTCTCTGGCGCACACCGATCCCCTCACGGGCTTGGCCAATCGGCGCGGCCTGCAGCTCGCACTCAATAGCGCTCTTGCACACGCCAGCGCGTCACACATGGTGGCGGTTTACATGATCGACCTCGATGGGTTCAAGGCCATCAACGACGAGTTTGGTCACGACACGGGCGATGCGCTGTTGGTGGCCGTGGCACGGCGACTGGAGGGCCAAGTACGCAAGGGCGATTTAGTGGCACGCCTGGGTGGTGACGAGTTTGTGGTGGTGGTGCGCGAGTCCGGGCGCATTCATCAAGCGCACATGCGCGGCGTACAGCTTTTGGAGGCCTTTTATTCCCCTCTGCATGTTGCAGGCCGCCAGATCAAAGCAGGGCTCACCATTGGCTACGCAGTTGCGCCGCTGGATGGAACGGATGATCTGACCCTGCTGCGCCGCGCTGACGCAGCGCTTTACGAGGGCAAGCAGGACGGGAAATTTTGTGTCAGGCGGCTGGCGGTTCCGCCGTCCTCCCCCGACCTGTCGAGCTGATAGCGCGCCGGCTGCGCGCGCTTTTCACGCGCTGCCCCAGTCGATCCAGCCCATTTGCCAAGTCACAAGCACCACACAGCCAAACGCTATTCGGTACCAGGCAAATGGCACAAAACTGTGACTGCTTATGTAGCGCAGCAGCCAGCGTACGCAAACCCAGGCGCTCAAAAACGCGAACACCAAACCGACCAAAAACATCGGCAGGTCGTGAACCGAAAGCAGCGCGCGCTCTTTGTAAAGGCTGTATATGCCGGCACCAATCAACGTGGGCATAGCCAGAAAAAAAGAGTAATCCGTAGCGGCTTTGCGCGAGAGCCCAAACAACATGCCGCCAATGATGGTGGCACCGCTTCGGCTGGTGCCAGGCACCAGCGCCAGACACTGTGCGAGCCCCACCTTGAGCGCATCAAGCGAGGACATGTCGTCCACCGACCCGACACGTGTGGCGGCCGGGGCACGGCGCTCGGCCCACAGAATCACCAGGCCACCCAAAATGAATGTGCTCGCCACCACAACAGGGGTGAACAAGTGCGTTTTGATGGCGCTGGCAAACAGCAGGCCCAACAGCGCTGCTGGCAGGAAACCAATTACCACATTGACGGCAAAACGCTGCGCCTGACGAGAGTTGGGAAGAGCCACCAGCGTTTCACGAATCTTTTGCCAGTACACCAAAATGACAGCAAAGATGGCACCGATCTGAATGGCAATGTCAAACACCTTGGCTTTTTCGTCATCCAGACCCAGCAGCGCACCCGCAAGAATGAGGTGGCCAGTTGACGAAATCGGCAGAAATTCGGTCAGGCCTTCGACGACCCCCATGACGGCTGCTTTGAGCAGCAAAACGATATCCACGCGTAGTTCCTTGTGTACCGGCGGCGCCGGATGAAAGACGGAATTATCCCCATGTGATTAAGGGACCCGCCAAGAACCCGCCGGCCGGTCGACGCCCCGGCTCTTTAGAGCGTGCTTCAAGCGTCATGCGAGCGGGCCGCTCGCTGCGAAACATCCATTGCATTGCGGACGTTGATGCAGGTAAGGCCGCGATCCATTGGCCTCCTTTTTTGGCCACTTCCGTTCGCGCCGCTTGGCAGTCACTCGCGCCGTTCAACGTGCAGGCTGTCTCTCGCTTCTCCCTGCTTATGACCAATACGCGGTGCGAGCGTTTGACGCGCAGGCGGTGACTATTTGCTCAAGCCGCTACAACTGGCGCGCCTGGGGAAAACGGCGACCCGGTTGGAGCAGCGCTTGGCGGCTCGCAGGCTGGTGACACCGCCCGCTGATGACGTTCTGCTAACCCAACTGGACGCCCTACTCGCCGCCGAATCCGATCAAATGCGGAGCGCCACGCGGGTAGCAGAGCCGCTGCGCGATACGGGCTAGCCGGGGCAACCGCATGCTTATGGCGCCCGTGAGCGACGTGCTGATGTTCGAAGCGGCAGACAAATACGTGCGCGTGTTGACGGCTGAACATGAGCACTTGATCCGCACTCCCCTGAGGGAACTGGCTGCGCAGCTCGATTCCGGCATGTTCTGGCAAATTCACCGCAGCGTGCTGGTGCGCTCCAGTGCCATTGCGGCGGCCACGCCCGACGAGAGCGGACGGCTGCACCTGGAGCTGGCAGGACGCCCCGAGCGCTGGGCTGTTGGCCGGCTCTACGCGCATTTGTTCAAGGCGATGTAAGGCGGGCCAGGCTAAGCAGCAGACTGCGCGTTGTCGGAGAAGTCGCGCAAACACAAGCCGTTCAAGCCGTTCAAGGCGCTACAGCACGTCCGGCAAGCGCCACTGCGCGCACCACGGAACCGCCTCCAGCGGCTCGTCATACGCCACCACGATGACCCGACTTTTCGCGTTGCTTTGCTCTTTGGCCAGCTCTGCCAATACCCGGGAAAAGTAGCGCGCAGATTCCAAGTCCAGGCCCGCCAAGGGTTCATCAATCAGCGTCATCGGCGCGCCACTGGCAAGCGCTGCTGCCAGCCAGGCCTTGCGACGCGAACCAGTGGACAACATGAAGAAGGGCTTGTCCTGATGCGCAGCCAGTGCAAAGCCAGCCACATGGCGCGCCAGTGCCTCCTCGTCCCAAGCTGGGAACCGCGCCGCTAGCTGGCCCCACCACGCGCGCACCACGGCCTGGTCCACCTGGGCGGCATCTCTCTCAGCCCAGAACACGTCTGTTGGGCGCACGGCCAAGCCCCCTAGCAGCATGCGACCACGGGTGGGAGCGACCGCCCCCGCCAGTAAGCGCAGCAGTGTGGTTTTGCCGCTGGCCGGACCGCCCTGCACCAACGCAACACCGGCGGGCACACGCCACTCGACCCCAGCAAAGAGCACGCCGTTCGGCCAATGCAGGTCCAGCGCTTCGATGCTCAAAAATGGCGGGGTGGTCGTGGAATCGGGGGCGGCGACAGATTGAGAAGAAGGCATGGCGGCACCCGATCACAATGTCGGGCATGGAGCTGAACTACCTTAATTTTGACGTCAGTGAAGACGACAACGGCGCGGCCAGTTGGGATGCCATGGCCAGCACGCTGCCGGTGCGCTTGCCTGAAGCGTTGCGCGAAGCCAGCGCCGTATTGCAATGGGCACACAGCGCGTTTGGCACGCCCGAAGGCAATGACGAGGGGCTGGCGCAATGGGATTTCGACCTGCAACTGGCCCAGGAAGTGGCCGGTGGGGCGACGCGTGACTTGAATGCGCGGTTTGATGCTGCAGCAGGTCGCATTGAAACGATCCCTGCCTTGAGCGACGCCGGTTACTGCGTGCTGACTTTGACGCTGAGCGGCCCCGCCGCATTTGCCGCCGCGTTCAGCGATCGCTTTGGGCTGGCGTCATTGGGAGAGTAACCAGCATCGGCATCGGCATCGGTGAATGAAGCGCCACTGGCCAGCCACCACCCAGGTTTTTCAGCAAGGTATTGGCGGCCACCAGTTGTTGGCGTTGCAGCTCAATCAGGCTGCGCTGCCCCGCCAGCAAGCTGGCCTGCGCGGCCAGCACATTCAAGTAGTCGACGATGCCAACGCGGTATTGGTTCTGCGCCACATCCATGGTGCGCTGCGCCGCCGCCACGGCAAGGCTTTGCGCCTGCAGCTGCTGCTCCAGCGACACGCCGCTGCTCAACGCGTCTTCCACCTCCTGCAATGCGGTGATGACCACGCCGCGGTAAACCGCAGAAGCGCCCTCGACATCCGCCAGGGCTTGCTCGCGCGCCGCGGTGCGTACGCCTCCATCGAATAGCGCCAGCGCCAGTTGCGGGCCCAGCGACCACACCAGATTGGGCGCGGACATCAACGATGCCAGGCTGCTGGAGCGGTAACCAGCGTTGGCGGACAGCGTGAGCGCCGGAAAAAACGCGGCCTTGGCCACCCCCAGCTGCGCGTTGGCAGCCGTCACGCGCGCTTGTGCGGCGGCAATGTCGGGGCGTCGTTGCAGCAATTGAGCGGGAAGCGCGATCGGGACAACCGGTGCATTGGGCAAGGCCCCCGTGGGTGCCAGGCTGAAATTGGCCGGCGCTTCGCCCACAAGCGCGGCCAGCGCGTGCTCCCATTGCGCGCGCGTGGCCTGCGCTTGCAGGGCTTGGGCGCGCGTGCTTTGGTATTGCGACTCGGCCTGGTCAGCGTCTGATGGAGTAGCCACACCGGCCTCAACGCGGTTGCGGGTCAGCGTGCGGCTCTCGTCATATGCTGCCAGCACGGCGGCCAAAAGGGTTTGCTGCGCTTCAGCCGCACGGAGCGAAAAATAGCTTTGGGCTACCAGCGACTGAATAGACAAACGTGCCGCAGCCACATCACCTGCACTGGCCTCGGCGTTGGCCTGCGCAGCGTTGACCCCACCGGCCACGCGGCCCCACAGGTCCATTTCCCAACTGGCGCTTAGCCCCAGGTTGTGGCTGTTGGCTGGCACGCTGCCTGGCGCGCCTGTTGCGCGTGCGCTGGTAGCGTTGACGCCCAGCTGCGGGAACAGCGAGGCGCTCACGCCCCCGACGGCGGCTTGCGCGCTGCGAAGGCGTGCAGCGCTTTGTGCCAGCGTGGTGTTGCCGCGCTCGGCCTGCTGCTGCAAGCGGCTTAGCACCGGGTCTTGATAGGCGCTCCACCACTCGGCTTGCACCGAAGCACCCGCACCAGCGGGTTGCCAGAAACCCTGTTCACCGGGCGCGGCCTCTTTCCAGGCGGCAGGTGCCGCCAGCGGAGCAGCTTGGTAGCTGCCGCTCGCCGCGCAGCCTGCCAACATGGTCAAAGTGGTCAAGAAGGTCGGGGCGAAACAGCGCCGCATCCTTTGCCACTTGCTTGCATCAGGGTGAAAAAAACCACGCATCAAACAATCTCCAATCGGGGCGAAACGCTGGTGGCACCCGGCGTGGGCTGCCAGCGCGTTCCGCACAGCACACGGGCTCGCGCACGCTCCAGCAGCACATACACCACTGGCGTGGTGTAAAGCGTGAGCCATTGGCTGACCAGCAGCCCACCCACAATCGCAATGCCCAGCGGCTGGCGCAGCTCGGCACCATCACCGGTGCCCAGCGCCAGCGGCAGCGCGCCAAATATGGCGGCCAGCGTGGTCATCAAAATGGGCCGCAATCGCATGCGCGCAGCGCGGTATATGGATTGCGCTGCTGTGGCCGGGCCGCTGCGTCTGCGCTCCAGCGCAAAGTCGATCATCAAAATGGCATTTTTCTTAACGATGCCGATGAGCAAAAACACGCCGATCAGCGCGATGAGCGAGAACTCGGTTTTGAAAATCATGAGCGCCAGCAGCGCACCCACACCTGCGGACGGCAAGGTGGACAAGATGGTCAGCGGGTGCAGCAAGCTTTCGTACAGCACGCCCAGCACCAGGTAAATGGTGATCAGCGCGGCCAGAATCAGCAGCGGCTGGTTGGCCAGCGCTTTCTGAAAAGCTCCCGCGTTACCGCCGAAACTGCCGCGCACCGACACCGGTACGCCCAGGTTGGCCACCGCCTGCTCAATGGCGGCTGTAGCGTCTGACAACGCTACGTTTTCAGCCAGGCCAAAGCTCACCGTGCTGGCGGGCGTGCCACTCTGATGGCTAACGGCCAGCGGCGTTACGCTGCTGCGCACCTTGGCAAAAGCCGAAAGCGGAACCGGCTCGCCGGTGTTGGAGATGAAGAAAAAGCCGTCAAGCGTGTCCGGGCTTTGCAGAAACCGCGGCGCAGCACCCATCACCACGCGGTACTGGTTGAGCGGGTTGTAGATCACGCCCACCTGGCGCTGGCCAAAAGCACTGTTCAGCGTGGAATCAACCTGCGCCATGGTCAGGCCCAGGCGCGCCAGCGCGTCGCGGTCGATGTCCAGCATCGTCTGCTCACCACGGTCTTGCACGTCGCTGTTGACGTCCACGATTTGCGGCAACGCAGCCATGGCCTCGCGGATGCGCGGCTCCCAGGTGCGCAGGTCGCTTACATCGTCGGCCTGCAAGGTGTAGTCGAACGAACCGTTGCTTTGACGCCCGCCAATGCGAATATCTCGCTGGGGAAACATGAACAGGCGCGCTCCGGGTTCGTTCTGCAGCTTGATGCGCAGCCGCGCAATGACGGCCTCGGACGAATCTTTGGTACCCGGCTTGAGCGTCATGAACATGGAAGCAGCGTTGGTCTGGTAGCCCCCGGTAAAGCCAGTTACGTTTTCTACCGCCGGATCGGCCTGCACGATAGCCAAAAACCGCTTGATACGCCGCTCCATAGCCTGGTATGAGGTAGCTTCATCGGCGCGAATGAACCCCATCACCCGGCCGGTGTCCTGTTCTGGCAAAAAGCCTTTTTCGATGTGGCCATACAGAAACACGTTAAGCCCGATGACCGCCACCAACACCGCCATCACCAGCGGCTGGCGACGCAGGCACCACACCAAGCTGTGGGCGTAGGCGCGCTGGGTGCGACGCCCAAAGCGGTCCATTCCAAGGCCCCATGAGCGAAAAATGCGCGCGACACGCCCGGAGCTCTCGATGTGTAACCGTAACCGTAATCGTGCCGGCGCAGGTTTCAGCAACAAAGCACACAAGGCCGGCGTGGTGGTGAGCGATACCACGAGTGACACCGCAATGGCCGCCGACATGACGATGGCAAATTCGCGAAAAAACCGCCCCACCACCCCGCCCATGAACAAGATGGGCACGAACACCGCCACCAGCGAAATACTCATCGAGAGCACCGTAAACGCAATTTCACGCGAGCCCAGCAACGAGGCTTCCAGCGCCGATTTGCCGCGTTCCATGTGGCGGGCAATGTTCTCCAGCACGGCAATGGCGTCGTCCACCACAAAGCCTGTGGCCACCGTCAGCGCCATGAGCGACAAGTTGTCCAGCGTCAGCCCTGCCAGGTACATCACACAAAACGCGCCCATCAGCGAAGCCGGCACGGCCACGCTGGGCACTACCGCGGCGCGGGCGCTGCGCAGAAACAAAAACACCACCATGACCACCAAGGCCACGGCCAGCACCAGGGCGAACTTCACCTCGCGCACCGAGGCACGCAGCGTGGGGGTGCGGTCCGAAATTACCTCCAGATCAATCGCCGCCGGAATGGCCGCCCGCAGCTGCGGCAACAGCGCCCGGACCCGGTCGGCGGCTTCCAGAATGTTCGCGCCTGGCTGCTTGACGATCTGTAGCAGGATGGCGGGCTTGCCGTTGGCCACGCCGTAGTTGCGCACGTCTTGCACGCTGTCGAGCACATCGGCCACATCGCGCAGCAGCACCACAGCGCCATCGGCCGTGGTGCGCAGCACCAGTGGCGCGTAATCGGCCGCCACACGGGCCTGATCGTTGGCAGCAATCTGCCAGTAATGGTCTTCGCTTTCGACCGCACCCAGCGGGCGGTGGGCGTTGGTGGCAGTAATGGCGGTGCGCACCTGGTCGAGCGAAATGCCATTGGCCGCCAAACGCTTGGGGTCCAGCTCCACACGCACCGCAGGCAGCGCGCCGCCATTGATGGTGGCCTGCCCCACGCCTTCTACCTGCAACAGCTTTTGCGCCAGCACGGTCGAGGCCGCGTCATACATCTGCCCACGCGTGAGCACGTCCGACGTGAGCGCGAGGATGAGGATGGGCGAATCCGCCGGGTTCACCTTGCGGTAGGTCGGATTGCTGGGCATGCCGCTGGGCAGCAGCGTGCGCGACGCGTTGATGGCGGCCTGCACATCGCGCGCGGCGCTGTCGACCGAGCGGCTCAGATCGAACTGCAAAGTGATGCGCGTGCTGCCCTGCGTGGAGCGCGACGTTATTTCCTCCACCCCCGCAATAGCGCCCAGCGCGCGTTCCAGCGGTGTGGCCACCGTGGCGGCCATGGTGTCCGGGCTGGCGCCGGGCAGGCTGGCGGACACCGAGATGGTGGGGATTTCGACCTGCGGCAGGGGTGCGACAGGTAGCAAGCTGTAGGCGACTGCGCCGGCCAGCATGAGCGCCAGCGTGAGTAGCAATGTGGCTACGGGGCGGTGGATGAAGGGGGTGGAGATGCTCATGGGTGGCGTCTCGCTTGTGATTTGAAGCTTTTTTGGGCTCTAGCGCTTATTGGTATTGGGCTAGTAGCTATATTTTTTGATGATCTTCTTTGATGGAGGGCGGGTGATGATGTCTGCCTCTCTTGGCACCCGCTCGGAGTCAGAACCGCGTTCCACCGCATGGGCCTGTTGTTCCCCTTGCCTTCTTGACTTACTCCCTCTGGGAGAGGGCGGGGGTGAGGGCAGTGGCGTGGATCAGTGCGCTCGCTTTGTCGTAGGCCGGATGCCGCGGGGTGCGCGAGGCAGCAGCGCCACAGTGGATAGCGTGTGGACAGCCAAAAGCCCACGGCCCTCCACAGCGTGAGACAAAGCTTCGCCCTTTGTTCTTGACTTACCCCCTCTCCCCCTGGGAGAGGGTTGGGGTGAGGGCAGTGACGTAGATCAGTGCGCTCGCTTTGTCGGAGACCGGATGCCGGGGGGTGCGCCCGGCTGCTCAGTAACTTTCTTTCGCTTCGCCGAAAGAAAGTCACCAAAGAAAGGGCGACCCTGCTGGACGTGACCCCCACGCTGCACGTGGGGGTCACCTGCGATGCTCGTTCGCGGGACGCGCTGCGGAACTTGCTGCGCGCTGGCGCGCTCCGCTCAAACAACCGCAGCGAGTCAGATGACGAAGGCGTGTGTCCTTCGGCACACGCCGGCCCCGCGCCCTGCGCTTCTCGGCACGGCCACAAGGGACCCCGAGAAAACGGGCCATCGCTGCGCTGGGCCTTGCAGGTACGCGGACTGGTACGGGTACGGGTACGGGTACGGGTACGGGTACGGGTACGGGTGCTGGTGCTGGTGCTGGTGCTGGTGCTGGTGCTGGTGCTAGTGCTAGTGCTAGTGCTAGTGCTGTTGCTACCGCTGCACTCTGCAGAAACGCGGCCGAGCGCAGCAATGGCCCGTGTCGTTCCCCAACCCCGTCTGGATGCGCCTGCGTCGGTACGTTTGCAGGGTGGTGGGGATGTGCCGCAGGACACATCCCCACTTCGTGGACTGACTCGCCGCAGTTGTTTGAACGGAGCGCTGTAAGCGCGCAGTGAGTTCTGCGGCGCACCCCGCAAGCGTGCCGACGCAGGTTGCTCCAGCGCTGCGCGCTGGGGTCGCAAACAGCAGGGTCGCCTTTCTTTTGGCTTCTTTTGGTGCTGGCGTTGGCGTTGGCGGCTAAGCAGAAAGCGAGAGCACCGTGCGCAAAGCGCACCTTTGGCGGCGCAAAGACAACTCGCTCTGCGGGTTGATTTAAAAGAAGCTCGCCCGCCGGGGCGAAACCCGGCACCCGCACTCCGACCAAGCAAGCGGCCACCATCAAAAGCCACCCTCAAACCGCTATTCTTTTTGACCCCATCCCCCAAGCAGAACAAGCGCCACAGCCCGATTTCACCCAAAAAATCAAACCCGCTCATAACCCGACCCCTTCCGCCCTCGCCGAGCCCGCCACCGCTCAGCCGCAGACTCAAAACTCAGATAGATCACCGGCGTCGTGAACAAGGTCAGCAACTGGCTCACGATCAACCCACCCACCACCGTTACCCCCAGCGGAAACCGCAACTCACTCCCCACGCCCCCACCCAACATCAACGGCAACGCCCCAAACAGCGCCGCCAGCGTGGTCATCAAAATCGGCCGAAAGCGCAGGTGGCAGGCCTCAGTAATCGCAGCACGCGCCGACAAACCCCGCTCGCGCTGCGCGTCCAGCGCAAAGTCAATCATCATGATGGCGTTCTTCTTGACGATGCCGATCAGCAGCACGATGCCGATCACGGCCACGATGTCCAGCGCAGCGCCCGAAATCAACAGCGCTAACAGCGCCCCCACAGCGGCCGATGGCAGTGTGGAAAGAATCGTCACAGGGTGCACCATGCTTTCGTACAGCACGCCGAGCACGATGTACATGGTGACCACGGCCGCCAAAATCAGCAGCAGCGTGTTCGACAACGATGCCTCAAACGCCAGCGCTGCGCCTTGGAAGCTGGCATCCACCAATGCGCCCACGCTGCCCGCCTCACGCGCCTCGGCAATAGCCTGCTTCACCGCCGTCACCGCATCGCCCAGCGCCACGCCCGGTGCGGCGTTGAACGACAACGTCGCGGCTGGCAGCTGGCCCACATGGCTGATGGCAAGCGGCATGTGGCGCTCTTCCACGCGCGCGATGGTGGACAGCTGCACCGGCGCGGCGTTGGCGCCGCTCGCACCTACGTAAATGCCAGCGAGCGCTTGTGGCCCCATCGCCATGCTGGGGGTCACTTCCAGCACCACGCGGTACTGGTTCGACTGGGTAAAGATGGTGGAGATTTGCCGCTGGCCAAACGCGTTGTAGAGCGCAGTATCGATGGCCGCCACGGTCACGCCGCGGCGACTGGCTTCGGCCCGGTCGATGGTGACGTAGGCCTGCAAACCCTTGTTCTGCAGATCGCTCGCCACATCGGCCAACTGCGGCAGCGCGCGCAGGCGCTGCTGCAGGAACTGCGCGGCCTGGCTCAGCGCCGCCGGGTCGGCCGACGAAAGCAGCAGTTGGTATTGGGTGCGGGCCACGCGGTCTTCAATGGTGAGGTCTTGCACCGGCTGCACGAACAGGCGAATGCCGGGAATATCGGCCACTGACCTCACCAGCCGCTGCTGAATATCGGACGCCGACGCGCGCTCGCCGTGTGGCGTGAGCGCAATCAGCAACCGCCCCGTGTTGAGTGTGGTGTTCTGCCCGTCGACACCGATGAAAGACGAGACACTTTTGACCGCGGAATCCTGCAGCAACCGCTCGACCACGGCTTGTTGGTGCTGCGCCATGGCGCTAAACGACACCGACTGGTCGGCCTCGGTCGTGGCCTGCAGCAGCCCGGTGTCCTGCGTGGGAAAGAACCCTTTGGGCACCCACACGTACAGCAGCGCGGTGAGTACCAGGGTGGCCAGAAAGACCACCCAGGTGAGCACGCTGTGGTCCAGCACACGCTCAAGCATGCGGCCATAACCGGCGATGGTGCGGTCAAAAAATCGACCGGTGGCGTGGTACAGCCGGCCATGCTTGTCCTGCTGGGGCGGGCGCAGCACACGCGCGCACAGCATGGGCGTGAGCGTGAGCGAAACCACGGCCGAGATAACGATGGCCACTGCCATGGTGATGGCAAATTCATGGAACAAGCGCCCCACCACATCGCCCATGAAAAGCAGCGGAATCAGCACCGCAATCAACGACACGGTAAGCGAGATGATGGTGAAGCCGATCTGGCGCGAGCCATCCAGCGCGGCTTGCATGGGGGTGAGCGTGGTATTGCCAGCCGCCTCGGCCTCCTCCAAATGGCGCGCGATGTTCTCGATCATGACGATGGCGTCATCCACCACAAAACCGGTGGAAATTGTCAGCGCCATCAAGGTCAGGTTGTTAATCGAAAAGCCCGCCAGGTACATCACGCCCACCGTGCCGATGAGCGAAAGCGGCACGGCCACGGCAGGAATCAGGGTCGCCGTGCCGCTTCGTAAGAACACGAAAATCACCGCCACCACCAGCACTATGGCGAGCATCAGTTCGTACTGCATGTCGCGCACGGACGCGCGAATGGTGACGGTGCGGTCGCTCAGCACCTGCACATCCAGCGACGCGGGCAGCGTGCTGCGCAATTGCGGCAGCAGGGCCTGAATGCGGTCCACCGTGTCGATCACATTGGCCCCGGGCTGGCGCTGTATGTTGAGAATGACGCCGGCGCGGCTACCGGTCTCGGGGGTGCCAGCCCAAGCCGCAAGCCGGGTGTTTTCGGCGTCGTCCACGGTGGCGGCAACATCGCTAAGGCGAATGGCCACGCCAGCGCGATACGCCAGCACCAGGTCGCGGTATTCGGCAGCGGACTGCAACTGGTCGTTGGCATCGATTGTGGAGGCGCGCTCGGGGCCGTCAAAGCCCCCTTTGGCCTGGCGCACGTTCGCCGCGCTAATGGCGGTGCGAACGTCTTCCAGCGTCAACCCCAAGCCGGCCAACGCAGCCGGATTGACCTGAATGCGCACGGCAGGCCGCCGCCCGCCTGCCACGGCCACCAGGCCCACGCCCGCGACCTGCGAAAGGCGCGGGGCGAGGCGGTTTTCCACCAGGTCGTTCACGCGAATCACCGGCAGCGACGGCGAGGTAATCGCCAGCGTCATGATGGGCGCGTCGGCCGGGTTGATCTTGCTGTACAGCGGCGGCACTGGCAAGTCGTTCGGCAGCAGGTTGCTGGCGGCGTTAATGCCGGCTTGCACCTCCTGCTCGGCCACGTCCATCGCCACCTCCAGCAAGAAACGCAGCGTAATGACCGATGCACCTCCCGAGCTAGTGGACGACATCTGCGTGAGTCCCTGAATCTGCCCGAACTGGCGCTCAAGCGGTGCCGTGACGGTGGCGGTCATCACCTCAGGGCTGGCACCGGGGTACAGCGTGGTGACCTGAATGGTGGGGTAATCGACCTCGGGCAAAGCCGATATCGGCAGCAGTCGCAGCGCCAGCAAACCGGCCAGCATCATGGCCAGCATGAGCAGCGAGGTCGCCACCGGCCGCAGGATGAAAAGACGCGAGAAGTTCATGCGCGGATACGGGTCACAAGACGGCGGAGCAGCAGCAGCGCTGCGCTCAAGGCTTCACCGCAGGCGTGAGCGTGGGGACAGGCGCAGACCCGGACGGTGCCGCAGGTGCCGTTATTGCAGGCGGCGATGTTGCGCCCGTGCCCGCTGGTGAACTGCCGTCAGGCACACGTGCAGCACCGCTCGCAGCAGCAAGAGGTGCCGCAGGTGAAGTAGGTGTCGTGGGTGGCACATCACCCGCGACTGCCGAATCAGCCGAATCAGCAGATTTCGCACGCCGCGCCGCAACGAACGCCCGGCGCTCTTCGCTCGACATTTTCTCGAACGCCGCGCGTTGCGCTGGCGGCAAACTGGCGGGGTCAAAACGTCGGGTCGGCGCAGCGTCTGACCGGCCCCTCGCAGCGCCCGCTCGCGCGTCAACGGACACGATTACGTTCACCTTGGTGCCATCGCGCAGCCGGTCCAGGCCGTCGGTCACGACCTGCGCGCCGGGCTGTAACGCGCCCTCCACACTTACGCGCTCGCCGTCTTTTTGGCCCACCTTCACAGGGGTGTACGCCACGGCTCCATCGGCTTGCACCACATACACGTGTTTGTTCTGCAGTGCGGTGACCGGCACGGTGAGCACATCTTTCAAGGTGTTCAGCTCCAGCAGCACGTTGACAAACTGGTTCGGGAACAAAGCGCCGTCGTCATTGGCAAACGCGGCCTTGATGCGAATACTGCCGGTGGCGGCGTCGATGGCGTTGTCCAGCGCACTGACCGTGCCGACCCCCAGCCGCTGGCCCATTTCCCGGTCCCACAGCTCGATCGGCATGGCTCTACCGGAGTTCAGACGCGGTGTGATTTGGGGCAGAAATGCCTCGGGCACCGAGAACACCGCATCAATGGGGCGCACTTGGGTGATGGTGACGATGCCATTGGCATCGCCCGGTGCCACCACGTTGCCCCTGTCGGCCTGGCGCAGACCCAGCCGGCCCGAAATCGGCGCGGTAATGCGAGTGTAGGAAAGTTGAAGTTTGGCGGCATCGCTCGCCGCACGGTTGGCAACGGCCGTGCCTTCGAGCTGGCGCACCAGCGCGGCCTGCGTGTCGACTTGCTGGCTGGCAATGGAATTTTTGGCCTGCAGGTCGCGGTAGCGCGTGAGGTCGATGCGCGCATTGGCCAACAGCGCTTCGTCCCGCGTGAGCGCGCCCCGCACTTGGCCCAGCGCCGCCTCGTAGCTGCGCGCGTCAATGGTGGCCAGCAAAGCGCCCGCTTTGACTTCCTCGCCCTCCTGAAATTTGATGGCCGTCAGCTCGCCGCTCACCTTGGCACGTACGACGGCAGTGGCGCGTGCGCTCATGCTGCCAATGGCGCTAACCCGCACGCGCAAATCTTGTCGATTAACTTCGCCCACGGACACAGGCTGCGCCATAGCGCCCCCCATGCCGCCACGCACGCCGCCTCGGCTACCCGCCTTTGCGCCGTTTGCGCCGCTGCGCCCGCCAGGCTTGCCGCCGGGCTCAGCGACTTCTGCTTGCACCGCATTCGCACCGCGGTGCTGATACCACCACCACCCGCCGCCTGCGAGCCCTGCAGCGAGCAATGCGGCGATCAACCAACCCATGCTTACGCGGCCACGCCCAACGTGGGGAGCAGAAAAAAACGGAGCGGCAGTTCGGCAAGTATTCGGCATGGCGGGCGGGGCGACAGAGCAGGCAGTGCCTGCGATAGTAGTCAGCCCAGGCCATGCCTGCAGGCGCGGGGCCGGCTTTTACCGGCCTTTTACCGCCGGTTCACCCGAGCGGGCACCGGTGGCGGTTTCGCAAAAGCGGGCACACACATTTTTTTGCTACTTATAAGTGAGCTACTAACGCTTTCTGCATAATATCTAGAGGCACTTTTTACCTGACATTTATACCCACAAAATCTTTTTGTGGGAAGCTTCCCAGTCGGCGAACTGCACGGCGTACAGGTCCTCGATGCGGTTGCGCTTGACTTTGAAGGTGGGCGTAATGATGTCGTTCTCCACCGTCCAGGGCGTGCGGCTAATCACGAGGCACTGCAGCTGCTCATGCGGGTCCAGCGCCGCGTTGACCTGCACCAGGTGCTGGGTGAGCGACTGCTCCAGCGCCTTGCGGCCGTCATTATCCTTGGCGGCCGCAGCTGCTTCGGAGTTCAACATGACGATGCCTATAGGCTGGCCCAGGTTGGCGCCCGTCACTACACACGCCTCAATGGCGGGGTGCCCGCCCAGCCGGTCTTCGATAGGTGCCGGAGCCACATATTTGCCCTTGCCGGTTTTAAACAAATCCTTGACCCGGCCTGTAATGGCCAGGCAACCGTCGGTGCCGATACGCCCCTTGTCTCCCGTGCGCAGCCAACCATCGGCTGTAAACGCCTCCTGCGTTTGCTCGGGCGTTTTGTAGTAACCCAGCATCAGCGCCGGGCTGCGCATTTGAATCTCGCCGGTCTCCGGGTCGATACGATCCTGCACACCCTCGTAAGCTGGCCCCACCGTGCCCTGCTGGTTTTTGCCGGGCACGGTGATGTGAGAGACGGCGAGGTTTTCCGTCATGCCATAACCCTCGTTGATGGCAATGCCCAAGTGACTGAACCACTTCAACAGTGCCAGCGGCATAGGTGCCGCGCCGCCGGCAGCAATGCGGCATTGGTCCAGCCCCAAGGCTTTTTTGATTTTGCGGCGTACCACCCAGCCGATAAGCGGCAAACCCAAAAGCCGCTGCAGCTTTGCATCGGGCATCTTGTGCTGAATGCCTTGCTGGAATTTGACCCACAGGCGCGGCACCGAAAAGAAAATCGTGGGCCGTGCACGTTGCATGTCCGAGCTGAAGGTATGCAGCGAATCGGCAAAAAACACGTGCATTCCCGTTCGCAGCCAGCCATGTTCCACCAGCACCCGCTCAACCACATGCGCCAGCGGCAGGTACGACAACATGCGGTCTTCCAGCCCCATGGGAAGGCGGCGAATGCCGGCATCCAGCGCCCAGGCAAACGTGTCAAAACTGTGCATGACGCCCTTGGGCGTGCCGGTGGTGCCAGAGGTGTAAATCAGCGTTGCAAGGTCGCCTCCCGGGCGGAGCACATCACCCTGCAGCGGCTGTGCGGCCTGGCACAACGCATCCCACTGCGGGTGCGCCTTGCGAACCGATTCCGGCGACAGCGGGTAGCTGATGCATGGCAAGTCACCCGGCACGCCAGGTGCCATTGCTTCCCAACCATCGAGCTTGCCGATAAAGCAGACGCGCGCTTCGCTGTGCGCCAGAATCTGCGCGATGGTGTCGCTGGCCAGCGTGGGGTACAGCGGCACCGACACGCCGCCCGCCATCCAGATGGCTAGATCGCTCATCAGCCACCAGGCGCAGTTTTTGGACAAGATGGCCACCTTGTCGCCGTGGCCCACGCCCATGGCCTGCAGCTGCGCCGCCATGCGCCGCACTTCGCCGGCCAACTCGCCCCAAGTGAAGTCGCGCACGCTGCCATCGGGCATGGGCTGGGTGAGTGCCACCCGGTCGGGCGAATCGCGCTCCCACGCGTACAGGCGTTGCAAGGCGAGCAGGTCAGGTGAGATAGCGGTTGTCATCGACGTTCCCCGTATGTTCTGGTGGCAAAAGCATTACCCGCCAGTTTAGAAGGCGATCACCTCACGCGAAGTGAGTAAAGACCCTCGGGCGAGAGGCACGCAGCTGGCGAAGTCTGCCTCGTCCTAAGAGCCTGTTCACGATCCCGCAGGGGTCGCGTTGGAGCGCAATCGGGATGCGTGGATGATTCGGATGCGCCGCATGGGCTCATGCCCATGCAAGCAGCCGGATCGTTCAATCGCCCGATTTCGCTCCAACCCTTCGGGCAGTGGTGATTGCGGGCAATCTGCGGCGTTGCAGCGCTTGCCCGTAGCCGAGCTACGACCCGCAAACCGCACATCAAATACCGCGCGCCTAGCATCCCCTCCCGCAATCACCACTGCGCGACTCCTGGGGGATCGTGAACAGGCTCTAAGTGATGTCATGCACGCTAGGAGCCGTCGCAAGAAATCAAGCGTCGGAAGAAGAGAAACCCGCGCGCCCGGTGCACCACCAAGGCGGCGGGCACGCGGTCAGCGCATCAGCACCAACCACGCCCCCCCCGCAAGCACGACCACGCCGGCCACCACGCCCCACACCCAAACGGACATGCGGCGAGCCGCGGGCTCCGGGGGTTGAACGCGCTGGGGCGTGGCCGCTCGGGCCGAGCGGTCGAGCAGCATGGTGGGCGCGCCAGCGCGCTCCTGGTCGTCCATGTCAGACGGGTCAGCGTTCAGGTGGGCCGGCGCTGCCCGCGGGTAACGGCGTTTGAGCTGCTCGTCGAAACGGCGAAAGAACTGCTCGGCCAAAGTTTGGGCCGCTGCATCCACCAAGCGCGAATCCACCTTGGTTATGTTGCCTTGCAGGGTGGCGTTCACGCTGTAGTGCAACTGGCAGCGGGGATGACCCGGCGCGTAGTCGGGCAGCGGAATCAACCGGGCGCGGGCCGTGCCTTTGCCCGAGCCGGCAACGCCGCCCTCACCATCAAACTCCACGCGGTAGCGCTCGGGTGAGACGCTCTCCATCAAATACACATTGCCATCGAAGCGGGCAGAACCCGCGCCGAGCTTGATGACCCAGTCCACCACGTGGTGGCCAGGCTCCTTGGCTTCGAACTTTTCGCAGCCAGACAGGCAGCTCTTGATGACCTCGGGGTCGTGCAGGCAATCCCACACCTCTTCCTGGCTGGCAGCAAATGCCCGGCGGGCTTCCATTTCCATGACGTGATCTCCTCGTCCGTATTTTTATCAGGTCTTGGCCGTTAATCGTGCGCCAGAGCCAGCACCACTGCATTTTCTTCCAAGCTGAGGGTCAATGCGCTACCGATACGCAAACCGCTTGCAGGTGTTGCAAATCCCACTATCTGCAAGCCCATCGGCTTGCGATCCCACCACACTTGCGCTGCAATTTCGTCTCCCAGGCTGCCGCGCTGCACGCGCACGGCTTTGGCAGACAGCCACACGCGACCGGGAGCCGCGAAACCGGCAGGGCGAACGGCCCGCTCCACGCGCACCGCCGTAGCCTTGCACATGGCCAGCACCGGCACTCCCGGTGCAAGGCCGAGCAGCTCGGCGCTTTCGCGCGTGATGCTTGCCGTGATGCGAGGCGCAGGGTGCAGCGCTTTTTTTGATTTCTTGCGCGCGCCACCCGGTGCGGCCACAAGCGCGGTGCGACCGCTACCGCTGGCCTCCACCAGCGCCCCATCGACGTTTGGTGGCGCGCCCAGCGCCATTACGACCCTCGCCAGAGCACCCGCTACCTCCAGCCGCTCGACCACGCACGGCAGTTGGTTGCGCATGCTGGTGCGTACCGTCAGCCGCGCCAGCGCAACCCCCGCAGGGGAGTGTCCCAGCGCACCGCTTTGCCACTGCGCCAACACTGCAGCGCGCGCCTGCGACATTGCTTGCGCCGCCGCGAGCAGATCATGCGCGGCAGGCGCGAGCACTGCGCCGCCACCGCCAGCGCCGCCAACAGCCCGCTCCACCAGGGGCGCGCCTGCCAGCGTCGTCAGCGTGTCTATCGCCTGCCATGCGGCCTTATAGCTAATGCCCACTACACGCGCAGCCTGGGAAATAGACCCTGTCGCGCCCACTTCGCGCAACACAGCGATTCGTCTGTCGGAGCGGTCGTGGCCGAAAGCGGCCGGCAAGGCAATGGGGGCGGGCATAGCCTGCATTGTTGCCTGAAGTTTGGCGCGCAATGTGGCGCGCCCGGCGGTTTTTGCATACGCTTTTCAGCCGAGCCTGGAACAAGAAGCTTTTATACTTTCGCTATTCTTTTTTTGAATAGCGGTTGTCGCTATGCACTTATGAATTTCCCCTCCCACCGTGCTCGCGGTGCGGCTGCAAGCTTGGCGATGGCTTTGTTTGCCGATGCTTCTCATGCCGGAGAAGTGTCGGTCGCAGTTGCTGCCAACTTCGCCGCCCCCATGCAGAAAATAGCGGCGCTGTTTGAATCTGACACGGGCCACAAGGCGGTGGTGTCCCTTGGCTCCACTGGCAAGTTGTATGCCCAGATCAAGCACGGCGCGCCGTTCCAGGTGTTTCTGGCCGCGGACGCGAAGACGCCCGCGCGATTGGAGTCGGAGGGCCAAGCGGTTGCCGGTTCGCGCTTTACTTACGCCATCGGTGCTTTGGTGCTGTGGAGCGCTGATGCTGCTGTGGTGGACACGCAGGCAGCGGTGCTGACCTCCGGCACGTTCCGGCACGTTGCCCTGGCCAACCCCAAGCTCGCGCCGTATGGCCTTGCCGCCTTACAGACCATGGAAAAGTTGGGCGTAGCAAACGCTCTGCAGCCAAAGTGGGTGCAAGGCGAGAACATTGCCCAGACCTACCAGTTCATCTCCACCGGCAATGCAGAATTGGGTTTTGTCGCCTTGTCCCAGGTAATGGTGAACGGCAAAATCGCCAAAGGATCGGCCTGGCAAGTGCCCGCTGAACTGCACGACCCCATTCGCCAGGATACCGTCTTGCTGCAAACCGGCAAAGACAACGCGGCTGCGCTGGCGCTGGTGGAGTACCTGCGCGGCGACAAAGCCCGCGCCATCATCAAATCCTACGGCTACCGGTTTTGATGTCCGTTCTGGCGATTCTGACCCTGCCCTCCTGCAATGCCGCTGTCTAACGCTGATCTTGTTGCCATCGGACTCACCCTGCGACTGGCGCTGACCACGATGGTGTTGCTGCTGCTGCTGTGTACGCCCCTGGCCTGGTGGCTGGCCCGTACCCGTTCGCGCTGGCGCGGACCGGTGTCGGCAGTGGTGGCCCTGCCGCTGGTGCTGCCGCCTACCGTGATCGGCTTTTACATGCTGGTGCTGCTGGGGCCCAGCGGGCCGGTGGGCCAGTTCACTACAGCGCTGGGCCTCGGCACGCTCGCCTTCAGCTTTTGGGGGCTGGTGCTGGGCTCGCTGATTTATTCGCTGCCGTTTGCCGTGCAGCCGCTCCAGGGTGCATTCGAAGCCCTCGGGCATCGCCCACTGGAAGCCGCCGCAACGTTGGGTGCGGGGCCGCTGGACCGGTTTTTTACCGTCGTGCTGCCCATGGCACGCGGCGGCTTCATCACCGCAGGCATCCTGAGCTTTGCGCATACGGTGGGCGAGTTTGGCGTGGTACTGATGCTGGGCGGGAACATCCCCGGCGTGACGCGCGTGGTGTCGGTCCAAATTTATGACCATGTCGAAGCGATGGACTACGCGCAGGCGCATTGGCTGTCCGGAGCCATGGTGCTGTTTTCTTTTGGCATCTTGTTGTGCCTGAACCTAACCCGCCGCGCGCGGTTGTTGCCATGAGCCCGGCTATATCTGACGGCGACGCCGACAGTCCACCGGGCGATGCTGGCATTCACACGCGGTTGCGGCTGCAGCGCGGCGATTTCACGTTGGATGTCGATCTCGAATTGCCGGCGCGCGGTTTCATCGCCTTGTTCGGCCCTTCTGGCTGCGGCAAGACCAGCTTTCTGCGCGCGTTGACAGGGCTGGAGCGCGCGCGCCCTGGTTATGTGCGCGTCGGCAGCAGCGTCTGGCAAGACGATCCGCGCGGCGTGTGGCTTCCCACGCACCAGCGGGCGCTGGGCTACGTGTTTCAGGAAGCCAGTCTGTTCGACCACTTGCCCGTGCGCGGCAACATCGCCTATGCGCAAAAACGCGTCGCCGGAGCGAACCGGGGCGATCACAGTGCGCCCGCGGTGTCCATTTCGCAAGCCGTGGGCCTGCTGGGACTTGACGGCTTGCTGGACCGCAAACCGTCTACTTTGTCGGGCGGCGAGCGCCAGCGCGTGGCCATCGCCCGCGCGCTGGCAGCGCAGCCCCGGGTTTTGCTGATGGACGAGCCACTGGCGGCGCTCGACAGCACGCGCAAAGCTGAACTGCTGCCCTACTTCGAAGCCCTGCAGCGCGCGCTGGCGATTCCGGTGATTTATGTAAGCCATGCGCTTGATGAGGTAGCCCGGCTGGCGACGCATATGGTGCTGCTGGACGCTGGCCGCGTGCAGGCCAGTGGCAGTGCCGAGTCGCTTCTTGCCCGTCTGGACCTGCCACTGGCGCAGGGGGACGCCGCCGCCGCCATCGTGCAAGGCATGGTGCGCGAACACCACCCGGGCGAGCACCTGACAACGCTGGCCCTGGCCTGCGGCCCGCTGTACGTGGGCACGCCACACGCGCGGCCCGTGGGCCAACAGGTGCGGGTGCGCATTCAGGCACGCGATGTCAGTCTGGCGCTGCACCACCCGGTGGGCACCAGCATTCTCAATATCGTGCCCTGCACCGTCACCGGGCTGCGCGAAGACAGTCCGGGTCAGTGGATTGTGGCGCTGGATGCCGCTGGCGTGCACCTGCTGGCGCGCGTGACACACCGCTCGGTGCAACAGCTGGACGTTGTGCCCGGGCTTGCGCTTTACGCACAAATCAAGGGCGTTGCAATGCTCGATTGAACCAGGCCAGCTTGAGCGGGAAGCCTCCCGTGCCAGCGTGTGGCCTCGGAGATCGCAGCAGCGGTGCCGTGCTCCTGTCGCCGTGTCGTGCTACCGCTTACCGCTTACCGCTTACCGCTTACCGCTTAAATGTATGGTCAAAATTGCCTCCAGCGCTTACTGCATAGGCGCTAGTAGCAATACTTTTAATAGCAATCTGCAGCAACTCATCACAGTTCGCCGCCACACATAAAGCCGTCGGCCGTCGGCCGCAGACCAAGGGCTCTGCGACCGGCGGCGGTAATCGAACGCGTTAGAACGTTGCCTGAACGCCCACCTTCAGGCTGCGACCGGGCAGAGGCGCTTTCGGAAACGCAGTGCTGGTCAAGATCGATGTGCCGCTGTAAGCCAGGCGGTTGGTGATGTTGTCCAGCCGCGCGTACCACAGCAAGCTGCTGTTCACATTGCCCCACTGCGCCGTGGTGCGCCAGGTCAACGCTGCGTTCCACAGGGTGTACGCCTGGGCTGCGCGATCTGCATCGGGCACGCGCTTTTGTGCGGCGCTGTGATCAAAACCCACCTGCAACTTCCATGGGCCCTGCGCGTGGGCCAGGCTGGCACCTAGACGCACTGGCGCAATGCGCGGCAGGGCCTCCCCGGTGTCGCGGTTGCTCGCCCGCACCAGGTCGCCGCGCAGCAGCAAGTCCAGCACCGAGCCCTTTCCCGCAAGCGATGGTGCGGAGGTCATAAGCCCGGTCTCGCCCAACAACCGCACGGTGCCGCTGGCCTCCAGACCATAAAAGCGGGCCCGCGCGCCTTGGTAACGAAACTCAGGCAGCCCGTCGACGTCGGCTGCGTCGGTCACCGCACCGTCCTCGCTCAAGGTGCGCCCCGAGCGCACCAAACCGATGTAGTTGGAGAAGCGGCTTTCATAAGCACTCACGCTGAACCGGTGCGGCCCGCGCTTCCAGTGGGCACCGATGTCAAAGCCGGTAGATTTTTCTACGCCCAGATTGGCGTCACCCGTCTCCCAGGCTGCCGTGGCAATGTGCGGACCGTTGGCGAACAGCTCGTAGTCCTTGGGCGCACGCTGCGTTGCCGCCAGGTTGGACGTGATCTGCCATTGCGGCGTCACATCAATTTCGACCCCGATCGCTGCGCTGTGCGGATGAAAGTCGCGCGTGCCTACTTCGAACCGCGCAACGTCTGCGCTACCCAGGGATTCGACCGTGGCTTTTTCGGTCCGCGCGCCAAAGGTGAGCTTGCCCCAGTCCATGGCCAGTGATTCGTTCACAAACAGCGCCATGTTTTTACTGCGGCTGTACGGGGCAAACGCTTCTGCGCCCACGGCGGAAAACCGCGTCGCCTCGGCTTGCAGGCCAACCATGCCGTCAAGCCGCCCCATGCGCGTTTGCCGCGCCTCAACGCGCACCTCGTTGCCCCTGTTGGTAAAAGTGGTGCCCGTCTCGCTGCCCTCGAACTCTGTGTGGCGGTAATCCGTGTGACTGGCGCGCAGCTTCACGCTTTGCAACGGGCCCGCATCCACGCGCACCTCACTCTCCAGCGCGTAGCGGTTCGAGCGCATGCCAATGGTCACTTCATCCTCCGCCACGGTTCCGTAATTGCTGCGGTAGCCACTGGCGGACACGCCCAAGTAGCCCCGATCGAAAAAGAGCGACCCGCCGACGGCACCTCCGCGGGTGCTGCTGGCGCTGTTGCAAATGCGGCGGGCGACGCCCAGAGAACCCGGCTTTTCGCATTCAAGGTCTTGTGGCACATCAACATCCGCCGTTTTGCGGTCAAATACATCGGCGTGCAGGGCGTAGCGGCCGTTGCCGGTCTCCACCATCGCGGCCCCTGCGCGCTCTTGGTTTCCCGTAGCGCCGCCAGCGCTCACCCTGCCGTTGACGCCAGTAATCGGGTCGCGCGGAATGCGGTTGTCGATCACGTTCACCACGCCCCCCACCGCGCTACCGCCATACAGCAGCGCCGCCGGCCCGCGCAGCACTTCAATGCGTTCGGTGGACAGCGCCTCAACAGGCACCGCATGGTCGTAACTGAGCGCCGACGCATCAATCATCCCGCCGCCGTTGTTCAGCACGCGAATGCGGTCGCCATCCTGGCCCCGAATGATCGGGCGGCTGGCATTGGGGCCGAAGTAGCTGCTGCTGACGCCGGGCAGGCCATCCAGCGTCTGGCCCAGCGTGGTGTCGGCGCGTAAGGTGAGCTCGTCGCCCACCAGGGTGTCCGACGGGACGGCTAGCGCGGCACCCCCGACCGGGCTGGCAGTAACGGTGACATCCGGAAGGCGCCGCGAGTTGTCGAACTTGTCAAGATTTGCGGCCTGTGCAGCCGCTGTCGACTGGGCAGCACACACACTTGTCAAACAAAAAACAGCAGCACCCAAGGCGCTGCGGGCGAAGTGAACAGGGAACGGCGACGTAGATATGCGGCGGCGCTGGGAAGCGAAATAAAACAAGGACATGAATTTTCCAAAACAAGAGATGGCACATTTCCGTTCGAGGCGACACGCAGTGCGGTGCGGCGGTGCAGCACTGCATGGCGTCGGCGCAAATCTGCGCGGGAGCGGAAAGCGCTTGGGTACTGGCACAGCGCGGGCGGTCCATCGCGGCGTAGCAGTCGTTCAAACAACGGCTATGCGCGCATGACCGCGCCTGCAACGCCGGGAATACAAAAAGCGGGAAGAGAGAGCGGCGAGCGCTCAGGTGCGAGCTGGCGGCCCGCGTGCGTCAAAAAACGCAGACCACCTGGCGATGTACTCACCTTCGAGGGTCATCAACACTGCCGCTGTGGGCAGTGCAAAGCTCAAGACCTGTGCATCTGCAACCGGCGCTGCGGGCCCGTGGCACAGCCGGTCAAAAATTCGGCAGTCGAGTTCACCGGCCATGTGATGAAACAAGGTACCCAACCAGGATGGTGCAGTCGCCGCGCTGGCTGGATTCAGCGCCTTGCCTGCCAAAGCGGTTTTGTTGGGCTTGCTGGACAACTCCGAGCGAGACCGATCGTTGCGCGCATCGTGCGCAAGCAGGCGCTCAGGCGGGTGGGTAATGGCGTGCAGAACACCCAGCAGCGAGGCCAGAACCAGCACACCCACCAGCAACGCTGCCGAGCAGCCACCCGCTCGCCG
Source organism: Burkholderiales bacterium (assembly GCA_038235025.1). Classification (GTDB taxonomy): domain Bacteria; phylum Pseudomonadota; class Gammaproteobacteria; order Burkholderiales; family Burkholderiaceae_C; genus Simplicispira. The sequence continues at coordinate 88,851 of JBBSUJ010000002.1, forward strand.
AAAGCGGCGCAGCAATTGAAGGGGAAATGGGAGTGAAGGCGGCATTCAGAGCTGCGTAACAGGGCAAGTAAGGCAAAAACGCAGCCCTTGATTGTGGCCCAATGCCAGCGCTCATTGCGGCATCTGCTTCACCACGAACAGAAAGCAACGCGCTTCGCCTTGCGCCGGTTGCTCACCTGATCCGGTATCGACGGAGCCGCTGGCGTCTATTTACCGGCCGCCCGTGGGTGAACGCCTCAACACGGCCAAAGGCGCGAAAAAGGCGAGCCAAGGCGCTCCGCGTTAACCCTTATTGCTCTAAATTCAGGAGCAACTAATCAGCGCCAGCTATCGGGAATACACCGTCACCGTTCCGTCAGCCTGAGTCTAAACTGGTTCGTAGAATCCGACGCTGCGAACAGTTACACACGCGCTTTCTGGCGACCTGCCCGCTGGCGTTCGGGCACCGACACGCTCTTTTGGAGACTTCATGCAAGCATTACTCAAACTATCCAGGGCAGTGGACTGGCTGAGCATCGGTGTAGGCAAACTCACCATGTGGCTCATTCTGGCCAGCACATTGATCAGCGCCGGAAACGCCATCGTGCGCAAAGTATTCAACACCAGTTCCAATTCCTTGCTGGAGATCCAGTGGTACCTGTTCGCGGGAGTGTTCATGCTGGGCGCGGGCTACTGCTTGCTCAAAAACGCCCATGTGCGTATTGATTTCATCGCGTCGCGCTTGAGCGCACGCACCCGCAACTGGATCGATGTCATCGGCATCTTGTTGGTGCTTTTCCCGTTCTGCGTGCTGTGTATTGATCTGAGCTGGCCTTTCTTCATGCGCGCTTGGGAATCAGGCGAGATGTCGCAAAGCTCGGGGGGCCTCATACGCTGGCCGGTGTATGCGCTGATACCGGCGGGTTTTGCTTTGCTGATGCTTCAGGGGGTGTCCGAACTCATCAAACGCGTCGCTTTCTTGCGAGGCGTGGGCCCCGACGCGCTGTCGCATGAGGAAGCGCCTTTGATCGACGAAGAGGCTGCCGACACCGCTTATGTACAGCCCGATCGCGAATCGCTCGTCCCTACCCCCTCGAAGGCAAGCTAGACCATGTTCGTTACTTTTCTGACGGAAAACTTCGTACCGCTGCTGTTTGGCGGCCTGCTGCTGTCGCTGATGACGGGGTTTCCGGTGGCTTTTGCACTGGCTGCCACCGGCATGGGCTTTGGTTTGATTGGCATTGAACTGGGACTGTTCCCGTCGGTGCTTTTCCAGGCCCTTCCGCTGCGCATTTTCGGAATCATGCAGAACGACACCCTGCTGGCGATCCCCTTCTTCACCTTCATGGGCATCATCTTGCAGAAGTCCGGCATGGCCGAAGATCTGCTGGAAACCGTGGGGCAAATTTTTGGTCCCGTGCGCGGCGGTGTCGCCATCGCCGTGATTTTGGTGGGAGCCCTTCTGGCGGCCACCACGGGCGTGGTCGCTGCAGCCGTTATCTCCATGGGCTTGATCTCGCTGCCTATCATGCTGCGCTACGGCTACAGCCGCGTGCTGGCCACGGGTGCGATCACCGCCTCGGGCACGCTGGCGCAGGCGATCCCGCCTTCGCTGGTGCTGATTGTGCTGGCCGATCAGCTGGGTCGCTCCGTTGGCGACCTGTACGCAGGGGCCGTGGTCCCTGGCTTCATGCTGGTCGGGCTGTATGTGCTGTTTGTGGTCATCGTTGCCATCGTGCTGCCAAAGTGGGCACCTGCATTGCCACCAGAAGCACGAATTTACCGCGAAACCAATGGCAACTCGGGCCACAAGTCGCTGTTGGTGTTGGTGGTGCTCTGCGCTGTAGTCGGGGTCACGTGGGCCCAGGTACACGATGCTTTGATGACGGATTGGCTTGAACGCAGCATGCCGTCGGCCAAGGACGAAATTGTCATCCTGGCGTTGACATTGGCTTCCTTGACGGCGTTGGCGTTGTCGATCGCCAACCGCGTTACCCGTCTGGGTCTGCTCTCGCGTCTGGCCGAACAGGTCACTTTTGTGTTGATGCCGCCGCTGATTCTGATTTTCCTCGTACTGGGCACTATTTTTCTGGGCGTTGCCACGCCTACCGAAGGCGGTGCCATGGGCGCCGTGGGCGCACTAGTTCTGGCGATGATCAAGCGCCGGTTGGACTTCCCCCTGCTGAAGGAAGCGATGGACAGCACCGCCCGCTTGGCGTCCTTCGTTCTGTTCATTCTGATTGGCTCCACCGTCTTCAGTTTCACCTTCAATGCGGCCGATGGGCACATTTGGGTAGAGCACCTGTTTGACAAAGTGCCTGGCGGTCAGCTGGGCTTCCTGATCGTGGTGAACATCCTGATCTTTGTGCTGGGCATGTTCATCGATTTCTTTGAAATCGCCTTCATCGTCGTACCGCTGTTGGTACCCGTGGCCGAGAAAATGGGCATCGACATGATCTGGTTTGGCGTCATCATCGCCATGAACCTGCAAACATCGTTCCTGACGCCGCCCTTCGGATTTGCGCTGTTCTATTTGCGAAGCGTGGCCCCGCGCAACGACTACAAGGACAGGGTGACCGGAGAAACCATCCGGGCGGTTACTACGACAGAAATCTACAAGGGCTCGATTGCCTTTATCTGTATTCAGGTCGCCATGGTTGCACTGGTCATGGCTTACCCCACTCTCGTCACCGGGAACGTGGAGAAGGTGGAGTCGCTGAGCTCGGAAGAAGTGCTGCGCCGGCTTAACAACGTGAGTGGATCTGCTGACGCGCTGCTTGATCCGGCAGCGGGCCTGGAACAACCCGATCCTTTCGCTGCATCCGATGTCTTTGAAGACCCCATGAAGGCGGCTCAGGAAGCCTTGAAAGAGGACAAGCAATAAAGCGAAGCCGCCGCCTCAAGCGCGGCGGCTCAAAAATGAAAAAAGCCTCGCACAAGCGAGGCTTTTTTGTGTGCACCGATTGACGCGCCCGTAACGCACTACGGCAGGCGCGCAGCCATTTGAAAAGCCCGCATACTCCACAACCGTCTGCGGGCAGAGCAGGTGGGCATTCGGCGTGAAATCATCACCGCACCGAATGTGATCGACCTGCTCATGGGTGCCAACGGCTCGCTCCAAGTCACCACAGGCGCATAGGGCGCATAGGGCGAACGCCACAGTGCCCAGCAACCCAGGCCAATCGAGCCGTCAAGTCTGCGCGGATACGTGTGGTGTTGTCAGACGTTCCAGGCGCTAGGGATGTCCTGCATAACCCCCGCGAGGATGTGATAGTGCGGATCGGGATGGGCCGCAAGGCGCCTTTTGGCGGGCAATAGCCGAGCTATTGACAAGAAAAGCAACGCAGTGGACCCCCCGAGACTGTGCTATCACCGACCGCAGGGAGTTGTGCAGGGCGTCCCTAGCGCTCACAGACAAGCGCGAGATGCCCCAGCCCTAAAAAACGCGATATTTATTCTGGAAATAAACGCACGTTGTCGGCTACAAGCTCCTTCCGCAGATTGGCAGCCATACACAGTGGCACGTGTCCGCACTGCGAGTAGAGCTTTCAAACTGCGGGTAAGTAGATGGCGGCTTGTGCCGCGCATTACCCCGCTAACCAGACATAAAAAAACCCGCCTGGGGAGGCGGGTTTTTGCTGAAGCAACCAGTGAGCTCTCAGAGCTTTTGGCGCTGCATGAACGAGTCAAACGTGCCTTCTGCAAAGCGGAACCACAGCACCTGGTCGCGCTGGAAGTTGAGGTAGTCCGCGTAGATTTTCTTCCAGGTAGGGTTCGACTTGTCCAGATCGGCATACACCTCTTTGGTGGCCTTGAACGACGCTTCGAGTACCGATTGCGGGAACGGCACCACTTTGGTTTTAGCGCCTACCAACTGCTTGAGCGCACCGGGGTTGCGTGCGTCGTAGCGTGCCTGTGTCGTCACATGGGCCTCGTAAGCGGCTGACTTTACGATGGCTTTGTTCTCTGTGGACAGGGCGTTGAAAGCCTTGTCGTTGATGTAGAACTCCAGGTTCAAGCTGCCTTCCCACCAACCGGGGTAGTAATAGAACGGAGCCACCTTGTTGAGGCCCAGCTTCTGATCGTCGTACGGACCAATCCATTCGGCGGCGTCGATGGTGCCTTTTTCCAACGATTGATAAATTTCTCCGCCAGGGATGTTCTGTGGCACTGCGCCCATGCGCTCCAGCACGCGACCGGCAAAACCCCCAACGCGGAACTTGAGCCCTTTGATGTCCTCGGGGGTTTTTATTTCCTTGCGGAACCAGCCGCCCATTTGCGCGCCCGTGTTACCGCCGAGAAAGTTAACGATGTTGTAGTTGGAGTAGAACTCGCGCATCAGCTTCTCGCCATTGCCGTCAACCATCCATGCAGTCAACTGGCGCGAGTTCATGCCAAAGGGAATGGCACCGCCGATGGCAAACGTTTCGTCCTTGCCAAAGAAATAATAAGGTGCCGTGTGGGCCATTTCCACGGTGCCGCTCTGCACACCATCCACCACGCCGAACGCCGGCATCAGTTCGCCGGCGGCATGAACGGTCACCTCAAACTTGCCCCCAGACATTGACTTTACCGCTGCCGCGAACACGTCGGCCGAACCGTAAATGGTGTCGAGCGACTTGGGGAAGCTCGACGCCAGACGCCAGCGCACAGCAGCTTGCGCATGCACCGCGGGTGCAACTCCGGCGGCCAGCACTCCGGCAATACCGGCATTTTTGATAAGGGAACGACGATCCATTTTGTAAGTCTCCTGGGGCTAAAAAAAAGGAACTTCACGGCGCTTCAGGGCCTACCGCAAAACCTGGATGCGGCCCGTAGAGCGGGCCGAAACGTCGGAACTCGCTACGCTCTTCGCCCGAAAGCAAGACCGCAGCAAGTGCAGCGTGCGCGCTACAGCTTGGCCGAGCTCATGTAGCTGTCAAACCGGAATTCAGAGAAACGACCCCAAAGAATTTGGTCGCGCTGGAAAGCTCGCATGTCTTGGTGAATTTTCTTGAACTCAGGCGACTTGGCCTCGTGCTCGGCAAACACTTCCATGGAGGCTTTGAAACCGGCATCCATGATTTCTTTGGAAAAGGCCTTGAGCTGGGTTTTTGCGCCAACCAATTTTTTAAGGGCAACGGGGTTGAACGCGTCGTACTTGGCCGTCATGTCACGCGCGGCTACTGCCGCTGCTGCATCGACCATCGCCTGAAACTCGGGCGTCAGCGCGGCGTAGGCCTTGGTGTTAATGAAGAATTCAAGTTCTGCACCACCTTCCCACCAGCCGGGGTAGTAGTAGTACGGCGCAACCTTGTTAAAGCCGAGCTTTTCGTCGTCGTACGGGCCGACGAATTCGGTGGCATCCAGCGTGCCTTTTTCAAGCGCTTGGTAGACATCGCCCGCGGGCATGTTTTGCGCAACGACGCCCAGTTTTTGCATGGCTTCGCCGAACAATCCGCCACCCATGCGCATCTTCAGACCGTACAGGTCCTTCACGGTTTTAATTTCCTTGCGGTACCAGCCGCCCATCTGCGTACCAGTGTTGCCCGAGCTTAGGCTTTTTATGTTGTAGTTCGCGTAGAACTCGTCCATGAACTTGCGGCCGTTGCCATGCGCCATCCACGCGTCCATCTGCCGAGCCGTCAGGCCGAAAGGAACTGCGCAACCGAAGGCAAAAATCGAATCTTTTCCGGTGAAGTAATAAGGCGCGGTTTGCGCCATTTCAACCGTGCCGGCTTGAACGCCATCCACCACGCCGAAAGCCGGCATGAGCTCGCCGCCTGCGTGCACCGAGACTTCGAACTTGCCACCGGAAAGCGCCTTCAGTGTTTTCGCGAACATTTCGGCGCTACCGAAAATAGTGTCAAGCGACTTGGGGAAGCTCGAAGCCAAGCGCCAACGCACGGCAGCTTGGGCGTGCGCAGCAGGTGCGATTCCTGCGGCCAACACGCCTGCAACGCCTGCGTGTTTGATGAGTGAACGACGATCCATGAATGCCTCTCGGAGAACGGTTGCAAAAAGTAGCGAACCCAGCTTTTTTCGCTGAACTTCGCGGACCACTCTAGCAGCCATGGCACAGATTTTAGGAACGTCGATCTCTCGACGCGGTGCGGGTTTTCCCGCGAAAAGTCGCGTCAAACAGCATGCCTTCAGGCTTCTGCAAGAAAGGCTCTAGACCCAATCAGTCGCTCAGTCTGCCGCGCGCGCATAGATGCCGCGCCATAAACCCGGCGGAGAGTCAGAGGCGCAGGTGCTTTGTCAAGCAGCGCGCTGGGGCTGCGCGCTCGATTGACTGGCAGTAAATCGCGCCCGCACAGATGCTTCGATGCCGGGGGCATCGAGTCCCTGCAAGCGCAAAAGGTGCGCCGGATCACCGTGCTCAATAAACACGTCCGCAAGACCCAGTTGCAACACGGGGCACAACACGCCGGCACCCGCCAACGACTCCAGCACTGCGCTGCCGGCACCTCCTTGAATGCAGCCTTCTTCCAGCGTGACCAAGGCGTCGTGGGTTGCCGCTAACTGCAGCACCAGTTCAGTATCCAAGGGCTTGGCCCAGCGCATGTTGGCGACCGTGGCATTGAGCGACTCTGCCGCTTTCAGCGCGGGATAGAGCAAGGAGCCAAATGCCAGTATCGCAATACGCGGCAGGTCCGCTGCACCCACGGTAGACCGCTCTCGTCGAACTTCGCCTTTGCCGTAGGGCAGCGCGTCCAGGCCCGGTAGCGGCGTAACACCAGCGCCCGCACCACGTGGATAACGCACAGCCACCGGATGGTTTTGTGCAAACGCCGAAGACAGCAATTGCCGGCACTCGCGCTCGTCAGCCGGGCAAGCCATCGCCATGTTGGGAATACACCGTACAAACGCAATATCGTAAGCACCGGCGTGGGTAGCACCGTCGGCACCCACCAAGCCAGCGCGGTCCAAGGCAAACACCACCGGCAGGTTTTGCAGGGCGACGTCGTGAATCAGCTGGTCGTATCCGCGCTGCAAAAACGTGGAATAAATGGCCACCACAGGTTTGACGCCTTCACACGCCATACCCGCCGCGAAGGTAACGGCATGCTGCTCGGCGATACCCACGTCGTAATACCGACCAGGAAAGCGCCGCTCAAATTCGACCATGCCCGAGCCCTCGCGCATCGCCGGCGTAATGCCAACCAAGCGCTGGTCGTGCGCTGCCATATCGCACAGCCACTGGCCGAACACTTGGGTGAAAGTTTGGCGCGGTGGCGTGGTCGGCTTGACCAAACCAATCTTGGGATCAAAGCGCGACGGCCCGTGGTAGGCCACAGGATCGGCCTCCGCCAGCTTGTAACCCTGTCCCTTTTTGGTGACCACATGCAGAAACTGCGGGCCCTTGAGCTCCTTGATGTTTTCCAGCGTGGGAATCAGCGAATCCAGGTCGTGCCCATCGATCGGGCCGATGTAATTGAAGCCAAATTTTTCAAATAATGTTGCCGGCACCACCATGCCCTTGGCCTGTTGCTCAATGCGCTTGGCAAGCTCCAGCAGCGGCGGCACGGGGCGCAGTACGGTCTTGCCGACATTCTTGGCGGCAGCGTAAAACTGCCCACTCATCAGTTGCGCCAAATACCGGTTGAGCGCGCCCACCGGGGGGCTAATGCTCATGTCGTTGTCGTTCAAGATGACCAGCAAATTACAGTCTGCAACGCCGGCATTGTTCAAGGCTTCAAACGCCATGCCGGCCGTCAAAGCCCCGTCACCAATGATCGCCACGGCATAGCGATTGCTGCCCTGCTGCCTGGCAGCCAGCGCCATGCCCAACGCGGCAGAAATGCTGGTACTGGAGTGCGCAGTGCCGAAGGTGTCGTATTCGCTTTCGGCGCGCTGCGGAAAGCCGGAAATGCCCTCGTACTGGCGCAGCGTTCCCATGCGTTCGCGCCGGCCAGTCAGAATTTTGTGTGGGTAGGTTTGATGGCCCACATCCCACACTAGGCGGTCGCTCGGCGTGTCGAAGACGTAGTGCAGCGCCACGGTCAGCTCCACCGTGCCCAGATTCGAACTGAGGTGCCCGCCAGTTTTGGAAACACTGTCGAGCACGAAAGCGCGCAATTCGTCCGCCAGGTCCTTAAGCTTGCTGCGCGACAGGCCCCGCAGTTCAGCGGGGGCGTTCACGGTTTCAAGCAATGGAAAAGCGGTTGTGGGCATCGTGACTACTTATTTGATAGCTGTAGGCGCTTTTTAAATAAGCGCTAACGGCCGTTTTCTCTGTTTAATTTGAACGCTGCAGAACCAGGTCTGCCAACGCGCCAAGCATGGCCGTATTGGGCAAGCCAGAAATCTCCAAACCTGCAAGTGCCTGGGCGTGCAGCTCTGCCGCATAGCCTTGCGCCGGGCCCAGCCCCATCAGGGACACGTAGGTTGGCTTTGCCTGCGCAGCATCTTTGCCCGCCGTTTTACCAAGCATCGCGGAATCTTGCGTCACGTCAAGGATATCGTCCACCACCTGGAATGCCAGGCCGAGCGCCGCGCCGTAGTGCGCCAACCCTGCCACGGCCTGCGCTGAGGGCAAGCCACAGGCCGCTCCCATCATCACGCTGGCTTGCAGCAGTGCGCCGGTTTTGCGCTGGTGCATGTCCCGCAGCTGCGATTCGCTGAGCGATAACCCGACACTGGCCAGGTCAATCGCCTGGCCACCTGCCATACCCGCACCGCCGGCAGCTCGCGCCAGCAGGCGGCACAACTGCGCTTGTACCGCTGGCGCAATAGCGGAGCTGTGGGGCGTCAACAATTCAAAAGCCTGAGCCTGCAAGGCATCCCCGGCAAGCAAAGCCTGGGCCTGTCCGAACTGGACATGCACGGTGGGCTTGCCGCGGCGCAGCACGTCGTTGTCCATGCACGGCATGTCGTCGTGCACCAGCGAATAGGCATGAATGAGCTCTACGGCGCAAGCGGCGCGCAGCGCTGCATCGTCCATTGCTGCATCAGTGGAACCACTGCTTCCGGCCAGCTCCGCCACCGCATCACGCGCCGCCAAAACCAGCAGCGGCCGCACCCGCTTGCCGCCGCCCCGCACGGCGTAACGCATCGCTTCGCCCAGGTCGTGGGGAGCGTCGTGGCCGACCCATTCGGCCAAGGCCGCTTCCGTTCGTGCTAGCCGTGATTCGCTCCAGGCGGACCAACGGGCCGACTGCGCAGGACGGGCCACGCTCATTCGGCTTTCCATACCTGAACGGTGCCCGCGTCCAGCACCTTGATTTGGTCCTGCACAGCCACCAGACGCTCGCGGCAGAACGCCAACAGCACAGCGCCGCGCTGGTAACCGGTCAGCATCTGGTCCAGCGGCATCTGCCCGGACTCAATGCGCGCGACCAGTTGCTCCAGTTCTTCCAGGGCAGCTTCATAGCTGATGGGATCAGCAGTTTTGGTTTTGGCCATAAGGCAGTCGGGCGAATCAGAAGAAGAAAAAACGCAATTTTAGGCTGGCATGCTCGAGCCGAATCACCACTGCCGAGAACGCGCGGTTTGCGCTGCCAGACGGCTCGGGATACACGCAGCCCCGCTGCGGTCATTGCGCCCCGCCGCAATAACCCCATTGCCTATAATCCCTTTCACTCTTCAGAGCCGGCTTTGCGCCGGTTTCTTTTTTTCACGCACGCTTTCGTGCTCTTTCCCTGTGGGGATTGGATCAGGTCAACCATGGCTGATTTAAGTCTTCGACTGCAGCCGGCCACGGGCCAACTTCCGGTGTCCAGCTATTTCGATCCTGCGCTGTTCGAGCGCGAGATGGCCACGCTGTTCCAGCGCGGACCGCGATACGTGGGGCATGCACTTAGCGTGCCCCAAGCGGGCGACTACCACGCGCTGCCCCAGGAAGCACAGGGACGCGCGCTGGTGCGCACGGCCAGCGATCCGGTAGGGCTTATTTCTAACGTGTGCCGCCACCGTCAGGCCATCATGCTGAGCGGGCGCGGCTCCCTTCAGGCGCAGGCCAAGGGCAGCGCGGGTGGCAACATCGTTTGCCCGGTGCACCGCTGGACCTATAGCCCGTCAGGCGACTTGCTAGGCGCGCCCCACTTTCAGCACGATCCTTGCCTGAACCTGAAAAACTATCCGCTGCGCGAATGGAACGGGCTTTTGTTTGAAGACAACGGCTACGACGTGGCGGCAGACCTGGCGGGCCTGGGCCCACGCGCCCAACTCGATTTTTCGGGCTTCACCTTTGACCGCGTCGAACTGCACGAGTGCAACTACAACTGGAAAACCTTTATCGAGGTCTACCTTGAGGACTACCACGTCGGCCCATTTCACCCGGGGCTGGGCGGCTTTGTGGCCTGCGACGACCTGCGCTGGGAGTTTGGCCGCAACCACTCGGTGCAAACCGTGGGCGTGGCTGATGGCTTGGCGCGCGCCGGCACCCCCGCCTATGAGCGTTGGCACAAGGCGCTGCTAGCGTACCGCAATGGCGTAGCACCGGCGCACGGTGCGATTTGGCTCACTCTGTATCCGCAGATCATGGTGGAGTGGTACCCGCATGTGCTCACGGTCTCTACCTTGCACCCGATCAGCCCGACGAAGACGCTGAACATGGTCGAGTTTTTCTATCCTGAGGAAATCACCGCGTTCGAGCGCGAGTTCGTTGAAGCGCAGCAGGCGGCCTATATGGAAACTTGCCTGGAAGACGACGAAATTGCCGAGCGCATGGATGCGGGACGCAAGGCGCTGTACCTGCGCGGCGACAACGAAACCGGCCCCTACCAACGCCCCATGGAAGACGGAATGCAGCACTTTCACGAGTGGTACACGGACCGGATATCCCCCTAAATCGCTTTGCCTCTTTGCTTCTTCTCGCTTCGTTCGCCACACACAACGGGAGACGGCACCGGCAGCCGGGCAAACGCCACTCCATGGGTGCCCGCTGGTCAAAAACTCACGCCTGAGCAAGAATTGCTATTTTTTAAATAGCTGCTAGCGCTCTCTACTAAAGCGCTTGAGTCCAATTTTTACTGAACTTTCAGACCCCTATGCAAGCCCTTTGGATGGTGCTCGCCGCACTGCTGTTTGCGAGCATGAGCGTGTGCGTCAAATTCGCCTCGGCGTATTTCAATCCGGCCGAGCTTGTGTTCAGCCGCGGGCTGATTGGCATGGCTTTGCTGGCCTGGGTGGCGCACTCGCAAGGTGTCACGCTCGTCACCCGCTACCCGCGCATGCACGCATGGCGTTCGTTCATCGGCGTGATCGCACTGGGGGGCTGGTTCTTCGCCATTGCCAAGTTGCCACTGGCTACCGCCATCACACTCAACTACATGAGCAGCGTGTGGATTGCTGCGTTTCTCATTGGCGCTTCGCTGATGCAGTGGCGGCCGTAGGCCCCCCCCCCCCCACCCCCCCAGCACCGCGCGCGGTTGTTGAACCGGGGGGGGGGGGTTATTGGTGTGGGGTTGGGTGTGCGCCCCACCCACGGC
>JBBSUJ010000003.1:0-99763 GCA_038235025.1 Burkholderiales bacterium
CGCTCGGGGTGCCCAGTGAGCGGAAACTCCGGCAATGCTCTGACCTGCACCTTTGCTGGCAGCCCCAACGGGATTCGAACCCGTGCCTCCACCTTGAGAGGGTGATGTCCTAGGCCTCTAGACGATGGGGTCAAAACCTTGGAACTAACCGACAAAAAACCTATTTGGTGGAGGTAAACGGGATCGAACCGATGACCTCTTGCATGCCATGCAAGCGCTCTCCCAGCTGAGCTATACCCCCAAAGACTTTCAAGAAACTTCAAATCTGAAATAACCTAAGCCTCGAATTATAGACTGATTTACTTATTCCTCTGAAGACGTGCGACAACTTTTTCTCTTCCCAGCAGGTTTATCAATGCATCCACGGAAGGGGTCTGCGGCGTGCCAACTGTCAACACACGTACCGCCATTGCCAGTTGAGGCATCTTTAGACCATAGGTACCAAGCACCTGCTTGAAGGTGGCAGAAATAGTAGCTTGATCCCACGCGCACGCCGCAAGAGCAGAAGCCAATGAAAGAATGGCTGGCTCGACTTCGTCCGTGACGTGTTTCGCGAGGTCGACTTGCTCAATATGTACCGTTTCCCCCAGAATCTGTTCAGCCCACTCTGCGAGCATCACCGTCGTATCGCAGCGATCTTTGAAAAGTGCACAAATTGGTTCAAGCTGAACTGCATCAAAAGATCGGACCGATAAACCACGTTTTACAAGCATAGCGCCCAAGGCGATGGCCAATTCTCCATCCGGCAGGCTCTTCATGTGCTGCGCATTCACCCACCGCAGCTTGACGTCGTCAAACTGTGCCGCGCTACGTCCAAGATGATCCAGGTTGAACCACTCCACAAACTGTTGTCGGCTAAAAATTTCGTCGTCACCGTGGCTCCAGCCCAGGCGCGCAAGGTAGTTCACCATGGCGTCAGGCAAGAATCCCTCATCTCTGTATTGGGTGACAGGCTTGGCGCCGTTGCGCTTACTCAGCTTCTCCCCTCGCTCGTTGAGCACTGTGGGGAGGTGTGCGTACACAGGGACCCGGGCACCCAAGGCTTCAAAAATATTGATCTGTCTCGGCGTGTTGTTGACATGGTCGTCACCCCGAATGACATGCGTGATGTCCATGTCGATATCGTCCACCACCACACAAAAATTGTACGTCGGCGTGCCGTCGGGACGCGCAATGACCAGGTCATCCAGCTCCACGTTCTGAATTTCGATGCGTCCTTTGACCTTGTCTTCCCACGCCACAGTGCCTTGCTGCGGATTGCGAAACCGGAGCACGGGGGATACTCCAGCAGGAACCGCAGGCAAGGTTTTTCCGGTCTCCGGCCGCCAGCGACCGTCGTACTTCGGTTTCTGCTTGTCTGCCATTTGCTGCCCGCGCAGCGCATCGAGTTCTTCGATAGGCGTGTAGCAGGGGTACACATGGCCACTCGCCAGGAGCTGCGCAAGCACTTCGCGGTAGCGATCCATGCGCTGCATTTGGTAAAACGGGCCCTCATCAGGCTGCATGCCCAGCCAGTCCAAGCCTTCCAGGATCACATCGACTGCGGCCTGAGTGGATCGCTCTAAATCGGTGTCCTCTATGCGCAGGATGAAATCCCCGCCGGTAGCGCGCGCGAAGGCCCAAGGATAGAGCGCCGAGCGAATGTTCCCCAAGTGAATAAAGCCCGTAGGAGACGGTGCAAAACGCGTCCGCACTCGCGCAGGCACCGAAGATTTTTTGATGTCGTTCATATCAGCGTATCCAAGCCGCGCGCGAGGTCGGCCTTCAAATCATCCAGGTGTTCAAGGCCCACTGCAAGACGTATGAGCCCTTGTCCGATTCCGGCTGCGCTGCGCTGCGTCTCGGACAAGCGCCCGTGAGACGTGCTGGCGGGGTGTGTGATGGTTGTTTTAGTGTCACCCAAGTTAGCGGTAATGCTGCAGACCTTTGTGGCATCGATCACGTGAAAAGCTCTCGCACGCAAGAGAGCAGCATTGGTCGTGATGCCGACGTCAAAGGAGACAACGGCCCCACCAATGCCAGATTGTTGGCGCATCGCCAAAGCATGCTGAGGATGCGAAGCCAAGCCGGGATAGAAAGTACGCGTCACTTTTGGGTGCGCTTCCAGCCACTGCGCCATGATCAGCGCGTTGGCGCTTTGGGCTTGCATGCGAATAGAAAGAGTCTCTAGCCCCTTGAGAACGACCCAAGCATTGAATGGCGACAGGTTCATACCCGCACTTCGAATCAACGGCGCAAGCTTGTCGTCAATCAACGCGCGGGGACCGCACACCGCACCAGCCATCACCCGTCCCTGCCCATCCAGAAATTTCGTACCTGAATGAACCACCAGATCGGCTCCCAGCAGGGCCGGACGCTGCAGCGCAGGCGAAGCAAAGCAGTTGTCTACCGCAAACAATACGCCGGCTGCGTGGGCAATGTCCGCCAGGGCCCGGATATCGCAAAGTTCGGTGAGCGGATTGGTAGGCGTTTCAGCAAACAACAGCCGCGTTTCCGGGCGTAACGCGGCTCGCCAAGCCTCAACATCCGTCTGTGGGACGAAGGTCGAAAGTACCCCAAATCGGGCCAACTCACCGCCAATCAGCTTGATCGTCGAACCGAACATCGATTGCGAGCACACCACATGGTCACCCGCTTTCAATAAGCCCAAGCACATCAGCAAAATGGCCGACATTCCGCTAGCAGTGGCAATCGCCGACTCGGTACCCTCCATCGCCGCGAGACGCTGCTCCAAGCTGGAGACAGTAGGGTTGGAGGTGCGGGTATAGGTGTAGCCCTCTTCCTCACCGGCAAAACGCCGCGCGGCCGTGGCAGCATCGGGCTGCACAAAACTGCTCGTGAGATAGAGCGCCTCAGAATGCTCGCCGTACTGACTGCGCGGCATGGCTTGCCGCACGGCTAAGGTATCAGGGTGTAGGTCAGGTAAATCGTTCATTAGCGGGCAGTTTGTGCGGTACAGGATCATCGGGCATGTCCACTCCCATCTGCCACCGCAGAGCGAGTGGTGCTGTACGGCGTGCGTCTTTACGCCTACTAAGCATTGGGAAGCGCCAGCTGCGAGGCGTCCTCTTCATCTTCAGTTGCGCCCTTGCGAGCAGCCCTCATCGCTGCGATCTCCTCGGCTCCGATATCGCCGGTGACATAGACGCCATCGAAACACGAAGCATCGAAACCAGACAAAGCAGTGTTACAAGAACCAATCGCCTTTTTCATTGCGTCAACATCTTGGTAAATGAGCGCGTCACAACCGATTAGTTGGCGGATTTCGTCGACGGTCCGCCCGTGCGCCACCAACTCATCGCTGGTGGGCATGTCGATTCCGTAAACATTGGGATACCGCACGGGGGGCGCCGCGCTGGCCAAGTACACCTTGCGCGCACCGGCCTCGCGCGCCATTTGGACGATTTCGCGGCTGGTGGTTCCCCGAACAATAGAGTCGTCTACCAACAACACGTTGCGGCCCTTGAACTCGCTTGCGATCGCATTGAGCTTCTGGCGCACAGATTTTTTGCGCACCTCCTGCCCCGGCATGATGAACGTTCGCCCCACATAGCGGTTCTTAACGAACCCTTCACGGTACGGGATGCCCAGCAAATGCGCCAACTGGGTTGCGCTTGGCCGGCTCGATTCGGGAATCGGAATAATGACGTCAATGTCGCTGGGGGGCACTGTGGATACCACCCGCTTGGCCAGTGATGCACCTAAATTAAGCCGGGCCTGGTAGACAGAGATACCGTCGAGCACAGAATCGGGCCGCGCAAGATACACGTACTCAAACACACACGGGAAGTGGCTTGTCTTGTCCGCACATTGGCGCGCATGTACCGTGCCCTGCAGATTAATAAAGATGGCTTCGCCGGGAGCTACATCACGCTCCATGACGTGACCCGTCCCCTCAATCGCCACCGACTCGCTCGCCAGCATGACGGCCCCGTCCGCCGCACGGCCCATTGCTAACGGACGTATGCCGTACGGATCCCGAAAGGCCACAAGCCCATGGCCCGCAATCAAAGCGATGACCGCGTAGGACCCACGCACCCGAAGGTGGACGGCGCGCACTGCCTTAAAAACATCGTCAGGTTGCAGAGCCGCCCCACGGGTCGCATGCTCCAGCTCGTGAGCGAACACGTTGAGGAGCACCTCGGAGTCGCTGTCCGTGTTGGTGTGGCGATGGTCGGTCGAAAACAACTCGTCGCGCAAGGCGACCGCGTTGGTCAAGTTGCCGTTGTGCACCAGCACGATGCCAAAAGGCGCGTTCACATAAAACGGTTGGGCCTCCTCCTCACTGAAGGCGTTGCCTGCGGTGGGGTAACGCACCTGCCCCAACCCCGAGTTTCCCGGCAGGC
Organism: Burkholderiales bacterium; assembly: GCA_038235025.1. Classification (GTDB taxonomy): domain Bacteria; phylum Pseudomonadota; class Gammaproteobacteria; order Burkholderiales; family Burkholderiaceae_C; genus Simplicispira. Next base: position 4,347 of record JBBSUJ010000003.1, read on the forward strand.
CGCGCATGTCACGCGTGCGAAACACATCGCGTACCATGCCTTTGTCTTTGTGTATGAAGAACTTGCGCTCCTCATGAGTGACGATGCCCGCTGCATCTTGCCCGCGGTGCTGCAAAAGCAGCAAAGCGTCGTAAAGGAGCTGATTAACCGGGCTCGCACCCACGACACCAACAATTCCACACATAAATTCTTATTCCGGTGAATGGCAATCAATTGCCCCAATTGCCCAAGAAACCAGCGCCCCCGGGAAGCATTGACTCACGCTTGCCCTGCGTCGACAAAGCGCAGCACTCCGCATCTAACAGGCTGGCGATGCGTTCTGGCAATAAGGGGCGAAGAGCTTGCACGGCGCTGGTGATGACGGGCCCGCTAACCGAGTCCTTCCACCAAGCCGAGCTGCCCAGCGGCGTCAGCTGCATCATCAACCCCACGACCAAAACCAGGACGCCCGCACGCAGCACGCCAAACATTGCACCTAAGACCCGGTCGATTGGCCGCAAACCCGCCGCATTGACCAAACGCCTTACCAGCGCCGCAACCAGATTGCAAACGAAAATGATGGCAACGAACACCAGCGCAAAGCCAGCTGCATAGCGAACCGAGTCATTCGACTCCCCCATCGGTAGCGCTGCTGCCACCGGCTCAGCAAACACCTGCGCAACGATGAACGCTGCAATCCAAGACAGAAGCGAAAGCACCTCAAACATGAAGCCGCGCCAGGCGCCTAATAGCAGCGAGCCCGTCAGCATGGCCAGTGCAATCCAATCAATGGCACCCAGTTGCGGAACGGATATATCAGGCACGTTGCGAGTGCAAACAATCACAGCGTGAGCACGGCCGCTGGCAACCCGAGCGACTTGATCTTTGCTGCTGCTTTCTCTGCGGCTTCGCGACCCTGGAACGGACCGACCCGCACACGGGTTCGTTTGCCTTCCTTGGTCTGCACCGCCTGAGTGTAGGTAGTGATGCCTCCGCGCTCCAACTTGGAGCGCGCCTCACGCACCTTGGAGTCCTCAGAGAAAGCACCGACTTGAACGATAAACCGCTCCCCCCCAGCCGCTGCCACCGGTATGGGTGGCGCGTTGGCTAACGTCTTTCCAGAGCGCCCCTCCAATAGGGCGCGTGCGCGTTCTGCGTCATGCTCGCGTGCAGCGCGCTGGCTCGCGACGGCCATTTCCTCTTGAACATTGGGGCTCACTTCGGGTTTGCTTTCCACGAACGCGGGGGATGGGCTTTCACTGCGAGCCGTTTTTGCCGGTGCCCCGGGAGAAACCTCTTTTGCACGCACTTGTTCTGTAACCGGAACTGGCCGCTCCGCCGATGCATTCGAAACTGCAGCATTCGCGAGCGCAGGAGTTGGTTCAGCAAGTGGCGTATTGGGCTTAGCCAGCGACTCAGCGGGTGTCGCGGCAACAGTGTCGGCCGGAACGACCAAAGGAGCCACGTTTTCGCGATCAGGTATTTCAATACGTGCGTCCACTGGAACCGGGCGCGGCTGCGTGTCGAAGACAACGGGGAAACCCACCACGGCAATGATGACCAGCAAGGCAGCGCCCATCAAGCGGTGGCGTGCCCGCCTACGCATGACGTCGACCGTTTCAGCCCGTGCCGCTTTTGACGATCTGCCCGACTTCTCAGCGGGTGTCTTGGGTGCCAGCCAGGGAAACTTGAAAAATGCCATGAATCGTGGGGCGCGGTAAGAGCCGATTGAGACGCCAGCCGCGCGTTACCTCAGCAGGTGACAAAAATCTGGTGTTTGGATGACTGATTTCATCCCAAGTGTTTGGCAGTTAGCCGAGGCGTTCCGTGCTCCAGAACACCGCCCACTGTATGGAAGGAACCCAGGACGATGATTCTATCAGTGGGGTCTGCCGCCGCTACCGCCGCCTGCAAGGCATCTTGCGGCTTGGCAAACAGGCTTGTTTGGACTTCCAAGCCTGCAATACGCGGTGCGGTTACCGTGCGCCATACAGCCTCCAATGCCTGCCCAGTGGCCGCTCTTGCAGTCGGCAAATCAGTGAAGTACCAGCGGTCAACCAATGGGTCCAGTTTGCGCAACATGGCCTGCAGATCTTTGTCGGCCATAGCGCCGAGGACGGCATGGGTCGTGGGGTAGTAACCCATGGCGTCAAGGTTGGCCGCTAGCGCCGCCACAGAATGCGGGTTGTGCGCTACGTCCAGCACCAGTGTTGGTTCGCCGGGCACGATCTGGAACCGACCGGGTAACTCCACCATAGCCAAGCCGTTTCGCACGGCTTGGGCGGTCACCGGTACCCGGTCACGCAAGGTCTCTAGCGCCGCCAAGGCACCCGACGCATTGACGAGCTGGTTGGCACCGCGCAGCGCCGGATAAGCCAGCCCGGCATAGCGGCGTCCCCGCCCGGCAAAGTTCCACTGCTGCTTATCACCCGAGAAATTGAAATCTGCCCCAAGGCGCCATAGATCGGCGCCGATGGCATGGGCATGATCCAGCACGCTTTGCGGCGCAGCCGGGTCACACACCACAGCAGGGCGCCCGGCGCGCATGATGCCGGCCTTTTCCCGACCAATACTCTCCCTGTCGGGCCCTAAAAATTCGGTGTGATCCAAGTCAATACTGGTTACCACAGCGCAATCGGTGTCGATCACATTGGTGGCATCAAGCCGGCCTCCCAAGCCCACTTCCAAAATAGCCAAATCCAAGCCCGCCCGGCTCATCAACAGAAGGATCGCCAGCGTGGTGAACTCGAAGTAGGTGAGTGACACTTCCGCCCCTGCGACCAACCGGGCTCGCTCCACCTCAGCAAAGCAGGCCGTCAATTCGTCGGCACTTACCGATTCGCCGTGAATGCGGCATCGCTCTTCAAAGTGAACCAAATGTGGCGAGGTGTAAACACCCGTTCGATAGCCTGCCTGCAGCGCTATCGCTTCGATCATGGCGCAGGTCGACCCTTTGCCATTGGTCCCTGCCACGGTGATGACCGGGCACTCAAATCGAAGGGCAAGCCGCTCGGCTACAGCGCGAACCCGGTCCAGACCCATCTCAATCTGGTGAGGGTGCAGGCGCTCACAGTGCGCTAGCCAATCTTGCAGGGTTTCGGGAGGTGTTACATGCATACGGGCGATTGTCGACCAAGGCGCCTTGGGTGGATGATGGCCACATGAAAACCCCCACCATCACGCTGTACGGCATCGCCAACTGCGACACGGTGCGCAACGCACGCGTGTGGCTTGACTCGCACCAGGTACCGTATCAATTCCATGACTTCAAAAAACTAGGCGTACCCAACGCCGACCTGCACCAATGGCTGAAGGCCCTTGGGCAAGACACGCTCATTAATCGGCGCGGCACCACTTGGCGCCAACTCGATGCAGCCGCACAGCGCGACATCACCAGCGACGAAAAGGCGCACGCTCTTTTGACGACGCACTCCAGCATCATCAAGCGCCCCGTGGTGGATTGGGGGCCAGAGCACGCGACACGTTTCACCGCCGGCTTCGACGCACAAGCATGGGAGCTGCTTACAGAAGCAGCCCAAAGCGACAGATAACGCACACTTCTTTACGCAGATTTACGCCACCGACTGCTATGCGACAGCCCCAATGGCTAAACTTTTCACCACCTTGGCGCGTTGTATCAGCGCTTAATAAAGGGTTTTGTCATGAAAAAGATTTTGTTGCTCTCCTTGCTGTCCAGCGCCTCGGTAATTGCCATGGCCCAGGAACGCGGACGTGTGCTGTCCGCCACACCTGTTATTGAACAAGTGGCTGTGCCCCGTCAAGTGTGCGGGAATGAAACCGTTCGAACGGGCCCCCGCACGACTGGTGGAGGCGCAGTGCTGGGCGCTATTGCGGGCGGCGCTGCGGGCAATGCCATCGGCAAGGGCAACGGCCGCACTGCCGCTACCGCCATTGGCCTAATCGGCGGGGCCGTGCTCGGCAATCACATCGAAGGCAATGGCCGCCCCGAATACGAAACCGTGCAGCGCTGCGGTACACAAACGTCTTACGAAAACCGCACCGCTGGTTACGACGTGGTGTACGAATATGCGGGCCGCCGCTACACCACGCGTACGCAAACCGACCCAGGCCGCTACATCGCCGTCAATGTCCAGCCGGAAGAGCCGCGCGGCTACCAGCGCTACGACGATGACAACACCTACCGGGGCTACAACGGCTCCAGTGGATACGACAACTACAACGGCTCCAGCGGATACAGCGAGCGCGGCGTGGTGAGCTCTCCTTACGCCACTTCGTCACCAGCACCCGGCGTGACGGTGATCGAATACGACAACGACGGTCCCCGCCCTTATTACCCCTACCCGCCCCCACGCCAACAGTGGCGCTAGAAGCCAAACTGAAGCACATGCCCAAGTGAGACGAAAGGGGCAGCGCACTGACTGCCTCTCAAACACAAGGACCCACTGGGTCCTTTTTCATGTCTTCCTGCCGGCAACCTCACCTCAGGCCCATAACGTGCGCTCACCTAAAATGTGCGGCTTTGCTAACCCGTCCCTTCGCACCATGACCACCCAAACACTTGATGGCGTTAGCGTCACCGCGCGGGCCAGCGTGTACTTTGACGGCCGCTGCGTCAGCCATGCCCTCAAGATGCCCGACGGCTCCCGCAAATCCGTGGGCGTAGTGCTCCCCGCCACATTGACATTCAAGACAGACGCGGCGGAAACCATGGAGTGCGTGGGCGGCTCATGCGATTACCGGCTTGGGGGGCAGGACACCTGGCACAAGTGCACCGCAGGCGACAGCTTCAGCGTGCCAGCCCAATCGCAGTTTGATATCAGTGTCGCCGAGGCTTTCCACTACATCTGTCACTACGCCTAGCCACAACATACCCGCGCCACAAACGGCTAGCTTGCGCCGCGCAGCGCCATAGCTCGACCTTATTCTTTTCTTCCCCCTCTTGTTCCCTTCTTCCTCCACTTCTTCTGGAACTGTCCATGGCCACCATTCTTCAACATCTCCCCATCGGCCAGAAGGTCGGTATTGCTTTCTCGGGCGGCCTGGACACCAGCGCCGCCCTGCTCTGGATGAAGCAAAAAGGCGCCCTGCCCTATGCCTACACCGCCAATCTGGGCCAGCCTGACGAGCCCGATTACGACGCCATACCCGCCAAGGCCATGGAATACGGCGCTGAAAAAGCCCGCCTGATTGACTGCCGCACCCAGTTGGCGCACGAAGGCATTGCCGCCCTGCAAGCCGGCGCGTTCCACGTCTCCACCGGCGGCCTCACCTACTTCAACACCACACCGCTGGGCCGCGCAGTCACCGGCACGATGCTGGTCGCGGCCATGAAGGAAGACGACGTCCACATCTGGGGCGACGGCAGCACCTACAAGGGCAATGACATCGAGCGCTTTTACCGCTACGGCCTGCTCACCAACCCATCGCTGCGCATCTACAAGCCCTGGCTCGACCAGCTGTTCATCGACGAGCTAGGCGGCCGCGCCGAAATGTCGGCCTTTATGACCGAGCACGGCTTTGGCTACAAGATGAGCGCCGAAAAGGCCTACAGCACCGACAGCAACATGCTCGGCGCCACTCACGAAGCCAAAGACCTCGAATTTTTGAACAGCGGCGTCCGCATCGTGAACCCCATCATGGGCGTTGCGTTCTGGAAGGAAGACGTGCCCGTCAAAGCCGAAGAAGTCTCGGTGCGATTTGAAGAAGGCCAGCCCGTGGCTCTGAACGGCGTTGAATTCAACGACCCGGTTGAACTGATCCTCGAAGCCAACCGCATCGGCGGCCGCCACGGCTTGGGCATGAGCGACCAAATCGAAAACCGCATCATCGAAGCCAAAAGCCGCGGTATCTACGAAGCGCCCGGCTTGGCGCTGCTGCACATCGCTTACGAACGCCTGGTCACCGGTATTCACAACGAAGACACCATCGAGCAATACCGCATGAACGGCCTGAAACTGGGCCGCCTGCTCTACCAAGGCCGCTGGTTCGACCCGCAAGCCATCATGCTGCGCGAAACCGCCCAGCGCTGGGTGGCGCGCGCCATCACCGGCACCGTTACCCTGGAACTGCGCCGCGGCAACGACTATTCGCTGCTCAACACCGAAAGCCCCAACCTCACCTACGCGCCCGAGCGCCTGTCGATGGAAAAGGTGGAAGACGCGCCCTTCTCCCCGCTCGACCGCATCGGCCAGCTCACCATGCGCAACCTCGACATCGTCGACACTCGCGCCAAACTGGGCATCTACGCCAACGCCGGCCTGCTGTCGCTCGGCGGCAATGCGGCGCTGGCGCAGCTGGGCGACGATACCGCTAAAAAATAACAGTCAAATAGGCCTTCAGCGCTTTACCCATAAGCGCTTGCAGCTATAAAAATTAGAGTTATTGCCTTGCTATAAAGCTGGGCGGTTGCTTATGCCCGTCAATCAACGATAGCTTTGCTGCGCATTGCCGGGCTGGCGGTCCGGCGGTCCGGCGGTCCGGCGGATATAACCCTAAATTTTTCGCACCGATCAAGCGGATCAAGCGTGTCAAGCGGATTGATGGCAAACATCCAGCTCGGCACTCTGAATGTCACCGCACCTCTTCACCTCTCACAACCAGCGACGCACAGAGGACTTACATGCGGCGTACCCCTTGTCAAACAACTTCTCCAGCGCACGATCTTCTGACGCAATTTGAAACCTGCCCATGTAAAGCACAAAGCCCGCCGTGGCGAGCAACGCCCACGCCGAAGACAAAAGTACCGCCCACGCCACCAAAATAAACAATAAGCCCAGATACATGGGGTTTCGGGTGAAGCGATAAACACCGGATTGGACTAACGAAGTTGCTTTTTCGGGCCGGGTGGGATCGACGGTGGTTTGGGCTTTGCGAAATGAAAGCACCACGGCAACCGCAGTCGCCAGACCCACTGCCGCAATAGCCAGAACCACCGTCACGCGATTGCTCGGGGAAATCGCCAACGATGGCGTGAGCCGCGCTATCGCCCAGATGGCACCAGTAGCCACTACGGTGATGACAAGAGGCGGAACCTTTACTTCTAGAAACATCGACGCTTCCTTTTAAAAGAACAAGAATACTGTGCGCCTTGCGACAAAATCTTGGCTCCGACGGAACGCACTCTGGGGAATGTCCTGCTGACCATCACGGTAAAGGAGCCTTCAGCCCGCACGGGCCTACTACTGAACGATTTGAGCGACGGAAGCGCCCACACCATCCTTGGCTGTGGTTCCGTTGGCCTCCGAGTTGTCGAAGGAAACTCCAATGGGCATCAGCTCTTGTTTCTGGCGATGGTTTCCATCGGTGCCTCCTGGTGATACCGACACCACCGCATTCAACTCGTTGACCGCCTCCACAAATTGCCGCTGGCGTTCAACGCCATACCGTCAGCGCCCTCCAGCAAGGCGCTCTGCGACAGCAACACCGGCATGCTGCCCGTTCCATCGGCACCGATGGTCACTTTCCAAACCGCCCCGCGTGATGTCTCTGCAACGTGCAAAACACTCGCGGCGTCGAATTCCAAACCATTGGCACAATCGACTGCTGAGCCTTCCCATCAGACAGGGTCCGAACGTGCCTTTCGAACTGCGCGACCGCTTGGCCTACCCCGCCTTCCGAGCCAATGCCGTAGACGATGCCGCTTGCGCCGCCCGATATATACAACTTGCCTGCCTGTCAAACGCAATGCCGTTGGCACCCGCCGCACCCGTGGCAAACGTTTGTGCGGTGCCCGGTTTGTTCGGATTCAGGTCGTCGCGTTTGATTCGAACAACTTCACCAAAGGGCGCCACAGCGGCACACAAATTACCGCAGGCGTCAAAAAAAATCCCCCCGGGCATCGGGCCTACCTTCTTGCCATTGAGCGTGCGAGATTCAATGTTCCTGACGACCACTGGCTTGGATGACTTGGAATAAAGACGCACGATATTGCCAGTCACACGGTCCGGGATATACAAAATCCCATCAGCGTCTGCAGCAATGCTTTCAACAATCAACGTGCGCTCAACGCTGCCTGTATCTAGGTCAGCCAATATCGAGACTTTGGCTTTGCCAGCCTGCAGTCCAGCACAACCGCTCATTAAGAAAACTAACAGACCAAAAGAGAGAAGCCTCATAAGTTGCCTCGTAAAAAGCAGACGATATTGCCGAGGTTTCGCATCCCAACATTTGTAAGGTCGATTGCTGAACGGGCGTAGGCACAAGTGTCGTGCGCAAATGATTTCGGACGGCTCGATAAGGTTCGGTAGGTGCTGATGGACGCTCGAAGCAAAGGGTCAAAGCTTGGCCTGCGTTGAATGCACGCGCCCAGCGCCGCATAAGTTGGCGGTGCGGTCTGTGATTTCGAGGGTAGCCTTTGCTTGATTGGCGTAGTTCTGGTATCGAAGGCGCTCCGTCTTCAAGCTGAGGAAAAACCTCTCCGTCACCGCGTTGTGGCATCCGCCATCGGCTTGGCAATTGCCTTAGCGGCCCTGCTGCCCTGCTGCCCTGCTGCCCATCAAACCGTGCTGTGCCAGAAGTGGCTGATGCAACGCTCTTGAGTCTTGCGCTCCTTGGTCACCTCCAAGCCGCAAGCAAGGGCTGTCCGCCTAAGTATTGACAATGACCTGCGAGAAGCGTCAGCCAAGAGACAGCGCTGGACAACCTTCGCCCAAGGGGAGGTGGCGATGAAAATTCGCTCAACCGGGTTCGAATCCATCGCGCTTACCAAGCGTACCAGCAGGCGCTAAAGCTGGCAGCTCCGTCTATGCGGTCATGACCTGTCCAAAGCAGACCCTTTGACAGGATTTCAAGAGACTTCGGGCACCACTCCATATTCACTGTGGGCCTGTACGGGCACAGGAAATTTGCCGGCATGCAAAATCTACATCAAGCTCAACGCCGGTCCGCCAGCGCGTGCGCAATCGTCCCCAAGTCTACAAACTCAAGCTCGCTGCCTACTGGTACACCGCGGGCAAGCCGCGTTACCGCCAGGCCATCTTTGCGCAGTGCTTCGGTGATGACATGGGCCGTTGCTTCGCCTTCCGCCGTGAAGTTGGTAGCCAGAATGACCTCTTGAACGACGCCATCACGCGCCCGGGCCAACAAAACCTTAACGCCAATGTCGCCCGGCCCGATGCCGTCGAGCGGGCTAAGGCGTCCCATCAACACAAAGTACCGGCCTCGAAACGCACCAGTGCGTTCCAGCGCCGCCTGGTCGGCTGGTGTTTCCACCACGCACAATCGTGTGACGTCGCGATCTGGGTCGCCACACACTGAGCATATTTCTGCTTCAGTGAAGGTGTGGCACAAGGCGCAGTGCCGCACTTGTTGAACAGCAAGCTGCAATGCGCTCGCCAATACCTGCGCGCCCTCACGATCGTGTTGCAGCAAGTGAAATGCCATGCGGGCCGCCGACTTTATGCCCACGCCAGGCAGCCGTCGCAGCGCCTGGATCAACACGTCTAGAGAGTGATTGGCTGGCATGAGTGTTCCAAAAAAGTCTTCCCGTGTTTGAACACACCGCCTTCAAGCTTGTACCGTGCGAGATACGCCTAAAGACGCAGGTGGCGGATCGGCGAAGTAAGCCTGCGCAGTGCGAGGACTGCTTAATGTGCCCGGCAACGACGCTGCCCACCCACACGCTGGCCATCAACTTAAAAAGGAAGTTTCATGCCTGGGGGAAGGCCTGCGGTGACCTTGCCCATCTTCTCTTGCGAAGTTTCTTCGACCCGCCGCACTGCGGCATTGAACGCTGCCGCCACCAGGTCTTCCAGCATGTCCTTGTCTTCGCTCAGCAGGGTGGGGTCGATGGTGATGCGTTTGACATCGTGCTTGCAGGTCATCAGCACTTTGACAAGACCGGCACCCGCCTCTCCTTCCACCTCAATGGTGGCAAGTTCGTCCTGGGCTTTTTTCAGGCTGTCCTGCATGGCCTGCGCTTGCTTCATCAGGCCGGAGAGTTGTCCTTTGTTGAACATGGTGTCAGTCCTTGGTTAGTTAAGTTGAAATTTTTTAACCGAACACGTGGCAGTCACGAGGGACGAATACTGCCCGGGACGATTCTTGCGCCATGGTTTTCCACCATGGCTTGCACAAAGGGATCGTTCATCACGACGGCGCGCGCGCGGTCCATCTCGGCATGCTCCAGCGAAGCGTTTCGGCGTGCAGGCGTATCGCTAACGCGCCCGATTTCCACGCTGATACGCTGCGCATGCCCAGCGGCAGCGAGCGCAGATTGCAGTCGCTCGCGCGTTGCTTTCTGGTTGAGCGACTCGCGCTCAATACGCAGTAGCCAATGGTCGCCATCGCGGGCTATAAGTTGCGATTGCAAGGCCAGTTCGCGTACCAGCGCGGTGATGATTTCGGCTGCAACAAGTTGCTGCACGACAACGTGCCAGTGCGCGCCCTCGGCACCGTCTTCTGGGGCAGCCGCTTGCGCATCCGTCCTGGACTGCAGGCGTGGTCCGGGCTCAGGTAGCTCACGCACCGGCACAGCGAACACAGTCGGCGATGACAGTTTGGCCTTGTCGATGGCCGGCACGCCGGTTTGCCCTGCGTCCACCCGTTCAACGGGCGCTACCGTATCAACCGTATCAACCGTATCTACCGTATCTACCGTATCTACCGTATCTACCGTATCTACCGTATCTACCGGGCATACAGGGGCAAGCGACTCCATTGATTCAGTCGAATCATCTGCTGCTGTTTTAGAAACGTCTTGTCTTTCTCTTATCTGCCCTGGGGGGGCTTTCGCCTCCGCATGTTGAACCGGTTGGGAGGAAGGATGCGAGGCAACGCTGGCAAGCGCTGCAGTCTTTCCAGCAGCAGGCGCGGTGCCTGCTGGCGAAAGGGCCTGCTCAATTTTCAGCTCTGTTTTTTTTTCTGCCGCACCTCCTGGTGGCTTGAAGGCCAGAAGCCGCAGCAGCACCATGGTAAGCGCTGCGTATTCGTCGGGTGCCAAGCCCAGCTCCGCTCGGCCGTGCAGGCACATGCTGTAGAGAAGCTGGGTTTCATCAGACGGCAGCAACACGGCCAGCCGCGCGGCTTCTTCGGCTTCAGCGTCCACTTCCCCGGTTTGGCAATGTCCCGGAACCGCTTGCAGCACCGCCATTCTCTGGAGGATAGAAGACATGTCTTCCAGCGCGGCAGCGGCAGAAAGTCCGTGCAAACGCAGGGTGTCTACGGTGTTCACCACGCTGAGGCCATCGCCGCGCGCCAGCGCATCAATCAACTGCGTGACATGCGAGCGATCAACGCTGCCCAGCATTTGACGCACCGAAGCTTCGTCAATTTTTCCGTCTCCAAACGCAATCGCCTGGTCGGTCAACGAAAGCGCATCGCGCATGGAGCCCCGCGCGCCGCGCGCCAGCTGGCGCAAGGCCGCAGGCTCAGCGCTGATCTTTTCAGCAGCCAACACATGCACGAGATGCTCCTGCACTATGTCGGGCGCCATTGGGCGCAGGTTGAACTGGAGGCAGCGCGAGAGCACCGTCACAGGAACTTTCTGCGGATCGGTGGTGGCGAGTACGAACTTCAAATATTCGGGCGGCTCTTCCAGCGTCTTGAGCATGGCGTTAAACGCCGTGGTCGTAAGCATGTGCACTTCGTCGATCATGAAGACCTTGAAGCGCCCCTGCACTGGCTTGTAAACCGCTTGTTCCAGCAGGCTCTGCACCTCATCGACGCCCCGGTTGGAGGCCGCGTCAAGCTCGGTGTAATCCACAAAACGCCCGGCATCAATGGCGGTGCATGCTGCGCATACGCCACACGGCGTGGCCGTAATGCCGCCCTGCCCGTCGGTACCTTGGCAGTTGAGAGATTTTGCGAGGATGCGCGAGACGGTCGTTTTACCCACTCCTCGCGTGCCAGTAAACAGGTAGGCATGGTGAAGTCGCTGCTGCGTGAGGGCGTTGGTCAGAGCCTGGACCACATGCTGCTGGCCGACCATTTCGCCAAAATTGCGCGGGCGGTATTTGCGGGCGAGCACGAGATAAGACATGCGTGCAATTCTACGGTCCCGGTACGCCCCGCAAGGACGTGTGGGGCGCGTACAATTCGCGCTGACGGGCCTCCCCGCATGGTGAAGCGGCCAACCGGGTCAGGTGGGGAACCAAGCAGCCCTAACTGTAGAGCCAGTGCCGGGGGTAAGGCTCGTCACCTTTTTTATGCCGCGCTTTCGGGTTTCCGAAGCGCGGCATTTTTCATGGGGCGAAGCGTCTCAATCATTCGTTCTTGCGACGGCTTTCGTCGACTGCTTGGGCGCTTTCAAACAGAGCGCTGGGCTTTTTTTTACCAAGCTTTGATTCGGTGCCGTTCAGTAGGCGCGCGATGTTGTCCTTGTGGCGCCACGCCAGCAGCACAAACATCACCACGATTGCCGCCGCAATGGCCCGGTCTGCCTCCCACACCACGCCGCCCGCCAGCACGTAGTACAGCGGCGCAAACAAGGCGCTGGCCAACGACGCAAGCGACGAATAGCGAAAAAATACGGCAACGATCAGCCACGTAGCTGCAGTGGCTAGCCCAAGCCAAGCGCTGAACCCGATAAGTACGCCCAGCGCCGTCGCCACGCCTTTGCCGCCTTGAAACCTGAAGAAAACGGGCCACAGATGACCCACAAAAGCGGCCAGGCCTACTAGCGCCTGCGTGCCCTCCTCCAATCCGTAGCGCGCGCCGTACCAGCGTACTAGCACGACCGGTAGCCAGCCTTTGGCGGCATCCATCAGCAACGTGACAATGGCTGCGACCTTGCTGCCTGAGCGCAGCACATTGGTGGCACCGGGGTTTTTACTGCCGAAGGTGCGTGGGTCCGACAAGCCCATTACCCGGCTGACCAGCACGGCAAAAGACAGTGAGCCGAGCAGGTAGGCGGCCAGCACGGCGGCAAAGCTGTAAACGAAGGGCACGAGAAAACTCCTGAAAAACCGGGGGTGTTAGACGCATTCGCAGCGGATTATTGGAAACAGGGTCGCGCTGCCAGCCAGTGCATTCGATTTTGCATGCGCGCAGCAGGGCTTCGTTCGGGCACCCTGCGCTTGAAGAACCCTACGCTTCAAGCGCGCAATCCACCGGCGTGGCGTCCAGCAGCTGTACACACGCCTGCGGATCGAGTTGCACCAAAAACCCGCGCCGACCACCATTGATGGCAATGCGCGGTAGTTGCAGGATGCTCGCTTCGATGTACACCGGCATGTCGCGCCGTGTGCCAAACGGCGATGTGCCGCCCACCAAGTAGCCACTGTGGCGGTTGGCCACCTCAGGCGTACAGGGCTCCACCGATTTCGCCCCGATTTGGCGCGCCAAATTCTTGGTCGATACGGTGCGGTTCCCGTGCATCAGCACCAACAGAGGCTTGGCGTCCTGGTCCTGCATGACCAGGGTTTTGACGACGGCAAACGGGTCCAGACCCAACACCGCTGCGCTGTGCTGCGCACCACCGTACTCCAGGTATTCGTAGGGGTGCGAGGTAAACGAAACACCCTGCGCGCGCAGCATTTGCGTCGCGGGGGTTTCGCTGACATGGGCGGCTTTATCTTTGCGTGCCACGATTAATCAAATTTAATAGCTTCAAACCCTTATGGCATAAGCGCTAGAGCGTTTTTTTACCTTAAATGGCAGGATCACCGGTCTCCCAGCGGAGCGCATCCACGGCCGCCAGCAATTCCGGGCTGATCGCGGTATCCCACGCATCCAGGTTCTCATCGAGCTGGGCAACGGACGTCACGCCGATGATGGTACTGGCAACCTGCCACTTGGCACGGCAGAACCCCAAGGCCAACTGTGTGGGCGTGAGGCCGTGCGCGCGCGCAAGCGCGTTGTAGCGGCGGGCGGCGGCAAGGGCTTCGGGCCGACCCCAGCGCTGCTTGCGCGTACTTTCATACTTGGCAATGCGGGCCTCGACGGGCGCCGCCGGCCCCTCAATACCGCTTTCGTCGTACTTGCCGGTCAGCAATCCAAAGGCCAGGGGCGAATAGGCCAGCAGCCCCACATCCAGCCGGTGACAGGTTTCATCCAGCGCGTTCTCATAACTTCGATTGATCAAACAATAAGGGTTTTGCACACTGACCACGCGCGGAAAGCCGAGCTCTTCAGCCAAGCGGACAAACTCGTGCACACCGTAAGGCGTTTCGTTCGACAACCCTATCCACCGCACCTTGCCCGCGCGCACCAACTCGGCGAGCGCGCCGAGCTGATCGCGAATTGGCGTCTGCGCCGTTTCTTTGGTGGGGTCGTAGTACTTGGTGCCAAAGGCCGGCACATGGCGCTCTGGCCAATGAATTTGGTACAGATCAATCACGTCGGTCTGCAACCTGCGCAAGCTCGCCTCGCAGGACGCCGTGATATCAGCCGCTGTCATGCCGCCGCCTTCGCGAATCCACGGCATACCGCGCGATGGGCCGGCGACTTTGCTCGCCAACACCGTTCTGGCGCGCTGCCCGGGCCTGGCTGCAAACCAGCTGCCCAAAATAGTCTCGGTGGCGCCGCAGGTGTCCGCGCGCGGCGGAACCGCGTACATCTCAGCCGTATCAATAAAATTAACACCGCGCCCTGCTGAGCGGTCAAGAATGGCGTGGGCATCCGACTCGCATACTTGCTCGCCAAAGGTCATCGTGCCGAGGCAAATGGGGGTGATCTGCAAATCGCTTCGACCAAGGCGCAAAGGTTCCATAAGAATTTTCCGTGTCTGCAAAAAAGCCAGTTTACGTGCGCCCGCACGGCTCGCGTTCCAATGACTCAAAGTCCGCGACCGTGTCTCAGTCATGACGCGCTGTGAGCACTCGGCGTTAAATAATGCGCGCCATGTATTCCCCACAGCGCGTTGCCCAATCCGAATTCATCCCCGTCCGAGGGCTGCAGTACCACGTCTGGCGTTGGGGCGCTTCGCAGAGCACGCAGCCGCCCCTGTTTTTGCTACATGGGTGGATGGACGTAGGCGCGTCGTACCAGTTCATGGTGGACGCGTTGAACAACGATTTTGTACAAAACCGGCAAATCTTCGCGCTGGACTGGCGCGGCTTTGGCCGCACGCAGCCACCTATTCCAACGGATCACTATACGTTTGCTGACTATCTGGCGGACCTGGATCAGCTCGTAGACCATGTCGCTCTAAACGCGCCAGTCGACCTGATTGGTCACAGCATGGGCGGAAATATCGCCATGTTGTATGCGGGTGTGCGGGCCAGCCGGGTGCGACGGCTCATCAATCTGGAAGGCTTCGGTTTGCCCGAGGTGGCCCCCGTCAGTGCCGCCGCGCACTACGCTACCTGGATGGACCAGATCCGCCAGTTGGAACGCGGTGAACTAGCCCTCAAAAGCTACGACAGTTTGAACGGCGTAGCCGAACGGCTGATAAAAACCAATCCCCGACTGTCTGCAGACAAAGCAATATGGTTAGCGCAGCATTGGTCTGTAGAAGAAAAAAGCGGGCGCTGGCACATTCGCGGTGATGCAGCGCACAAGGTTTCCAGCGCGCAAATTTACCGCCTGGAAGAAACGCTCGCAATTCATGCGGCCATCACCGCGCCCACACTCACAATGGAGGCGCGAAGTGACAGCATGGGGCAGTGGTGGAAGGGCCAATACACCTTGGAGCAGTTCCACGAGCGCCTGAGCGTGGTACCCAACTGCAGCACAGAGGTCATCGACAACGCGGGCCACATGCTGCACCACGACCAGCCCGCCACGCTGGCCCGCTTGATCGAAGCGTTTTGTGCGGACGAGGCCCAAGGCAGTTAAATCTTTATGCCTATATGGCCTCTAGCGCTTTACCTATAAGGGCGAGTAGCTATTGATTTGTGATTTTTGGTCTCACGCCGCACGCGCAGCTTGCGCCAGCCGTTCAGCGCAGCGACTGGCTTGGGCGGCGCCACGCGCTTCCACCATCACGCGCAGCAATGGCTCGGTACCGCTGGGCCGCAGCAGTAAGCGACCCTGATCACCCAGCTCCGCTTGGACAGCCTCGGTTTCAGCTGCCAAGTAGGCGTTGTTGCGCCAGTCCGCGCCGGGCGGCAGGCGCACATTGATCAGAACCTGCGGAAACAGACTGACGTCGACCAGCAAGTCCGCCAGCGAACGCTTGCTGCGCACTACGCATTGCAGCACTTGCAGCGCACTGACCAATCCATCACCGGTGGTGTGCCGGTCGAGCGCCAGCAAGTGGCCTGAGCCCTCACCGCCCAGCAGCCAACCGCGAGCTGCAAGCTCTTCCAACACATAGCGGTCGCCTACCTTGGCACGCACCATTTCAACGCCGCGCGCCGCGAGTGCCAACTCCACGGCCAGGTTGGTCATCAACGTGCCCACCACACCCGGCAAAGCCTCGCCCCGCGCCAAACGTTCCTGCGCCATGAGGTACAGCAATTCGTCACCATTGAACAAACGACCAGACGCATCCACCATCTGCAGCCGGTCGGCGTCGCCGTCCAGCGCAATGCCGTAATCGGCCTGGTTAGCGCGCACCGCCAACACGAGGGCGTCGGGATGCGTGGCACCCACTTCATGGTTGATGTTGATGCCATCGGGTGAGCAGCCCATCGCAATCACATCCGCGCCGAGCTCGTGAAACACTTTGGGGGCTACTTGGTACGCAGCGCCGTGCGCTGCGTCTATGACGAGCTTCAGACCTTTGAGCGTGAGGTTATGCGGAACCGTGCTTTTGCAAAATTCAATGTAACGGCCCGCTGCATCTTCCAAGCGCCGCGCTTTCCCGAGCGAGGCCGAATCGGCCCACACGGGTTCGTGCAAAAGCGCCTCTTCCACCGCCAGTTCCCAGCTGTCCGAAAGCTTGCAGCCTTGTGCATCAAAAAACTTGATGCCGTTGTCAGGAAACGCGTTGTGGCTGGCACTGATGACCACGCCCAAGCTGGCACGCTGGGCACGCGTCAAATAAGCCACTGCCGGCGTGGGAATTGGCCCCAGCAAGACCACATCCACACCGGCCGAATTAAAGCCGGACTCCAGCGCGCTTTCGAGCATGTAACCCGAAATACGCGTATCTTTACCAATCAGCACCGTAGGACGCTCTTCGGTGCGTTTGAGTACGCACCCCACTGCATGACCGAGCCGCAGCATGAAGTCCGGCGTGATGGGTGGCTGGCCCACCGTGCCGCGAATACCGTCAGTGCCGAAATACTTTCGTTCCATGGGAATCCTCCGTTTATTGTTGTTTGATTGCAGGCGCAGCTGCAAAGCTTGGCATATCAATTTCGCCCTGATTTTGCGCAGCTTGCCAGATCGCCAGCGCCTGCACGGTCTCTCGTACATCGTGCACCCGCACCACGCGCGCGCCGCGCTCCACTGCGAGCAAGGCGGCCGCTACGCTCGGAATCAACCGGTCTTCAGCGGCCAGCCCGGTCACAGCGCCGAGCGGCGATTTGCGCGACCAGCCCGTCAATATCGGGTAGCCGGCCGACAACAGTTGGTGTTGGTGCGCCAGCAAGGCGAAATTCTGTGCCACAGTTTTACCAAAGCCGATCCCCGGATCCAGCACGATGCGCGCCTTGGTAACGCCCAACGCCTCCATAGTTTGTGCACGCGCACTCAGAAATTGAAGCACTTGCGCCAGCACATCTCCTTGCATAGGGATGTTTTGCATGGTTTGCGGCTCACGGTGCATATGCATCAGGCAAACGCCGCAATCCGGGTGCGCAGCCACCACCTGCGCCGCATCACCGCACCGCAGCGCCCAAACGTCGTTAATGACATCCGCGCCCAATTGCAAAACTGCACGCATCACCTCAGGCTTATAGGTGTCCACTGAAATGGGCACACCGAACGTCACTGCGTTCCGTACGACCGGCAGCACCCGCGCAAACTCTTCCTCCAGAGAGACAGGGGAAGTACCGGGACGGGTGGACTCCCCCCCAATGTCCAATAAGTCAGCACCATCGCGCAACAACTGCTCGCAATGTCGCAATGCCTGCGCTACGCCGGCATGCTCGCCGCCGTCAAAGAACGAGTCCGGCGTAACGTTAACAATCCCCATGACCTGCGGCTGGCGCAAATCAAGCTCGAAGCGGGCGGTTTTCCATAGCGTGTTCAAAGATTACAGAGCAAAAATAAAGGAAAAAAACGGGGCAGCAGCCCCGTTTTGTTAGTGTGGTTCCGAGTCGCTGTTAAGCAGCCGTTGGAACGGTGGTCTCCGGCTCTACCACGGGCGTTCCCCCGCTAGAGTCATCACCGCCTGATGTAGGGGGGGTGCGCGGCGTCCAGTCCTTGGGCGGCCTCGGCGGCTTGCCTGCCATGATGTCATCAAGCTGATCGCTGTCAATAGTCTCCCACTCCAGCAAAGCCTTGGCCATGGAGTGCATTTTTTCGCTATTGTCTTCGATGAGTTTGCGAGCGCTAGCGTACTGCTGGTCAATAATTTTGCGCACTTCCTGGTCGACCATCTGCATGGTCGATTCACTCATTGTGGTGGTCTTGGTGACTGAGCGCCCGAGGAACACTTCACCCTCGTTTTCTGCGTACACCATAGGACCCAGCGCGTCCGTCATGCCGTAACGGGTGACCATGTCACGCGCAATCGACGTCGCACGTTCGAAGTCGTTGCTGGCCCCAGTGGTCATCTGACCCATAAAAACTTCTTCCGCGATACGCCCACCAAACAACATAGCAATCTGACTCAACATGAACTCTTTGTCATAGCTGTAGCGGTCTTGCGCGGGAAGGCTCATGGTGACGCCGAGCGCGCGTCCGCGAGGAATGATGGTGACTTTGTGCACCGGGTCGCACTTGGGCAATAACTTGCCGATCAGCGCGTGGCCCGACTCGTGATAAGCGGTGTTACGGCGCTCTTCTTCGGGCATGACCATGCTCTTGCGCTCAGGACCCATCAATATCTTGTCTTTGGCACGCTCGAAGTCCTGCATTTCCACCGTGCGCGCGTTGCGGCGAGCCGCCATGAGCGCCGCCTCGTTGCACAGGTTAGCCAGGTCAGCGCCAGACATGCCCGGCGTTCCGCGAGCGATAACACCCGGATTGACGTCTTGGCTCACCGGTATCTTGCGCATGTGCACGTTGAGAATTTGCTCCCGACCGCGAATGTCTGGCAGCGTCACGTAAACCTGCCGGTCAAACCGGCCAGGACGCAACAGCGCAGGGTCCAACACGTCAGGACGGTTTGTGGCCGCGACCACGATGACGCCGAGGTTGGTTTCAAAGCCATCCATCTCCACCAGCATCTGGTTAAGCGTCTGCTCACGCTCGTCATTGCCACCGCCCATGCCGGCACCGCGCTGGCGACCCACGGCATCAATTTCGTCAATGAAAATAATGCACGGTGAGTTCTTCTTAGCGTTTTCAAACATGTCGCGCACGCGAGCTGCACCCACGCCCACAAACATTTCGACGAAGTCCGAGCCCGAAATCGAGAAGAAAGGCACCTTGGCCTCGCCAGCAATCGACTTCGCCAGCAATGTCTTACCAGTTCCCGGAGGCCCCACCAACAACAAGCCTCGGGGAATACGCCCCCCGAGTTTTTGGAAGCGCTGCGGATCTTTCAAAAAGTCGACGACTTCCTTAACCTCTTCCTTGGCCTCGTCGCAGCCTGCGACATCGGCGAAAGTGACGGTGTTGTTGTTCTCATCCATCATGCGGGCCTTGCTCTTGCCGAAGCTGAACGCGCCTCCCTTGCCGCCACCCTGCATTTGGCGCATGAAATACACCCAAACACCGATAAGCAGCAGCATGGGTCCCCAACTCACCAACAGCGTGACCAGAATCGAGCTCTCTTCGCGCGGCTTCACGTCGAACTTGACATCGTTGGAGACCAGATCACCTATCAAGCCGCGATCGAGATAGGTGGCAGTGGTACGGATGCGCTGGTCATCATTGGTAATCGCCACGATTTCGGTGCCGCCCTGCCCCTCTTGAAGGGTGGCGCTTTTGATACGGTTGTTGTTGACTTGGTCGAGAAACTCGGAATAGCCAACAAGGCCTGCGGACGCACCGGCGCGGGTGTCAAATTGCTTGAACACCGTAAACAGCACCATCGCGATGACGAGCCAAACGGCGACTTTCGAAAACCACTGATTGTTCAAGCGGAGCTCCAATATAAATGGCGGGGTTAATGAAACCCAGATGACCACAATTTTAGACTTTTCAAGCGGTGCCCTTGGGCAATACCCCCAACCGGCCACTGACTGTGTGCGGTTTCTCAGGCACCACTTAGCCTTTAAGACCTATACCGACCAGAAAGGTTTCCGACGACTTGTCCCGTGACGCCTTTGGCTTCACGGGCTTTACGACCCTGAATGCAACCCGAAAAGCCTTCACCAGCGCTTCGTAGCCATCCCCATGAAACAGTTTGACCACCAGCGCTCCTTCTGGGGTCAGCTGAGCACACGCAAACACAAGCGCCAGTTCAACCAAGTGTGAAACACGCGCCCCATCGGTCGACGAAATACCCGAAAGGTTGGGTGCCATATCAGACACCACCAAATCAACCCTGCGCCCACCTAATGCCACTTCCAGCTGCGCCAGCGCGGCATCCTCGCGAAAGTCACCCTGGAGGAAAAATACACCGTCCACCGGCTCCATTGCCAGCAAATCCAGCGCCACGACCGTTCCGTGCAATTGACCAGGCGAGGAACCTCCCATGCGCCGGCGCAGGTATTGGCTCCAAGCGCCAGGAGCGCAACCCAGGTCGACCACCGTCATGCCAGGGCGCACCAAACCAAACTGATCGTCAATCTCTTTGAGCTTGTACGCGGCGCGGGCTCGATAGCCCTCGTGATGCGCAAGCTTGACGTAGGTGTCATTGACATGGTCGTTTAACCATGCCTTGTTGACCTTCTTGCTTTGGGTTTTGACTTTCATGGGGCTCCGGTGACTTTTACCGCGTTCGGACCCACATGAATTTGTGGGCACGCCTTACTCGATAATACGACCCATGCCCCAAATAGAACTGACCTCGGCCGAGCGCCGGGAACATCGCGCGCAGGCGCACCACCTTAGCCCAGTCGTACTTGTCGGCGGAGACGGCTTGACGGCCGCGGTCCGCAAGGAAATCGACGCTGCGCTGAACGCCCACGGTTTGATAAAGATTCGCGTTTTTAGCGACGACCGCGCCGCCCGTGAGCTGATGCTCCGGGAGCTGACCGCTGAATTAAGCGCGGCACCCGTACAGCACATCGGAAAATTGTTCATCGTCTGGCGTCCGCAGCCGGAGCGGGAAAAAACTCCGGACGAAAACCGCATGCCCGGCCCACGTGATGTCAAAGTGCTTAAGTACAGCAAACGTGGGGGTCAGCGCCCCGAAATGAAACAGCTACGCGTGCTGGGTAACCAGCGCCTAACGCCTGGCGGCCAGGTCAAACGCGCTAAAAAACGTATGCCTGTGTCGATAAAAAAACGCCAAGCTCCATAGAAAAATGAGCGAGTCAGGCGGCGTGCCGCAGCACCATGTCATCTGCATGAAATGGGGCAAAAAATACAGCCCAGAATATGTGAACCGACTTTACGCCATGGTGCGTCGCCACCTAAGTGGAGAGTTTCATTTCGTTTGCTTGACAGATGACTCGACCGGAATTCGCAGCGAAGTACAGTGCCTTCCCATTCCGCCGCTGGACCTCCCTTCAGGAATTCCCGAGCGAGGATGGAACAAGCTTGTGACCTTTGCAGAGGACTTGCACGGCTTGCGTGGAACTGCGCTTTTTCTGGACGTGGACGTAGTCATCACGGGCAGCTTGGATGCGTTTTTCACGCAACCTGGCGAGTTTTTGATCATTCACGATCACAAGCGGCCCTGGCGTATCACAGGCAATTCGTCGGTATACCGGTACGAGCTAGGCGCGCACCCCGATGTGCTAGAAAATTTTCGTCAAAATTTTGAGCAGATTCGCCAGTCCTTTCGCAATGAACAGGCCTATTTATCGGACTTTCTGCACCGCCAGGGCAAGCTGACCTATTGGCCAGACGCGTGGTGCCCGAGCTTCAAGTACCACTGCATTCCGCGCTGGCCTACCAATTATTGGCAACAACCCTTCGTACCTGAGCGCGCGCGCGTGGTGATTTTTCATGGCGAATGCAATCCGCCTGATGCTTTGGCTGGGCGTCGCAACCGCCGTTTTCGTTTCATTCAGCCCGCCACTTGGGTGGCAGAGCATTGGCATGAATAACTACTTAAGCCTCAGCGCGTTTCGCGCGCGCTGAGGCTTTGCGTTCTCTATGGCTCCGAAGCGCCTGCGGTGCGCCACAACACCATGAAAGCGCAAACCCATTGCAGCGCATACATCAGGCTGCCCACGCTGTGCCACAGCCGCAAGTTTTGACGCGCCTCAATACGCGGCGCAACGCCGTATTGAACCAGAACTGCCAACAACATACCGCCCAGTATGAAAATCATAGCTGCACGCGCCCATGAATAAAGCGTAACAGACCCTTTTGGCCTTGAGAACATCAGCAGCAAAAGGCAGCACACAATCGCGACCCACGTCTGGGCTGCGAATAGGCGGGCTGCTGTGTTTCCTGCAAGGGCGGGCGTAGGAAGGTAGACAAACAGCAGGGGGATCACTAACGCACCCAGCGTCGTCAGGCTGCCCCACCACAGAGCGGCAATCAGAACCGGTAAACGCTTCAACACGAGGAGCAAACGAATTTAGAGACGATTCAGGAAGGACATCCGTAGTTCAGGTGCGATCAGACGTAGCTAACGGTGACGACTTCGTAGTGCCGCACACCTCCAGGGGCCTGCACCTCAGCCGTATCGCCTTCTGCCTTGCCAATGAGCGCACGGGCAATAGGACTTCCGATATTGATCAAGCCTTGCTTCAAATCGGCTTCGTCCTCTCCAACAATTTGATAGGTGACCGATTCACCGCTGTCTTCATCTTCCAGCTTGACGGTGGCACCAAAGACCACGCGACCTTCGGCGTGCACCGTCGTCGGGTCAATCACTTGAGCTGCAGAAAGCTTACCCTCGATTTCCTGAATGCGCCCTTCTACAAAGCCTTGCCTATCTTTGGCCGCGTCGTATTCAGCGTTTTCACTAAGATCCCCTTGCGCGCGTGCCTCCGCAATGGCCGCAATGACGCCGGGACGCTCCACCGTTTTCAGGCGGTGCAGTTCGGATTTGAGCTTTTCAGCTCCGCGTTTGGTGATGGGAAGTGTGGCCATGGCCGGACGTCTCCATTGATTGTTGATGCGCAGTTTGTGTGAACACGAGCGCGGCGGTGTCTGTACGTGCAAGCGCTGTGCTAACGCTTTTGCACGCCCCAAAAGCAAACCGCCGCACGTTGCCGCGCGGCGGTGTTGTCTATGCAGCGATTATGCCGCGTTTAAAAGACGCGTCCCCCATGGTTAGGCCGTCAGCTGAGCATGCATTTCTTGTATGGAAATGACATCCAACTGGTCCATATGGCGCATACCCTCTACCGCAGCTTCTGCCCCAAAAATGGTGGTGAAGGTTGTCACGCGTGCAAGCAAGGAGCTGGTGCGAATCGCGCGTGAATCGGCAATAGCGTTGCGCCGCTCTTCCACGGTATTGATCACCATGACCAACTCATTGTTCTTGATCACATCCACAATATGCGGGCGACCTTCTGTCACCTTGTTAATTACTTGCACCGCGATTCCCGCGGCTGCGATGGCGGCTGCAGTCCCTTTGGTAGCGGCCAGCTCAAAACCCAGGTCGATCAATTGACGCGCAATTTCGACAGCACGCGGCTTGTCGGCATTTTTGACGGTTAGGAACACTTTCCCTGAAGTTGGCAGGACGGTGCCAGCGCCCATTTGGCTTTTCACGAACGCTTCACCAAAAGTTTTGCCCACACCCATGACTTCGCCCGTGGATTTCATCTCGGGGCCGAGGATAGTGTCAACCCCGGGGAACTTGACGAATGGGAACACGGCTTCTTTCACACTGAAATACGGCGGCGTGACTTCTTTCGTAACGCCTTGCGAAGCCAGGGTTTGCCCAGCCATGCAACGCGCGCCGACCTTTGCGAGGGCAATCCCAGTGGCCTTGCTCACAAAAGGCACGGTGCGGGAAGCGCGCGGGTTGACCTCCAACACGTAGAGCACATCCTGGCCGTCCACTTCTTGTATGGCGAACTGCACGTTCATCAGCCCCACTACGTTCAACCCCTCGGCCATAGCGGCCGTTTGGCGCTTGATCTCATCGATGGTATCTGCCGCCAAGTAGTACGGTGGCAGGGAGCAGGCTGAATCGCCGCTGTGCACCCCCGCCTGTTCAATGTGCTCCATCACTCCGCCAATGAAAGTAACGCCTGCGGTGTCGCGCACACAGTCCACATCGCATTCAATAGCATTGCTGAGAAAACGGTCAAGCAATACAGGAGAGTCATGGCTGACCTTGACGGCCTCGCGCATGTAGCGCTCCAGGTCACGTCGCTCGTGCACGATCTCCATAGCACGTCCACCCAAAACATAGCTCGGGCGCACCACCAACGGGTAGCCGAGTGCCTCAGCCTTTTCGAGTGCTTCTGCCTCGGTACGCGCTGTAGCATTCGGTGGCTGACGCAAGCCGAGGGTACCCAACAGTTTTTGAAAACGCTCACGGTCTTCAGCCGCATCGATCATGTCCGGGCTGGTGCCAATGATGGGAACGCCTTCAGCGGCCAACGCGAGCGCAAGCTTCAAAGGCGTTTGGCCGCCGTACTGCACGATAACGCCCGCTGGCTTTTCCTTGTCGACAATTTCTAGCACGTCTTCGAGCGTGACGGGCTCGAAATACAAGCGGTCGGACGTGTCGTAATCGGTAGAAACGGTTTCAGGGTTGCAGTTGACCATGATGGTCTCGTAGCCGTCTTCGCGCAGGGCTAGCGCCGCGTGTACGCAGCAGTAATCAAACTCGATGCCTTGACCGATTCGGTTGGGGCCGCCGCCCAGCACCATGATTTTTTTGTTGTTCGTCGGCAGCGCTTCGCATTCGCTGCCTTCGGCTTCGTAGGTCGAATACAGGTAAGCGGTATCGGTGGCAAATTCGCCGGCACAGGTGTCCACGCGCTTGTAAACCGGCCGCACGCCATGTGCGTGGCGCGCATCGCGCACCGCTTTCTCGTCCACCTTTAACAATTTCGCAAGGCGGCGATCCGAAAAGCCTTTTTGCTTGAGCGCGCGCAGAGTGGCGGCATCCAACGATGCCAGACCCGCATCCCTTTTTTCGGCGGCCAGCTTGTCAATATCCAGTTCGATCTTGACGATTTGTTCGATCTGCACCAAAAACCACCGGTCGATTTTGGTGAGGTCAAACACTTCATCGACCGACAAACCCATGGCAAATGCATCACCCACGTACCAGATGCGCTCGGGACCGGGGGCGCCGAGCTCGCGCTCCAGCACTTCGCGGTCTTGTGTCATCTCGTTCATTCCATCCACGCCCACTTCCAGGCCGCGCAACGCTTTTTGGAACGACTCCTGGAAAGTGCGGCCCATGGCCATAACTTCGCCGACGCTTTTCATCTGCGTGGTTAAGCGGCTGTCTGCTGTCGGAAATTTTTCAAAAGCAAAACGCGGAATTTTAGTGACCACGTAGTCAATGCTGGGCTCGAAGCTAGCAGGGGTGGTGCCCCCGGTAATTTCGTTCTTCAGTTCATCAAGCGTGTAGCCCACGGCCAGCTTGGCAGCGACTTTTGCAATCGGGAAGCCGGTAGCCTTTGACGCCAGCGCCGAAGAACGGGATACGCGCGGATTCATTTCAATGACCACCATGCGGCCATCCTTCGGATTGATGGAGAACTGCACGTTGGAGCCGCCCGTGTCCACGCCAATCTCGCGCAGCACCGCCAAACTGGCGTTGCGCATGATTTGGTACTCCTTGTCGGTCAAGGTCTGCGCGGGTGCCACCGTAATTGAGTCGCCGGTATGCACGCCCATCGGATCCAGGTTTTCGATAGAGCAGATGATGATGCAGTTGTCAGCCTTGTCGCGCACCACTTCCATCTCGTACTCTTTCCAACCGAGCAGAGATTCTTCGATCAGCAGTTCATTGGTCGGCGAGGCCTCGATACCCCGCTTGCAAATCGTCTCAAACTCTTCAGTGTTGTAGGCAATGCCGCCGCCCGTGCCGCCCAACGTGAAGCTGGGACGAATCACCGTCGGAAATCCCAACGTTTTCTGCACCGCCCATGCTTCGTCCAACGTGTGGGCGATACCAGAACGGGCTGAACCCAGACCGATGCGCGTCATCGCATCTTTGAATTTAAGGCGGTCTTCGGCTTTGTCGATGGCCTCAGGCGTAGCGCCAATAAGCTCCACTTTGTATTTGTGCAAAACGCCGTTGCGCCACAAATCGAGCGCACAGTTAAGCGCCGTCTGGCCCCCCATGGTGGGCAAGATCGCGTCAGGGCGTTCCTTGGCGATGATTTTCTCAACGGTCTGCCACGTGATCGGCTCGATATAGGTGACGTCAGCCGTGGCCGGGTCGGTCATGATCGTGGCCGGATTGCTATTGATTAGGATAACCTTGAAGCCCTCCTCACGCAGCGCTTTGCACGCCTGCACGCCGGAATAGTCGAACTCGCAAGCCTGGCCAATAACGATGGGGCCTGCGCCAATAATAAGAATGGTGTGGATATCTGTGCGTTTTGGCATAGGAAGAAAATCAATCGTTGGGTTCTGCAGCAGCGTCAGGTGCCGCTTTGGGTTCTGGCCGGCGCTGAAGGCGCTCCAGCAGTACAGCGGCGCGCTCGGTTGGCAGATTTTTTTGCATCAGTTGCAGCAAGCCATCGCCTTGAACCAAGGGACTTAGCACTTCGCACTCTGCAGGGTAAAAACTGACATCCCACTCGGCCATCGCGTCGTTGAATGTTTCGTCGTCCCACGTTTTGCCCTTGGAAACAAGCGTTACCAGCGGCATCGCTTTGCGCTCCACAAAGGCCTTGCGATAAGGCTTTTGCTGCCATCGCTCGGCAAACCACTCACGGTGCGGTGAGGCAAGCGTGAGCAGGCGTTTGTGAATCGCTTTTTCAAGCGCTGCTGCCGGAAAACTGAACAACTTCATACGGCAGCCCCTGCCGCTACATTCACCTTGCTCGGCGCCAAGCGCATCGCATCCACGAAACGATCAAACAAATAGTCCACATCGTGCGGGCCTGGCGATGCTTCAGGATGACCCTGGAAACTGAAAGCAGGTTTGTCGCGGTACGCCAAGCCTTGCAGCGTGCCATCGAACAAGCTGATGTGCGTAGCGCGCAGGTGGGCTGGCAGGCTATCGGCATCGACCGAAAATCCGTGGTTTTGGCTGGTAATTCCTACGCGGCCGGTATCCAGATCTTTCACTGGGTGGTTACCGCCGTGGTGCCCGTGGCCCATTTTGAAAGTACGTGCGCCGGCTGCCAAAGCCATTAATTGGTGGCCAAGGCAAATTCCGAAAGTGGGAATACCCGAATCCACCAACTCACGCACGACATCAACCGCATAGCCACAGGCGTCCGGGTCACCCGGGCCGTTCGATAAAAACACGCCATCTGGTGACAACGCCATGACGTCAGCGGCGCTGGTTTGCGCAGGGACCACCGTGATGCGGCAGCCTCGCTCAGCGAGCATGCGAAGGATGTTGAATTTGGTGCCGTAATCGAAGGAGACCACGTGATGCACCGGCGCCTCCTGCTCCGCGTAGCCTGTGCCCAGTTCCCATTCGCGCTGCGACCAAAAAAACGGTGAACTTGCAGAAACCTTGCTGGCAAGGTCTAAACCCACCATAGGAGGCGCGCTGCGAGCTGAGGCCAACGCTTCATCTTTGCGTTCCTGGGTGACTAGTTCACCAGCAGCCAGCGTCAAGATGCAGCCGTTTTGCGCGCCGTGCGCGCGCAGGTGGCGGGTGAGCTGTCGGGTGTCAATGTTGGCAATAGCGACGGTGTTATTGCGGGCCAGGTAGTCTGACAAATTCTCGCTGCTGCGAAAGTTGCTGACGACGAGTGGCAGGTCTTTGATGATCAGGCCCGCCGCATGGACCTGTGAGGCTTCGATATCCTCGACGTTGACACCACAGTTGCCCACATGCGAGACGGTCAGCGTCACGATTTGCTGGCAATAGCTAGGGTCGGTCAGGATTTCCTGGTAGCCGGTCATGGAGGTGTTGAACACCACCTCACCGACAGTGGAGCCGGCAGCTCCGATCGAGTGGCCTACAAACACCGTGCCGTCTGCAAGTGCCAGGATGGCGGGGGGGAATGTTCCCTGAAGAGACAAAAGCACTGGGTTCTCCGGATGGTTACGGTCGCCCGGCGCCTGCGTGCAGTTCCGCATGCTTGCGTGAACGGCGGCTCTCGGTTGGTGGCTTGCTTTGGGTGCGGTCGGGCGACGCTGTTGCGAGAAAAGCCCCCGATTGTAGCTTTAGCATAGTGCTGGTGCGGCCTGCTCGCCGCTGCGGCCGCACGCTACAGCACCTGGGCGCTGGCGCTGGCGTGCAGGCAGATCGCAGCGGCTACTGCAACGTTAAGAGACTCTTCACCGCCCGGCTGGGCTATACGGATGCGCCGCTCGGCGCGGGCTGCGATCTCGGGCGCAACGCCCTGCCCCTCATGCCCCAGCACCCAGGCGCAGGGCCACGGCAGCTCGGCGCGATGCACCCACTCACCCGCGTGCACATCCGTTGCCAGCACAGGCAGCTGCAGCGCCTGGAGGTCTTGCGCCGCCAGCCCCTCGTGCAGGTCCAGTGAAAAATGCGCGCCCATGCCGGCACGCAGCACTTTAGGGGACCACAGCGCCGCTGTGCCTTTGAGCGCCAACACTTGGTGAAAACCAAAAGCGGCGCAGCTGCGCAAGATGGAGCCCACATTCCCTGCATCCTGCAGACGGTCCAGCACCAGCGTGGGCGCGGTAGCGTTAATGGGGCGCACCACCGGGAGTTCAAGCACAAAGCCCATCTGCGCAGGCGATTCTAAGCCGCTGACCACGGCAAACAAGGCGTCTGTTAATAATACTATTTTGCTAGCTGTAAACCCTTTACCAGTAAGCGCTAGAGCCCAAAAAGACTCAGAAAATACCGCTATCTGCGGCTGGACTCCTTTGGCATACGCAGCAGTGCACAAATGCTCACCCTCCACCCAAACTCTGCCCTGTCGGCGGTATTGCGTGCCATCCTGAGCGAGTCGGCGCAGCTCCTTCACCAACACGTTGTCACGCGATTGAATGTGGATAATTTGCGGAGCAGTCATGGCGTCTGCGCGGCTACAGAAGACGCCATGCGCTGAACAGCTAGCGAGACGGGCCTAAAGGAAGTGCGGTGCAGCGGACAAGCCCCATGCGCGCGCAAGGCCTCCATGTGCAACGCTGTGCCATAGCCCTTGTGGCTGGCAAAACCATATTGCGGGTATTGCGCATGCACCTCATGACACCAACGGTCGCGATGCACCTTTGCCAAAATTGAAGCAGCAGAAATAGAAGGGACCAACGCGTCGCCGCCAATAATCGCCTCGGAAGATAGATCCCAAATCGGCAAGCGGTTGCCGTCTACCAACACCAGGCTGGGACGCAGACGCAGACCAGCTACTGCACGCTGCATGGCGAGCAGCGTCGCCTGCAAAATGTTGAGGCGGTCAATCTCCCCCACCGTGGCCTCCGCAATAGAAAAACACAGCGCACGCTCACGAATCTGATCAAACAACACTTCGCGGCGCGCGGCTGACAGCTTTTTAGAGTCGTTCAGCCCCGCTATGGGATGGTGCTCATCCAGAATCACAGCGGCCGCAACGACAGGACCCGCCAACGGGCCGCGCCCTGCTTCATCGACACCTGCCGTCAGTGCAATGCCATGCCAAGGCAAACGCACTTGTTCAAACATTCGCTACTTTCCGAATGGCGTTGGAGGCCAACTCGCTGGTGTTGCGGGCCAGCGTTTCATGCAGGGCCATGAAGCGCGATTCCAGTGCTGCGATGCGCGCCGGCTCGGACTGGTACGCCGAAAACCAATCCAGTACCGACGCCGCCAGTGCCTGCGGTGTCGCGGCGTCCTGTATTAGCTCGGGCACGACAAAGTCCTCACACAAAATATTGGGCAAACCTACCCACGCCTGCAATTGCTTGCGCCGCATCAGCTGCCAGCTCAGCGGATGCATGCGGTAGCCAATGACCATGGGGCGCTTGAAAAGTGCGGCCTCCAGCGTGGCGGTCCCGCTGGCAATCAAGGTCACGTCGCAGGACGCCAATACAGCGTGCGATTGACCCGGCACGATGCGGAGCAAATTCCACACCCCCGCAGCACGTGCGCAGGCCTCAATGCGCTCTTTTTGGGCGGGTACCGCTGGTACGACTATCTCTACATCGGGCAACGCCTCGTGGATCAGCTTTACCGCAGCAAAAAAGGCCGGAGCGATGTAATCGATTTCACCGCTGCGACTTCCGGGAAGAACCGCCAGCACTTTCGCCTCCCGGGCCAACCCAAGGTGCACACGCGCGGCCGTTCGATCTGGCACGCGGGGAATAAGCGCAGCCAGAGGGTGCCCTACATACGTAGAACCAATACCGTGGTACTCCAACAGTGCGGGTTCAAACGGAAAAATACACAACATATGGTCGACTGAGCGGCGAATTTTCTCAATCCGGCCCGGCCGCCAAGCCCAGATGGAAGGACATACAAAATGCACCGTCCGAATGCCCTTAGCCCGCAGGTCAGATTCCAGTGACAGGTTGAAATCGGGCGCATCTACGCCAATGAAAATCGAGGGAGGTTTCGCCAGCAGCCGGTTACGTAATCGCTTGCGTATGCCTACCAACTCCCAAAGGCGGCGCGCCAGTTCTACGCTGTATCCGTGCACCGCCAGGCGCTCGCTAGGCCACCAAGCTTCAAATCCTTGAGACGCCATCTGCGACCCGCCAATGCCATAGGCATCCATCTCGGGCCACATGTCGCGCAGCCCCCCCAGCAACAAGCTGGCAAGCAGATCGCCAGAAGCTTCGCCCGCCACCACGGCGACTTGCGGATGCGGAGCCGCCATGTTAGCGCGCTATGCCGCGTGTGGAAGTATCCAACAGCTCTAGCATGCAAGCGATATCTTGCCCAGCCTCTCCTGACGCCTTCAGGGCCGCGATAGCCGCGCGCGCTGCGGCCAAAGTCAACCCTTGTCGATACAAAAGACGGTGCATCTGCTTGACAGCTGCCAGACGGTCCGCCGAGAAACCTCTGCGGCGCAGACCTTCGAGGTTGAGGCCGCGCACCGCCAGAGGGTTGCCATCCACCATCATAAAAGGCGGTACATCTTGCGAGATATGGCTACCAAAACCAGCCATGACACAAGCGCCAACACGCGTGAACTGGTGAATTCCAGTGAGACCGCCAATGATCGTAAAGTCATCGATCTGCACATGCCCCGCCAGGGTCGCGTTGTTAGCAAGTACGGTACCATTCCCCACACGGCAGTCGTGTGCAATGTGGACATACGCCATGATCCAGTTGTCGTCGCCCACCGTAGTGACCCCGCGGTCCTGCGCAGTACCGGTGTTAAGCGTGCAAAACTCTCGGATGGTGTTGCGATCACCAATCACCAGCGCTGTCGCCTCCCCTGCATGCTTCTTGTCTTGTGGCGACGCTCCCAAAGAAGCGAACTGAAAAATTCGGTTGTCACACCCAATAGTGGTGTGGCCTTCCAATACGGCATGGGCGCCCACGGTGGTCCCAGCGCCGATACGCACATGCGCACCGATCACCGCGTAAGGACCAATCTCAACCGATGAATCGATCTGGGCGCCTGTTTCAATAACGGCGGTGGAATGAATCTTGCCCGAGCTCAAGCGCTGCGCTCCCGGTACTCTTAGCCCACGGCGCGCATCGTGCACATCAGCGAGGCTTCGCAAGCCACTTCCTCGCCCACCCTCGCAATGCCTTTGAACTTCCAAATGCCGCCGCGTACGCGGTCGATGGTGATGTCGAGCATGAGCTGGTCGCCCGGCTCTACGGGGCGCTTGAAACGCGCACCGTCGATTCCGACAAAGTAGTAAATGTTGTTCTCGTCAGGCACCTGGCCCATAGCGTCAAACGCTAACAGGCCTGCAGCCTGAGCCAATGCCTCCAGGATCATCACACCCGGCATTACGGGATGCCCCGGGAAATGCCCGGCAAAGTAGGGCTCGTTGAACGTGACGTTTTTGACCGCCCTGATGCGCGTATTGCGCTCGAGTTCAAGTACTCGGTCCACCAGCAGGAAGGGGTAGCGGTGGGGGAGCTGCTTGAGAATTGCGTGAATATCCATCATGGGCGTTCTGTGTTGTTTTGAAGACGCAATTCCAGCGCCTTGATGCGATCGCGCAAGCGGTGCAGCTGTTTGAGGGTGGCCGCGTTTTTCTCCCAGCGCGCATTCTCGTCGAGCGGAAACACGCCAGTGTAGTGCCCTGGCTTGCGCAGCGAGTGCGTCACTACCGTAGCAGCAGAAATGTGAACGTCGTCGCAGAGCGTGAGATGGCCGAGCACGATCGCGCCGCCGCCCAACGTGCAGCGCGAGCCTATACGCGCGCTGCCGGCAATACCCACACATCCGGCCACAGCGCTATGGGAGCCAATATGTACGTTGTGCCCAACTTGGACCAAGTTATCCAGCTTCACGCCATTTTCGATGATGGTGTCGTCCAGCGCACCGCGGTCGATGCACGTGTTGGCGCCAATTTCGACGTCGTCACCTATGCGCACGGCCCCCAGCTGCTCAATTTTGGTCCACATACCTTCATTAGGAGCGAAGCCGAAACCATCGGCACCAATGACAACTCCCGAATGCACAATGCTGCGCTGGCCGATGCTGCAGTCCCGGCCAATAGTCACGCGTGGGCAAAGCACGGTGCCCGCACCTATTTGCGCGCCGTCTTCTACTACGCACAGAGGCCCCACGCTAGCTGTAGCGTGCACGATGGCTGTGGGACTAACAACGGCACTGGGATGCACGCCAAACAAGGCGGGCGAGCGCGTACGCTGCCGCCACAACTGCGTAGCGCGCGCAAAATAAAGGTAAGGATCATCAACGACGATGCAAGCGCCGCGCTGCTGCGCGCACTCTGCCATGGAGGGTGCCACAATGACACAGGCCGCCTGCGAGGCGGCGAGCTGTCGCTGGTAACGCGGGTTGCTTAAAAAACTGAGGGATGCTTGACTCGCCGTTTCAAGCGGCGAGAGTCGCTCAATTTGCACATCGGGGTCTCCGTGTAACTCACCCCCCAGCGACTGCGCGAAATCCCCGAGACGAATACTCACGCCACAGCCGCTAGCACCAGATGCGCCAATTTACTTGGCAGGCGCAGCATTAAGCGCCTTGATGACTTTGTCCGTGATGTCGTTCTTGGGGTTGATGTACACCGCTTGATCCAGGATGAGGTCGTACTTCTCCTGCTCGGCGAGCTGCTTTACCACCTTGTTCACTCGGTCACTCATCTGAGTCAACTCTTCGCTCTTGCGTGCATTCAAGTCTTCCTGAAATTCGCGACGCTTGCGCTGAAATTCGCGATCTTGATCCACCAGCTGACGCTGCCGAGAGGCCCGCTGACTTTCAGACAATGTCGGCGCTTCACGCTCAAATTTGTCGTTCGCAGCTTTTAGGGTATTGCTCAAATCGAGCAAATCTTTGTCGCGCTTGGAAAATTCTTGCTCCAGTTTTGTCTGGGCTGCTTTCGCGGTATTCGCCTCACGGAAAACACGCTCTGTGTGAACAAAACCGGCCTTGAAGTCCTGGGCATGTGCAGGTGCCCATGCGGCGCAAGAAGCCAAGAGTACAAAACAGCCGAAATTGCAGGAGATTTTATTCATTAGAAAGATGTTCCGATCTGGAATTGGAGTTCTTGGATTCTATCGCCGGCAAATTTGCGTATCGGCTTTGCGTACGCGAGGCTCAAAGGGCCAAACGGAGAAATCCAGCTGAGACCGACGCCCGCGGAAACACGCATTTCATTAAGGCGGATGGAATCGTTTTCACCATATACATTGCCTGCATCTACAAATGTGAACACGCGTAACGTTCTGTCGTTACCAGCCCCGGGAAACGGAGCAATAAATTCAACATTAAGGGTGACCTTTTTTGGCCCCCCCAGCGAAGCGCCAGTCACGTCGCGCGGCCCCAGTGTTCCCTGATCAAATCCCCGGACTGAGCCCAAGCCGCCTGAATAGAAGTTTTTGAACACTGGGAAGGGGCGCCCTCCCAGGCCGGAGCCCACGCCCACCTCGCCGTTGAAAGCAAATGTGAATTTTTTGCTAAGAGGTACAAACTGCTGCAACTGGTAATTAGCTCGCACATAGCGGGCATCGCCAGCAATGGACCACTGAGAATTAAATTTTTGGTAACGCCCGGAATTAGGTGCCAGCGCGCTGTCGCGGCTATCACGTGACCAGCCAATCGTCAGAGGCACCGCCGAACTTGTGTAGCCGTACTGCTCGGCGTACACGAGATAGGCCGCCGGAATGTTGGTGCCTGGTTTGATTTTTGTTTGTTCGAGTCCGCCGCCGAAGAAAACGGTATCTGTTTCGCTAAACGGCACACCGAAACGCACGCTGCCGCCAGTCGTAACCAACTCGTAGTTACCGCCCTGGTCGTCATAAGGCTTATCGGTGCGGTAATAGAGGTCCAGCGTGCGCGATATACCGTCCTGCGTGAAATACGGGTCGGTAGTGCTGAAGACCAGGGTGCGCTTGAACTTACTGGTGTCAAGATCAATACCAAGGTAATTGCCCGAGCCGAACACGTTTTCCTGCTTAATTGCGAAAGAAAAAGATATTTTTTCAGCCGAAGAGAAACCGGCTCCCAACTGCAACGAACCCGTGGGCTTTTCTTTCACGGTCACCACCAAGTCGACTTGATCAGGTGAACCGGAGACTTCCTGGCTCTCGACATTGACGTCTGTGAAATAGCCAAGTCGATCCACGCGGTCGCGAGAGAGACGAATTTTTTCTCCGTCATACCAGGAAGCTTCAAACTGGCGAAATTCACGCCGAACAACCTCGTCGCGCGTACGATCATTACCAGCAACGCTGATGCGTCGTACGTAAGCGCGTCTTTGCGGATCCGCCGTTATCGTCAGCGCAACGCGTCCGTTCGTACGATCGATATCAGGTACGGCTTCCACTCGGGCGAACGCAAAGCCAAAATTACCAAAATAATCACCGAAGGCCTTTGTGGTCTCGGCTACCTCGTCAGCGTTATAAGGCTCGCCGGGACGTATCGAGACAAAAGATTTGAACTCGTCGTCGCGGTCCAAATAGTTACCTTCCAACTTGACGCTGGAAACTACGAATCGCTGCCCCTCAGTGACATTTACCGTGATCGAAATTTCTTCTTTGTCCGGTGATATGGCCACTTGAGTGGAATCGATGCGAAATTCCAGATAGCCCCGCTGCAAATAGTATGAGCGAAGCGCTTCAAGGTCAGCGTTCAGCTTAGGTCGTGCGTAGCGGTCCGACTTGGTGTACCAGCTGAGCCAGCCGCCAGTATCCAGGTCGAACAGCCCTTTTAGCGTGGACTCGCTGAACGTATCGTTGCCCACAATGCGAATATCTTTAATTCGAGCGGTATCGCCTTCCACAACGGTGAAGGTAAGGTTCACCCGGTTGCGCTCTATAGGCGTCACCGTTGTTACTACCTGCGCAGCATAAAAGCTCTTGTTGATGTACTGGCGCTTGAGCTCTTGCTCAGCGCGGTCGGTCAACGCTTTGTCATATGGACGACCATCGGTCAACCCGATGTCACGCATGACACTTTTCAAGGTCTCTTTGTCGAATTCACGCGAACCGGCAAGCTCGACCTCGGCAATCGTCGGCCGCTCTTGCACGACGACGACCAAAACGTTGCCTGCAGCTTCCAATCGAACATCGGTGAACAGTCCCAATCCAAACAGCGCACGAATGGCGGCCGAGCCTTTGTCATCGTTGTATTCGTCCCCGACCCTCACTGGCAGCGACGCGAAAACTGTTCCGGCCTCCACCCGCTGGAGACCCTCAACCCGAATATCCTGCACATTAAAGGGAGTAAGCGCCCAGGCGGCCTGCGCGGCCAACATCAAGACAGACGCCGCGGCAGCCGCACGCGCGCCAAAGCGGGTTAGTTTTTTGTTCATGAAGTGAAATCGATGGGGTAGTGCCATGCACAGCGCATGCGGGTGGAGGCCACTAGCCAAACAGCCGGGTGATATCGTTGAATATGGCGATGGTCATCATCAGCACAAGCATCGCGACACCACCACGCTGCAGGTTCTCCATCCAGGCACCGGACACGGCTTTCCCGGTCACGGCCTCCCAAAGATAATACATCAGGTGCCCGCCATCGAGCACCGGCAGGGGCAGCAAGTTAAGCACGCCCAGGCTCACGCTAATCAACGCGAGAAACGTCAAATACTGCGTTAGGCCAGCATGAGCTGAACGGCCAGCAAAATCGGCAATTGTCAGGGGGCCACTGAGATTCTTCACCGATGCTTGGCCGATTAACATGCGTCCCATCATTTTGAGGGACAGCACAGAAACCTGCCAAGTGCGCTCCAGACCCTTGCCCAACCCCTCAAAAACCCCGTAACGTACCAACGTAAATTCCGGAGGTTCGCCCACATAGGCACCGATACGACCAATGCGTTGTCCGTTGTCCTCCGCCACATCAGGCGTGACCTCAAGACTTGTAAGTTGGCCAGCCCGCTCGATTTTCCAGACCTCGGTTCTTCCATAGGTTTGATCAACCAGCTCACGAATCTCTGCTCGCAATTGCTGAGAGTCAGATATCTCCGTAACGCCGATACTGCGCACAATGTCCCCTGGCTGCAAGCCCGAACGACCCGCTGCGCCTCCGTCCACCAGTTCGCCAATTACGGGACGTGTCCACGGTGACGTGATTCCAATGGTCTGCATCAATTGCGCGTCAGCGTTTCGGGTATCGAGCGTATCGAGCGGCAGCGATACCGTTCTCAGGGGCGCGTCTGGGCTGGACCGCACCTGCAAACGCGCCGGCATACCGTCAAGTGCCCCTCGAGTCAGCGCCCAGCGCAGGTCGTCAAAAGAGCGTACGTCATGCGGCTCGTCTGCTCCAAGCGCTACGGTCTGAACACGCTCTCCACCCGTCAGCCCTGCAGCTTGTGCGATAGACCCCACTGGAGGGCTTGATAGATGCGCCACCGGTTCCTGCGTTCCCAGCCAGTTGACAGCGGCGTACAGCAGAACCGCCAATACCAAATTAGCAATAGGCCCAGCTGCCACTATTGCGGCGCGCGCAGCCAGAGGCCTGTTGTTGAAAGCGAGATGCTTCTCTTCGGGCGCAACCGGCCCCTCTCGCTCATCCAGCATTCGAACGAATCCGCCTAACGGCAATATGCCGATCACAAACTCGGTGGGAGACCCTTTCGGTTGCCACCGAAAAATGGCCTTGCCAAACCCAATAGAAAACTTCAGTACCTTGACGCGACAGGCTACCGCGACACGGTAATGGCCGTATTCATGCACCGCAATCAGAATGGCAAGCGCAGCGAGAAAAGCGATGACCGTCAACATAAACAGTTTCCTTTGAGACTTAGACAGGCAACGCCGCTGCGAGCTGATGGGCTACGCGCCGTGCTTCTGCATCCAGCGCCAGCAGCGCTTCCAACGTGTCGGGTTTGGACGAGGGAAGTGCAGCCAAAGTTTCGATATTCAAGGCATGTATTTGGTCAAATCGGATGCGGCGCTCCAAAAACTGTGCCACGCCGATCTCGTTGGCGGCGTTCAACACGGCCGTCGTACCTGTTGGCGCCGTAAGGCATTCCCATGCCAAGACTAGCGATGGAAACCGCTCTGGGTGCCCGCGCTCCGTAATTGCCTCGAAGGTCATTGCACTAAGACTGCGAAAATCCAAAGCAGCAGCGCCAGATTCCACGCGATCCGGCCACGACAAGCCGTAGGCAATCGGCACACGCATGTCAGGCGTGCCCAACTGCGCCACCACCGACATGTCGCGGTACTGAACCATAGAGTGAATGGTGCTTTGCGGGTGAATGACAACCTCCAGGCGATCGGCTGGCAGGCCAAAGAGGTAACGCGCCTCAATCACCTCCAGCACCTTGTTCATCATGGTGGCGGAATCCACGGATATCTTTCGCCCCATGACCCAGTTGGGGTGGGCGCAGGCCTCCTCCGGCGTAACGTCTCGTAGGGTGTCCGAAGTCCGCGTACGAAACGGCCCGCCAGACGCGGTCAGGATGATTTTTTCCACCCGATCTAACCAGGTTGCGGCATCGTCGGGCAGCGCTTGAAAAATAGCGGAATGCTCACTGTCGATGGGCAGCAACGTGGCTCCGCCATCTTGTACCGCTCGCATAAACAGGTCACCGCCCACGACCAAAGCCTCTTTGTTAGCCAGCAGCAATCGCTTCCCAGCGCGCGCTGCAGCGAGGCAAGGGGCCAAGCCTGCGGCACCCACGATAGCTGCCATAACGCTATCTACATCCGGGTGCGATGCTACAGTTTCAAGAGCTTCGTAACCGCTTAGAACCTGCGTCAGAAGCCCATTTTGCTTAATTTTTTCTGCCAACTTTGCGGCGTGCAGCTCGCTGACCATCACGGCGTAGCGCGGCTGCACCGAGGCACACTGAGCCAACAGCGCGTCGACCTGCGTGTTGGCACTGAGCGCAAACACCTCGAAGCGGCTGGGGTGGCGCGCGATCACATCCAGAGTGTTGACACCTACCGAGCCAGTGGAACCCAGAACCGTAACCCGCTGGCGCATCAAGACACCAACCGCGTGAGCATCATGGCAATCGGGAGCGTAGGAAGGAGCGCATCCACGCGGTCAAGCACTCCGCCGTGGCCTGGGAGCAATTGGCTGCTGTCCTTGGCGCCTGCACTGCGTTTGACGAGCGACTCAACCAAATCTCCGGCAACGCTCATGCCGGTCATGAAGAGCACGCCCAACACCAGAACCCAAAGCCCCGGAGAAGCAAGCTGCGAATAAAAACTGGGCACGGCTACCGTGTTTCTTGCGTCAAGTACCATCCATGCAAACGCCAGTAGCAACACGCCAACCGCACCGCCCCAAACGCCTTCCCAACTCTTGCCGGGGCTGATAGCCGGGGCAAGCTTATTTTTCGTGAACCGCATGCCGAACTGTCGGCCTGAAAAGTAGGCGGCGATATCTGCCATCCAGACAAGCGCCATCACCGAAAATAAAAAGTTGATGCCGATCACGCGGGCCTGCACGGCCGCAAGCCACGCAAGCCACAGCGCCAAGACCCCTGCCACCAGCCGAACACTGCGCGGGATACGTGCCCAGCCCGCCACCCCGCCCCGCAGCAAAGCGGCAGCACCCAATACCCACGCGCCACCGGCAAGAGTCCATAGGACACTGAGAGGCTGCGACGCCCAGCCCAGCTGCCAAGCACCCGCGCACATCGCAACACACACGACAGCCAAACCAATCGATGCGCCAAAACTACAAGCATTCAGCCTTCCCCATTCCCACGCGCCACAGGCCATAAGCGCCAGCACGACAAACGCAAATGCGCCTGGATGGGGATACAACAGCGCAGGCACCAGAATGGCCAGAAGCACAAGAGCAGTAATGACGCGTTGCAACAGCATGGCAAACTTTCAGGGGCGCTACGCTTAGGCAGGTGAAGCGGATGCAGCATTGGACACAGAAAACAATTGTTCAGACGTGCGCCCATACCTGCGCTCGCGTTGGCGGTAGACAGCCAACGCATTATCCAAAACCGCTTCGTCAAAATCAGGCCAAAGCTTGTCGCTGAAAAAAAGCTCTGTATAGGCGGCTTGCCAGAGCAAAAAGTTACTCAGACGCATTTCGCCACCAGTGCGAATCAGCAAGTCCGGGTCTGCCACGTGCGATAGAGCCATAGCACTTTTCAAGCTATCCTGCGTAATCGCCTCTCCCCGCGCAGCAAGCCCAGCCGCGGCTTGTGCGATATCCCAACGACCGCCGTAGTTGAAGCAGACATTGAGCATCATGCGTGCGCAATGGGAGGTGCTTGCCTCCGCTTGGCTGAGGTTTTCACACATAGCGGCGGACAAACCCTGCCGATCGCCAACAAAGCGCAAGCGCACCCCATCCGTGACTAGCTGGGGAACTTCTCGAGAAATCGCACGGGCCAGAAGCTCCATCAGGCCCGAGACCTCTTCGCTCGGACGGCTCCAGTTCTCGGATGAAAACGCGAACACAGTTAGCGCCTCCACACCGCGTTCAGCGCACGCTTTCACGCAACGCTGAAGCGCCGTAACGCCCTGCTTGTGACCGGCCAAGCGCGGCAAAAACCGACGCTTCGCCCAACGGCCGTTCCCGTCCATGACGATGGCAATGTGCATCGGGGCAGCGTTTGGCAAAGCTCTTGAAGCGCGCAGTAGCAGGACGCTCACACCGCCATAATTTCTTGCTCTTTGGCCGTGACCAACGAGTCGATGTCCGCCACATGCCGGTCCGTGACTTTCTGGATATCGGATTCCGAACGCTTTTGATCGTCCTCAGACGCAAGTTTTTCCTTGACCATGCGCTTCACCGCGTCATTGGCATCACGGCGCAGGTTGCGTACTGCGATCTTGGCGGATTCGCCTTCGTTGCGCGCCAGCTTGGTCATTTCTTTGCGACGCTCTTCACTCATGGGCGGCATCGGAACACGGATCAAGTCACCCAGCGAAGCCGGATTCAAGCCCAAATCGCTTTCGCGAATGGCTTTTTCGATCTTGGCGCTCATGGTTTTTTCCCACGGCTGAACGCTGATGGTGCGTGCATCGAGCAATTGCACGTTAGCCACCTGACTGAGCGGCACCATGGATCCGTAGTAGTCCACATGGATCGAGTCGAGCAAAGCGGGACTAGCACGGCCAGTGCGAATTTTTAGCAGATTGTTTTTGAAAGCAACAATGGATTGGTCCATCTTGCCTTCCATAGTGGCTCGAATGTCGGTTGTCATCTTGATCTCCTCAGGTCAGGGCGCAGAAGCCCCGCAATATTTTCGAATCGCACGATAGGGCGAGCGACTCCTCAGGCGTGTACCAGCGTACCCTCGTCTTGGCCGAGCACTACGCGCTTCAATGCGCCGGCTTTGAGAATGGAAAACACTTTGACCGGCAATTTCTGGTCACGGCACAGGGCAAAGGCCGTGGCATCCATGATGCCCAAGTTACGGGCCATCGCCTCGTC
The DNA here is from genome assembly GCA_038235025.1 of Burkholderiales bacterium. Classification (GTDB taxonomy): domain Bacteria; phylum Pseudomonadota; class Gammaproteobacteria; order Burkholderiales; family Burkholderiaceae_C; genus Simplicispira. The sequence continues at coordinate 45,320 of JBBSUJ010000003.1, forward strand.
GAAGCTGAGCGTGGCGTAACGCGTCGCCGTTGGGTCCTGATGCGGATCGGCGGTATAAACGCCATCAACTTTAGTAGCCTTGAGCACCAGCTCGGCACCGATTTCGGCTCCGCGCAGCGCAGCCGCTGTGTCGGTGGTGAAGAATGGATTGCCCGTACCGGCGGCGAACACAACCACCTTACCCTCCTCCAAATACTGCAGCGCCTTGGGCCGCACATAAGGCTCCACCACTTGCTCAATCGAGATGGCCGACATCACACGAGCGGTGAGTCCCTGCTTGTCCATCGCATCGGCAAGGGCCAAAGCGTTCATCACGGTAGCCAGCATACCCATGTAGTCGGCCGTGGCACGGTCCATGCCTTCCGCTCCGCCTGCCACCCCGCGAAAGATATTTCCACCACCAATGACTACCGCGACTTGCACACCCATGCGGGTGACTTCAGCCACCTCGCTCACCATGCGAACGATGGTGGCGCGGTTAATGCCGAAAACATCGTCACCCATCAACGCCTCGCCCGACAACTTGAGCAAGATGCGCTTATAGGCGGGTTTGGGCTGAGTCATGAAAATTTCCTGTGCAAAGCGGTGAAAAAACGTCGCGGATAGCAGACCTTAAGGCCAAACAGGCTGGGCGGGCAGCCGTGCAGCTCGCTTCTTAAGCGGCGGCCTTAGCAGCAGCAACTTGCGCTGCCACTTCGGCCGCGAAGTCGTCCACCTTCTTCTCAATACCCTCGCCCACCACGTACAGCGTAAACGCTTTGACAGTTGTGGCTTGCTCTTTCAGCATTTGCTCGACGCTCTGCTTGTCGTTCTTTACAAAAGTCTGGTTGAAGAGCGAAACCTCTTTCAGGTATTTCTGAACGCCGCCCTCGATCCGCTTGGCGACGATTTCATCGGACTGAACCGACTTGCCTTCAGCCTCGGCCTTGGCTTTGTCTTCCGCTGCTTTTGCAGCGGCAACCGAGCGCTCTTTTTCGATCAACTCGACTGGAACATCGCTGCTGGCCAAAGCCACTGGCTTCATCGCGGCAATGTGCATGGCCACATCTTTGGCGGCCGTCTCATCGCCCTCGTACTGCACCACGACGCCGATGCGTGTGCCGTGCATGTAAGCAGCAAGCTTGTCGCTACCGGCAAAGCGCTTGAAGCGGCGGAACGACATGTTCTCGCCGATCTTGCCGATAAGACCTTTGCGAACATCTTCTAGCGTGGGGCCGAAACCATCTTGCTCGTAGGCAAGCCCGCCCAGGGCTGCCACATCGGCAGGGTTGTGCTTGGCGATCAGTTCCGCGGCGGCAGTCGCCATCGCCAAAAAGCTGTCGTTTTTGGTGACGAAGTCGGTTTCGCTGTTGACTTCCAGCATGGCACCCGTGCTGCCTTCAACAAAACTGGTCACTACGCCTTCGGCTGTCACGCGCGAAGCAGCTTTGCCAGCCTTGGTACCCAGCTTGACGCGCAGCAGCTCTTCAGCCTTGACCATGTCGCCAGCGGCTTCGGTAAGGGCTTTTTTGCACTCCATCATCGGGGCGTCGGTCTTGGCGCGCAGTTCGCCCACCATGCTTGCAGTAATAGCAGCCATCAGTTCTTCTCCAGATTCAAATCAGATTTTTCAAGATAAAAAAAGGGGGCCTCTAGCCCCGCTATTTTTCGCAACGGTTTGTTGCGCGGGCGAGCGGGCTCAGGCCGCGGATTCTTCCACTTCCACGAATTCGTCGGAGCCTTCAGCAGCAACCGCCTTCACCACGTCGTTCACGGCGCTGTTACGGCCTTCGATCACGGCATCGGCCATGGCGCGAACGTACAAATCCACCGCCTTGGCGGAGTCGTCATTGCCAGGAATGACGTGGTCAATACCTTCGGGCGAATGATTGGTGTCCACCACCCCGATCAACGGAATACCAAGCTTTTTGGCTTCGGCGATAGCGATTTTGTGAAAGCCCACGTCGACAACGAAAATGGCGTCCGGCAGCGCAGCCATATCCTGGATGCCCCCGATGTCTTTTTCGAGCTTTTCGATTTCGCGGGTGAACATCAGCTGCTCTTTTTTGCTTAGTGACTCAAGGCCACCTTCTTGCTGGGCCTTCATATCCTTCAGCCGCTTGATCGAGGTCTTGACGGTTTTGAAGTTTGTCAACATGCCGCCTAACCAACGCTGGTTCACGAAAGGTACGCCAGCGCGCTGCGCTTCGGCGGCTACAGTGTCGCGGGCCTGGCGTTTGGTGCCGACGAACAGCACGGTGCCGCGATTCGCGGTGAGCTGCTTGGCAAATTTGGCTGCGTCCTGGAGTAGCGGAAGCGACTTCTCCAAGTTGATGATGTGAATTTTGTTGCGATGGCCAAAGATGTACGGAGCCATCTTGGGGTTCCAGAAACGGGTCTGGTGGCCGAAGTGAACGCCGGCTTCCAGCATTTCGCGCATAGTGACTGCCATAAAAATACTCCAAAGGTTAGGTCTAAAATCCAGCCCGACATCGCGGCCCGCCACTTCATACGCTGGCAAGGCTGCAACACCTCGGTAGGACTGGTTTGCTATTGGTTCTGCTCGGGTTTACACCCTCGGCAAAACCCAAAGATTCTAGCACATGCATGGCCCAAACCCTTGATAGCACGCTGCGCCAGCTTCGCGCTGGCACCACCAGCGCGAACACCCAATGGGACCGTTGCGTGGCGCATGCACTAAGCCCGGCCTGCAAGGCCGCATGGGCGGCGCCCTGCGCCGACCTTGCGGACCTCACTGGTTGCGCACCAAAAACTGGAGATACTGACCGGGCGCACCTTCCGCTTGCAGGTCTGGCGGTCTCGATCAAGGACCTGTTTGACATGCGGGGCGAGGTGACTTCGGCGGGCTCCACTGCGCTGGCTAACCACCCGGCCGCACCAGCGGATGCGCCTGCTGTAGCGCGGCTGAGAGCCGCCGGAGGCGTAGTGATCGGCCGCACGCACATGGTGGAGTTTGCGTTTTCAGGCGTGGGCACCAATCCCCACGCAGCGACACCTGCCGCGTATGACGGGCGATTCGGCGCGATTCCCGGCCCGGCACGCGTCCCGGGCGGATCGTCGTCGGGTGCGGCGGTATCGGTGGCCACTGGGGCGGCTTTTATCGGGCTGGGGTCTGACACCGGCGGCTCCATTCGCATTCCGGCCGCGCTGTGCGGCATCGTGGGTTTTAAAAATACGGCGCGGCTGGTGCCCACCGGAGGAGCCGTGCCCCTATCCACCACTCTGGATACGGTCTGCGCGCTGACACGCTCGGTGCAGGACGCCATCACGGCGCACCAAATACTGGCCGCTCGCCGGGTGGTGCGAAGTGCTGCGCCACTGTCGGCGTGGCGACTGGCCGTGCCAGGCGGCGTGATGCTCGAATCACTTGAGACCAAGGTGCGCGCCGCTTTTGAGCGCAGCTTGCAGGTGCTGCGTCGCCAGGGAGCGCACGTTGAAGAGATATCTCTGCCGCAACTTGAAAAAATTTCTGGCTTGCAGGTCAGCGGAGGGTTTGCAGCTGCTGAAAGTTTTGCCTGGCATCGCGCATTGCTAAAAAGCCATGGCGCTGACTACGACCCCCGCGTGCGCCAGCGCATTGAGCGAGGTGCAGGCATGAGTGCGGCAGATTACATCGATCTGGTGCAGGCTCGACGAGCCTGGATTGCAGACATCGAACGCGCGATTGCAGGTTATGACGCCCTGCTCTCCCCCACCGTGCCGATACACGCGCCTTTGCTTGAAAGCGTGGCGCCCGCCGATGGGGTCAACCCGGAACAGGATGCGCGTCGGGATGCCGAATTTTCCCGTGTCAACGCCTTGCTGCTGCGCAACCCCAGCGTGGTGAACATGCTGGACGGTTGCGCGCTGTCGCTCCCGTGCCATGTGCGCGGCGAGCTGCCCGTGGGCCTGATGGTGTGGCATAGCGCGATGCGCGATGACGCGGTGCTGAACGTCAGCCTGCGCTTAGAAGAATCACTACAAAATTAATAGCTACTAGCCTTTTACCAATAAGCGCTAGAGGCCTAAAAAGCTTGGATTTTCATGAAGATTGCCATTGTGGGCGCCGGCGTTGTGGGTGTAACGACCGCGTATGAGTTGGCCTGCCAAGGCCACGAGGTCACCGTATTCGAACGACGCGCCAGTGCTGCGGAAGAGGCAAGCTACGCGCCAGGCGCTCTGCTCGGTCCCGCACTGTTGTCGCCTTGGGCAGCACCCGGTGCCATGGGCGTTCCCAGCGCATTGGGCAGCGCCGCCAATGTAGAGTTGGGCAGCGGCACCCGCTTGCCGCACATGCGCTGGCTGTGGCAATGGCGCACTGCCGCACGCGCTGCAGCGCGCAGTAGCGAACCGTCACCTGCCCTGCGTGCTCTGGCACAGCTCTCACAATTGAGTCAGCGCTGTTTTGCGCAAACCAGTGAGGCACTGGAATTGGTGTTGGAAGGCAGCGCCGGTGCCCTGTTGTTGCTGCGCGACGAACGCACTGCAGCCCCGCTGCGCGGCACCGTGGAGGCGCTGCGCGATGCTGGTGTTCCGCTCAATGAACTGGATGCTGATGGCGCACGCGCCGTGGAGCCGGGCCTGGCCGATTCTGAACCCTTCACGATGGCCCTGCACCTGCCCACTGCAGAAGCCGGGAACTGCCGCCAATACGCTGTATTGCTGCGCCAAGCAGCCCAGCGACTGGGCGTTGAGTTCGTGTTCAACGCTGAAGTGGCAGCGGTTCGCAGCGTGGGCGGGCGCGCTGAGATGCGCCTGAGCGGCAACGCACCGACCCAGACTGTCGACGCGGTTGTGATGTGTAGCGGCATGGATGCGCAGTCTCTGTTGGAGCCGCTGGGCATCGATCTCGGCATGGTCGCGCTTTGGGGTACTTCACTGACAGCGCCACTGCGCGAAGATGCCGGCCAACCACAAGGTACGGTGATCGACGTTGCCCGGCAGGTCAGTCTTTCGCGCATGGGGCAGCGCATCCGCATCGCGGGGGGAGCGGCGCTTGGCAACGGCGCTGCAAATGCCCAGTCGCACACCCACCAGACCCAAGCCCTGAACCGCTTGTACGAAGCACTGGACGCGTGGTTTCCGGGCAGTGCTTCGCGTGGGGAAAGCATGCAGGTCTGGCGCGGTGCGCGGCCTATGCGCTCCGGTGGTCTGCCTGCGTTGGGCGCTAGCGGCGTGCCTGGCATCTGGGTCAACACCGGTCACGGCGACAGCGGTTGGGCGTTGGCCAGCGGCTGTGCGCGCGTACTAGCCGATGCAATGAGTGAGCGCCCCTGCGTACTGGGCAACGAGGTGTTAACGCACTTTGCAGTGCGCGGCGGCTGAACTTCGTCGCAAGGGCCTGACAGCAGCTCTGCCCATAATGCACGGCATGCTCCGACTACACAGCGACCGCGCCTACCCTTTGCACGACACAGCTGCCACCCGGGCCATTGAGAACGAGTCAACTGAAAGCCTGCCGCCGCATACCTTGATGCAGCGCGCCGGCTACGCCATTACCCGGCTGGCACGCGCGCTGGCACCTCATGCGCAGCAGGTATGGGTGCTGTGCGGGCCCGGCAACAATGGCGGCGACGGGCTGGAAGCGGCCGCTACGCTGCAAAGCCACGGTATCGACGTCACAGTGACCTGGTTGGGTGACGAGACCACCACGCCACCGGATGCCCTTTGCGCCTTGCAGCGCGCACGCTGCGCTGGCGTGCGGTTTGCCGACGCGCCACCAACAACCCTCATGCCAGATGATCTTTGCGTGGATGCGCTTCTCGGCATTGGCCTAGCACAGGGCGAAAAAAAACGATCTCCGCCACCGCTATGGATCAAACTTTTGCATCAGATGCGCGCAAGTCCGGCCACCGTCTTGAACGTGGACATTCCTTCAGGCTTGCAAGCGGACACTGGTGCTTGGTCCGGCGGCTTTGAAGGGCTGGCCGAGCCCTCTGCGTTCAGCTCCTTTTCGCCGCCCATCCACACCCTCGCGTTGCTGACGCTCAAACCCGGCCTCCTGACCGCCCAAGGCAAAGACGCCGCGGGCACGCTCTGGCTGGATGACCTGGGCACCGCGTCCGAACAGGCCAACGCGCGTGCTACCGCCTGGCTAGCAGGACCGCCCCCGGTGAAGCAGCGGGCCCAGGCCAGCCACAAAGGCAGCTATGGCGATCTCGCCATCGTCGGTGGGGAAGGTTTAGCGCGCCGTGGCATGGGCATGGAGGGCGCAGCTTTGCTGGCTGGCAGCGCAGCACTGCATGCAGGTACCGGACGGGTATTGGTGGTTTTGCTAGATGACGGAGCATTGCATCCCGCCCAGTGGATGCCCGAGTTGATGCAGCGACGTTTTGATGTGCTGGAGCTCACCCAACTCACGGTGGTTTGCGGCTGCGGCGGTGGCGACGCGGTTAGGGAAGTGCTGCCCAAGGTTCTGGCACAGGCACCGCGATTGGTACTGGATGCCGACGCGCTCAACGCGATTGCCCAGAGCAAAAAGCTAAAGGCTTCATTGAAAGCCCGCGCAGCGCAGGGCTACTGCACAGTGCTCACGCCCCACCCGCTGGAAGCCGCACGCTTGCTGGGCTGCAACGCTCAGACAGTGCAGCTAGACCGTCTGGCGTGCGCCTACAACATTGCCAAACGTTTCGATTGCATATGCGTACTCAAGGGCTCTGGCACCGTGATTGCCGCGCCAATGGACCACCTTCCACACATCAACCCAACCGGCAACGCGCGCTTGGCTACCGCCGGCACCGGCGATGTGCTGGCCGGAATGGTGGGGGCCCGGCTCGCCGCCGGGGAGGCAGCGTTCAACGCGGCTTGCCACGCGGTGTACGCGCACGGGCGGCGGGCAGATCAATGGCCAAACGCGGTTCCCCTGACAGCAAGTGCACTCGCCAATGAGGTAGACGATGAGGCGGCCATTCCGGTAGCCAATGGAATGGTCAAAAAAATCTAATGAGAATGGAGTCTAGCGCTTATGCAGAATGGGTTTGTAGCTATTAATAATATAGTTTTAAAGATTCACACATCGCGTGAATCTGCGAATCTCCGAGTCTGCAAACTGGTGTCACTTCGAGGCACTTCGCCTGTGCTTGTGCCTGCAACGCAGACGCGCCGCCCGTTCAGCGCCAGGATTCAGTGCACGGTGCTGGTCAGCCCCGACGACCCGATCGCCCCTTGCCGCCGCCGCTCGGCGACTTGGTCAGTAGAGAGGCCTGCTGCGTGCTTTTGCCGCCACCGCGCGGTACGCCGCCAGCCTTGCCCGCGGTGTGACCTTCCCCGGTAGGCGGCGCTTGCACCTCCGACCGCGCGGAATAAATAGCGAGCCGGCCCTCCGCGCTGATATTGCTGGCGTCGCTGGCACCGGCAGGCCGATCTTTGCGGGCCTTGCCGCCTTTCTTGGCAGCGCTCTCTTTAACCGAGGCATTTCTACCCGGCTTTTCGGTTGACTTGCCGCCACCAGCGGGCCGCGCTCCACCGCGCTCACTGCCGCGCAGTGGTGCCAGCTCGCCATCCGTAATCAACCGAAAATCAATGCGACGGCCATCCAGGTCGACTCGGCTCACCTGCACCTGAACCCGCGTACCAATCGCAAAACGCATGCCGCTGCGCTCGCCGCGCAACTCCTGCCGCGCTTCGTCGAACTTGAAGTATTCGCCGCCTAGCTCGGTGATGTGCACCAAACCCTCGACATACATCGCGTCTAACGTCACAAAGATACCGAAGCTGGTGGCCGAAGTGACCAGGCCGCTGAATTCTTCGCCCAGATGCTCGCGCATGTACTTGCACTTGAGCCAGGCCTCTACATCCCGGCTGGCTTCGTCGGCGCGGCGCTCATTAGCGCTGCAATGCAAGCCGGCCGCCTCCCAGGATTGCGTCTCGGCCAAAGCCGCCCCGGTCTCCTTCTTACGCGGCACGGTGCCTGGCTGGGGCACCTTAGCTGCTAGGCGTTTGCTCAGCTTGGCGTGCGCCTCTCCGGGCGTCGGTAACGCCGGCAACCGGTAGCGGGTGTCACCCAAAATCGCCTTGATGACCCGGTGCACAAGCAAATCAGGGTAGCGGCGAATCGGGCTGGTGAAGTGGGTGTACGCCTCAAATGCAAGGCCAAAGTGGCCATTGTTGATGGGGGTGTAAACGGCCTGCTGCATGGAGCGCAGCAGCATCGTGTGTATCTGCTGAGCGTCAGGTCGGTCCTTGGTGGCTTCAGCAATCGCCTGATACTCAACAGGTGCTGGGTTGTCGCTGATCGTCATCCCCACCGCCATGGCTTTCAAATAGCTGCGCAAGATGTCTTGCTTTTCGGCCGTGGGGCCTTCATGCACCCGGAACAAGCCGTGGTGCTTGCCTTGGGCGATGAAATCGGCGCTGCACACGTTGGCCGCCAACATGGCCTCTTCGATCAGCTTGTGCGCCTCGTTGCGAGTACGCGGCACGATTTTTTCGATACGGCCGTTGTCGTCACAGACGATCTGCGTCTCCGTGGTTTCGAAATCCACCGCACCGCGCTGCTTGCGGGCAATCAAAAGCGCCCTGTACACATCGTGCAGATTGAGGAGATCAGGCACGCGCTCTTTGCGTTTAGCGGCTTCAAGTCCTCGCGTGTTGCTCAGAATCGCCGCGACTTCGGTATAGGTAAAGCGCGCGTGGCTGAACATGACCGCCGGGTAGAACTGGTAGGCATGCACCTCCCCTTTGGCGTTCACCAGCATGTCGCACACCATGCACAGGCGCTCTACATCAGGGTTCAGTGAGCACAGGCCGTTGGAGAGCTTCTCCGGCAGCATGGGAATCACGCGGCGCGGAAAGTACACGCTGGTTGCGCGGTCGTAAGCGTCCACGTCAATCGGGTTGCCCGTCTGTACGTAGTGGCTGACATCGGCAATCGCGACCAGCAGGCGCCAACCTTTGGAGCGCCCGACTTTGGCGGGCTCGCAATAGACGGCATCGTCAAAATCGCGGGCATCCTCGCCATCGATGGTGACGAGCGGCACATCGGTCAGGTCCACCCGGTGCTTTTTGTCTTGGGGGCGCACCTTGTCGGGCAGCGCGCCGGCTTCAGCCAAACCGTCTTCCGAGAACTCATGCGGCACGCCATATTTGCGCACGGCAATTTCAATCTCCATGCCCGGGTCGTCGACCTCGCCCAGAACCTCGACGATGCGCCCGACGGGTTGACCGTACAAGGCAGGCGCTTCGGCCCACTCGACCACGACAACCTGCCCCGGCTGCGCGTCTCCCAGGCCGCCTTTTGGAATCAGCACATCCTGACCGTAGCGCTTGTCTTCTGGCGCAACGACCCACACGCCGCTCTCCTGCAGCAGACGTCCGATCAGCGGAAGCGCCGGTCGCTCAATGATTTCCACCACACGTCCCTCGGGACGACCGCGCCTGTCCTGGCGCGTGATGCAAACGCGTATGCGGTCCTTGTGCAGGACAGCACGCATTTCGTTGGGGGGAAGAAAAATGTCCGATAGACCATCGTCGCGCTGGACAAAACCATGACCATCGCGGTGACCTTGGACGGTGCCCGAAATTTCGTCGGACGCTTCTGCTGCGGGCGCATTTACGCTCATTTTTTTGCTATACAATCTTGTTCTTTCCTGAAATGCCCAGGTGGCGGAATTGGTAGACGCACTAGTTTCAGGTACTAGCGAGTAACATCGTGGAGGTTCGAGTCCTCTCCTGGGCACCAAGTTTAACGAAAAGTCGCTATCCAGCGACTTTTTTGTTTTGTGCAGCATGTTTTTTCATGCGCTTCACTAGGCTGCAACACAACGATTTTCTACGCCTTTTCCAAAAACTGTGCCCTCGTCACACTCCCGTAAAAAAGCCGCTGTACCTACAGCGGCTTTTTTTGTTCTAGGTGATGGGTACGAGAAGGCTACTAGCCCAATCAACCGCGCATCAACACCTTGAGCAGGTTTTGCAGGCGGCGTGCGGACTGCGCATCACTAAGCGTGCCCAGCAACTGCGCCACATCCTGCTGCCAGGTTTCTGCCGGGCTGGCCTCATTGCGACGCGTGAGCAGCTGAAGTTGCATCAAGCGCCGTGCAGAGATTTGCTCCGCTGGCGTAGGAACATCAGCGGCCATTTCCAGCCGCAGCAGCAAATCGGACGGCGATGTCTTACCGGCTGGAGCAGCGTCGCTCGTCAGCGCCTGCACCCAGGTGTTGCGCACGACACCCGACACAGCACGGCCCATCTCCTGTGCCGACGGCACCAGGCTCGCATCGCGTTGCTCCCAGGCGCTCAGCAAGTGTGTAAGCGCTTCGCCATGGGCCTGCGCCGCCAGTTTGCGCAGCGCTGCTTGAGCGTGCTCCAAGGCGTCACGCTGAGCGCGAAATGCAGCATCTCCCAGACGCGGACCGCGCTCCTCGAAACTGGGACGATCACCGAAACGCGGCCCGTCGCGCATGCCATCGCGGCCTCCAGGGCGCCCTCCGGAGCGATCATCGCGTCGCTCCCCCGGCCGCCCGCGGCCAGGGGCCGCAGGCACTTCTTTCCTCATGCCTGGGCGGTCGTCCCCCCGCACCGCTACCACGCGCTTGGGAGCTGGCTTAGGCGCGGAGGCGGGAACCAGTTCAGGAGCTGAACCCTCTGTACTTCCCGCCACCGCTCCATTCTCTGAGTCCGGTTGCGCTGTGGCCGCTGCAGTCGCTGTCGATGTGCCCGTCGGTTCAGGTACGTCCGCTCCAGAGTCTGAAGTATCTGTGTCGCCTTTGGCTTCAGGTATTGGAGCGGGGTTGTTTTGTGATTGGCGCGCAGCCACATCCGCCGCCTGTCCCCGCAGAGCTGCTTCCAACCCAGCGACAGCAGCGCGAATGACTTGCGCATCCCCGCTGGCATTAGCCGCGTCAAGCGCCCTAGCGGCTAGCAGGACGGCCTTGTCGTGCTCACTGGCTTGCGCAGTGCCGCGTTCGCGCTCAGCGGTTTTGCGATTAAAAGCATCGTCAATGGGCTTGCGAAACGCGTCCCACAATTTTTGCTCCCGACGGCGTTCGACCGGCACAGATTGCGCCTCGGCTTGCCAGCGCTGCTGCACATCCTTGACGGCATCAATACGCAAAAAATCCGCCGTTCCCAGTGCGACGGCTTCGTCAATCATGGCCTGCCGCCGCGACAAGCTGTCACGCTGAGCGGTTTCAAATGGCGCCGCCGCTGCGTCGATAGCGAGCTTCCATTGCGGCTGCAGTTCGGCGAATAGCTTCTCGCCAACGTGACCGCCGTTGCGCCAGCGGTCCCCAAACCCATGCAGCGCGCGCAGCACCTCACGCCAGTCGGTGTTGGCAGCGTTCTGCTCACTCCAGGTTTTAACTTCTTCAATCAACCCGAGTCTTTCCGCCTTGTGCTCAGCCGCATCGGCGCGGATTTTCTCCAGCCAGGCCTCGACTACCTTGTGCGCCTCCGTGCAGGCTTGATCAAACTGCTTCCACAGTGCATGGTTGGGTGCACCGCCTTGGTCGGCCTGCTTCCATTGCTCGCGCAGCATGCGCAGGCTCTCCTGCATCTTGCGTCCGCCCAGTGACTGACCGTCCGGGCGATTCAACAGTGCGCGCGCTTTGGCTAGCAGATCCTCGCGAACCTGGTCAGCGCTCCAGCGCTGCCAGCCTTCCAGTTCGCCTGCCGCCAGTAACGCGCTGTTGACACGCTGCTCCAACTCTGGGGATATAAAGCGCCCATCTTGCTTAAGCGCGGTTCGCAAAGCATTAGCGGCACCCGCACTACCTTTGCCGTGGCCCTGGCTGGTCTCTTCTTCCAGCCGGGCAACACGCTCCGTGACCCGTGCGCTGGCCTCCGCCACTTTTCCCGGTTCAACGCGCGGTTTAGAAGCTAGCACTTCCGCCTGGGGGCGCGCCTTGCTGTCTCCGCCACGCGCGATATGCAGCTCCTCCGCCCACATGGGGACTGCAGGCAAAGGCGACGCCTCGTTTTCGGAGGCCGTTACAGCTTGTGCAACGGCCGCCTGGAACGCCTGCCACACTACGAGCAGTTGTGTGCCAGACGCTTCGAGCAACGGCGGAAACCGTGCTTCCACGCTGGGCCAGCTGGCGTCCTCATTTAGGCTCTGCGCCTGCGCTTGCCAATGCTCCACGTCCGCACCGAGCGCGACCGTTGCGGCACTAGCATCCCGCCAAGGCTTGGTCGACAGCACTTCAATGCGCTGCGCCAGCAACACTGCCGCCTCACGCTGGACCTGCACGCGGTGCTGCAGGTCTTCTATGACTTTCCCGCGATCGGCCAATTGCGATTTCAATTGGGCCAACGGCTCACGCGAGAGAGGGGCTCCAGCTTTCGCTGCGTCGCGTTGCCATGCCATGGCATCGGCAATGTGAAACCGACTTGCCATCAAAAGCGCTTGCGCCTTCGTTGCCCATTCGGCTCCGATGGATTCTTGCGCTTTAGCGCGCCGCAGTTCGTCCAAGCGTTCACGCACGGGGCGAGCGGCACCCTTGTCACGAGCACTCAAATCCTTGAACACTTCCTGCAACAGCTCAACGGTCGGCTCACTAGCGAGCCATTCGCGAACGCGCGATGCGCGTTCGCCCGACGTAGCAGCAGAAAAGGCACCGCCAGTGGCGTCATCCAATGGATGAACAGCCACCGCAGTGTGCTCAGGCGTGGGGGTTTCAGGGACGTCGGACATCTTGTTGCGCGAGGTGAAAGGGAACATCAGCACATTCTGGAGCGCGTTCGCACCCGGATCAAAAAACGTAAAGGGGTGCAGAACAAAGCTGCACGCGAAGCAAGTATTTTCGCTGCTTTTGAATCGGCTTCGGCTTTTGCCCCACTGGACAAGGATGAACCAGGCAAAGTGAGCCAAGCTTCGAGTCGTAAAAAACCTTGCAAGACTGCGATACAAGCACGCGATGCCATGAGCCCGCGTGGTTTCTGCAACAAATTGCATCTATTCCCGTTATAGCGAAGCTGCGCTGGCGTTGGTGGGGACACCACTCGCAACCCCCTGATTTTGTTTTTTTCATCTAATTGAATATGATTTATTAGAATAAGAAATCAATTCTTTAGTGTTGACTAAATATTTAGTCCCCCTCTAAAATTCTCCAACGCTGCAAATGCTAGGTATAAACCCGCAGCACTTTGCCAATTTCACACGTCGTTTCCGTAGATGCCAAGCGCCATGTATCTCTCGACGGCGCACTGTCTGCGAGCTCACCACCAGGCCGGGTTCCCTCCGTGCCTGTGTCGAGCTGGCCACTCAAAAGGAAGCTATGACAGCAACAAAAACATTGATCGCATGCGTACGAATAGGCTCGAGACAATTACCAACGTTCGCTGTGCACGCCACGCGCAATGGATTTGCGCTATTTGGAATCGCCATCGCTTGCATGCTGATCGCGCTGGCCGCACGTCCCGACCTTCGCAGCCGGGGAGAAGCTCAATTACGTGAATGGTTACAGGCCAGGCAGCTGCAGGAATCAGATGCCAACGTCGCGCTTGAGTCAGACGGCGCAACCGAACCTGCCCTTGCAGTCGTGACTGGCAGATTACCCAAAGACCAAGCGCGCATCGCGCACTGGTTGAGCAAAAAGTACCGCGTAGCTCAACAGCCGCTCAGTCTGTTGGTGGAAGAAGCTTTTGAGCTGGGCACCCAAACCAAGTTAGACCCGACCCTGATTTTGGCTGTAATGGCCATCGAATCACGCTTTAACCCCTTCGCACAGAGCCCGGTGGGCGCACAAGGCCTGATGCAGGTCATGACTCGTATTCACACGGAAAAATTCGAAAGCTTTGGCGGCGACATCGCCGCATTCGATCCAGTCTCCAATTTACGCGTCGGGGTGCAAATCTTGCAAGAATGTATTCGACGTGCCGGCTCATTAGAAGGCGGGCTGCGCTATTACGTAGGTGCAGCCAACCTCACCGACGACGGCGGTTACGCGGCAAAGGTGCTTGCCGAGCAATTTCGCTTGCGCCAAGTCGCAGCAGGCCGTAGTGCGCACTCCCAGCCTCCGCCAGTGCCGGGTACCTTGACGACAAGGGCCGGCTCCGGCGTGACTGCGGGGCCTCCACCTTCGGCTCCCGTGATGGCCCCAGGCTCCGATGCGTCGACCTCTGAAAAAGTGGCTCTGATGAGCCCAGTGTAAAACGCGCCGTCACCAAGGCGCACCCGCATTACGTTAAAATTTCGAGGCGCGCGACTGGCGATAGGCTCCGACTTTGTAAGAAAGCGGCAGCCGATGTGGACCGCTGCAAGGACCCGACCTTGTGAACCACTGGGAAGCGCGCCGCAGGGGCTCAAAGCCGTTGCGTTAAGCCGTTCGCCTGGGCAGCCCTGCTTTAAGGGACATAAGTTCATAGGACTGCCATGTACAACCGCAATACTCTTGTCGAGCAAACCGATCCCGAGCTTTTCGCTGCTATTCAAGCCGAAAACCAGCGCCAGGAACAGCACATTGAACTGATCGCCAGCGAGAACTATGCGTCACCGGCAGTAATGTGGGCGCAGGGCACGCAGCTGACGAACAAGTATGCCGAAGGCTATCCCGGCAGGCGCTATTACGGTGGCTGCGAGTTTGTGGACATTGCCGAGCAATTGGCAATTGACCGCGTCAAGCATCTATTTGGGGCCGACGCTGCCAACGTCCAGCCACACTGCGGAGCCTCCGCAAACGAAGCCGTGTTTCTTGCCTTTCTCAAGCCGGGTGACACCATCATGGGCATGAGCTTGGCCGAAGGCGGTCACCTCACGCACGGTATGCCGCTGAACATCTCGGGCAAATGGTTCAACGTGGTGTCTTACGGTCTCGATGCCAGCGAAGTACTCGATTACGACGCAATGGAGAAGAAGGCGCACGAGAGCAAGCCCAAGCTCATCATTGCAGGCGCTTCCGCGTACAGTCTGCACATCGACTTCGCACGCTTTGCCAAAGTCGCCAAGGATGTGGGTGCCATCTTCATGGTGGACATGGCGCATTACGCCGGCCTGATCGCTGCGGGTGTGTATCCGAACCCCGTGCCGCATGCCGATGTGGTCACCAGCACCACGCACAAAAGCCTGCGCGGCCCGCGCGGCGGCATTATTTTGATGAAGGCGCGGCACGAGAAAGCCATCAATAGCGCGATCTTTCCTGGTTTGCAGGGAGGCCCGTTGATGCACGTCATTGCTGCTAAAGCCGTGGCTTTCAAAGAAGCGATGCAGCCAGGATTCAAGGCTTACCAAGAGCAGGTAGCCAAAAACGCCATAACCATTGCGGAGACCTTGACCGAACGAGGTCTGCGTATCGTGAGCGGTGGCACGCAAAGCCACGTGATGCTGGTGGACTTACGGTCCAAGGGCATCACTGGCAAGGAAGCAGAAGCCGTGCTGGGCTCTGCCCACATGACGATTAACAAAAACGCCATCCCCAATGACCCGGAAAAGCCCATGGTGACCAGCGGCGTGCGCATCGGCACCCCTGCGATGACCACACGCGGCTTCAAGGAAGATCAAGCACGCGCGACTGCGCACCTGGTTGCCGATGTTCTGGAGAACCCGCGAGACGAGGCTCACATCTCCGCGGTGCGGGCAAAAGTACACGCGCTGACCTCGCAGTTTCCGGTGTACGGCGGCTAGGCGGGGGGTGCGGCACAAGGCAGCCGGGCTAAAATTGGTCCCAACGATGACAGTTCTTGCCGAATTTTTACCCCATAGCCCGGCTGTGAGGCAAAAAGGCGGTGGCCACTGGCCCGCTGTGGCCACTTTGCAGTCGACGTTCCTTCTGCCGCGCAGGCTCCTCTAAGCGTCATAAGTAGAAACAGGCGATGAAGTGTCCCTTTTGCAGCCATCTCGACACCCATGTGGCAGAGACACGCGTGGCGGAAGACGGCAGCTTCATCCGTCGCAGACGCCGCTGCGGTGCATGCGACAAGCGCTTCACTACCTACGAGAAACCGGAGGTTAGTTTTCCAGTAGTGGTGAAGAAAGACGGGAGGCGAACTGAATACACCCACTCAAAATTGTTGGGCTCGTTAGCTATTGCACTTCGCAAACGCCCCGTAAGCACGGAACAGGTCGATAGTGCCATCGAACGTATCGAGGAGCATTTGCTCGGCCTAGGCCAACGCGAGATCGCCTCTAACCGAATCGGCGAGCTGGTGATGCGTGAGCTCAAAAAACTCGATCAGGTGGCCTACATTCGCTACGCCAGCGTCTACCGCAGCTTTGAGGATATCGACGACTTCAAAAGCTTGGTCGACGAGGTTCGGCGCTAAATTTTTAGTGTTTTAGGCCTCTAGCGCGTGCGGCGCAAAGGCGAAAAGCTATTAAAAAAGCAGCAAATTAAGCTTGCGCTGCGATAGATGCCATACCCTGCTGTACATCACCACATTGGGCGCGGTGACGCAGGGCGTGATCTATCAGCACCAGCCCCAGCAGAGCTTCCGCAATGGGTGCAGCACGGATGCCTACGCACGGATCGTGACGGCCTTTGGTGACCACCTCTACAGACTTTCCGTTTACATCAATTGATGTGCGCGGACTCAAGATGGAGCTGGTCGGTTTGATCGCGATCTGAATTTCGATGTCCTGTCCAGTACTTATGCCGCCCAAAACGCCACCCGCGTGGTTGGTCAGAAAACCCTCCGGAGACATCGAGTCTCCATGCACTGTTCCGCGCTGGGCGGCACTGGCGAAACCAGCACCAATTTCCACGCCTTTGACAGCATTTAGGCCCATCATGGCCCAGGCAATATCCGCATCCAGCTTGTCGTAGACGGGCTCACCCAAGCCCACTTGCATACCACTAGCCTGGACGCGGATATACGCTCCGCAGGAGTCGCCAGCCTTGCGTAGTGCATCCATATAGTCTTCAAGGCGCTCAACATTCGCTACCGGCGCAAAAAACGGATTCTGGCTGACGTGCTCCCAAGATTCAAAGCCAATATCTAGCTCGCCCAGTCGGGTCATGCAGGCTCGAAGCTCAGTACCGAACTGCATCTTGAGCCATTTACGAGCCACAGCGCCCGCGGCTACGGTCGGAGCCGTCAGTCGCGCAGAAGAGCGCCCACCTCCGCGAGGGTCTCGGACGCCGTATTTTTTCCAGTAGGCGTAGTCGGCATGGCCGGGACGAAAGCGCTCTGCAATGTCGCCGTAATCTTTGCTGCGTTGATCTGTATTACGGATCAACAAGCCGATGGGCGTGCCGGTCGTCATACCTTGATAAACGCCCGACAGAATTTCGACCACATCGGGCTCAGCACGCTGCGTGACGTAACGACTGGTGCCGGGGCGACGTCTATCAAGGTCCTCTTGGATGTCTGCCTCGCAAAGCAGCATGCCGGGCGGGCAGCCGTCAATTACGCAGCCGATGGCTGGACCATGGGATTCACCAAAATTGGTGACAGCGAAAAGTGTTCCAAAAGTATTGCCGCTCATGCTTTTAATTATCAGGCCAGTTGTTACAGCCAGATCCGGATATCGCCTTCAAAATTTCGTCAGCGCACGCCCGAATCGGCGGGAGTTTCGCCCTCGCCTGGCCAGTCGCGAATGTAAGCTTTGAGCATACGGTTTTCAAAGTTCTGGCTGTCTACCACGGCTTTAGCAACGTCGTAGAAACTAATCACGCCCATCAACATGCGCTTGTCCATGACTGGCATGTAGCGCGCATGGCGGTCGAGCATCATGCGGCGCACTTCGTCCATATCGGTTTCGTTGGTGCATGTCAAAGGATGATCATCCATTGCCGACCGCACCAGCATTTTCCCGACCGAGCCGGCACCACGAACCAGAGCTTGAATGACCTCGCGGAATGTCAGCATTCCCACCAGATCGCCATGCTCCATAACCACCAACGATCCAATATCGCGCTCCGACATCAGGTTGACCGCATCAGACAACGGCTCAGACGGGTTGACGGTGTAAAGCGTGTTGCCCTTGACGCGAAGGATGTCGCTTACTTTCATGGTGTGCTCCGGGTACCGGCGAGCCTACTCACAGGTGACTCGCTCGCCTGCCAATATAGCCCACAATGACCGGCAAATAACGGCGGCAAGGCTGTCCCACATCTTTGGAGAACGACATGTCCGGCTACGCTGAACCTGGCTTCGACACGCTTACCTTGCACGCGGGGGCCACACCCGATCCGCTATCCGACTCACGTACAGCGGCGTTTCATCGAGCACTTCGTCGGAGTTATAGCCAAACTAACAGACCGACTCCATATTCAGCGCGGAGTTCTGTGGACATGCGTACCCCCAAGCACTAACTCCAACACGAGCAGAGCTCGAGCCGCACATGGCAACACTGGATGGCCAGTGATTCGCCTGCTATGGAAGGAACGTATTAGCCGTAGATTGACCGGCGCTGCCGAGCGCAGGGCCCGCGCACGCAAGTGCTGAGGAAGCGGCGGGCTTTATTTCGGATTTGCTGGATGCTCTGCACCTTCATCGGGCGGCGTTGGTGGGCCACAGTTGGGTTCCCTTATTGCACTGGAAGCAGCGGCTCGATTCGGCAGCCGCGAGAGTCACTTGGCGTTGATAGGAACTGTTCGTTCCATGAAAGCAGCGCCCGCTTTACTGGACGCGTCTCATAACGATCCCTAAAGCGCTTCGCACATTGTCAATATCCTCACGCGTTCGACGCTGGGTGCCGCGCCTGGCGCGCTCGAACGGGCACATGGAACTTCGGCATGAGCACGGCATGGACTCAGAGCGTTCTAAGCAACAACCGCAGCACCAACGTGCTCCACCAGGGGTCAATTGCTGGTGACCGTTATCGAGGGCGGAGAGAACGCCATATCTCGAACAGCATGCCATCGCACTTTGCATTGGGTGCGCTGGATTAAATGACGCCATCCAAAGCGGTGCAGTCCGTAATCGATGCGCGAATGGAGCACGGGTGAAGATCACCCTGGACAGGCTGCCTACCGGGCATAACTCATTGACTAAAGTACCTCAGGAAACGCCGCGCTCGCTCACGAAATTTTTTGGGACGCGAAAGGAATTCCTGTGCTACTACGGCTGACCAACGCCAACGATGGGCAAGTGTCAGTCCGTTTTTCGCACGTCAGGATCAACGCGCGCCTCAAATCTATCGCTGTTCGCGCCGAAGCCCACAGGCTGGTCGTCGGCCAAACTGTCTATTGATACTACTGGCGAGAGATCGTCATTGGTAAGGTGCGGTAGCGGCAGGCTGGGATCGGTCGCTTCTGAGGGGGGGCCCAAATGCGTGAGGTCGCTAAGATCCAGGTCGAGCGTTAACGAAGCGCCTGGGTCCGTCGTGGCTGCCGCGGCCGACCGCTCTGGCGCCTCGAACTCCCAGTCGGGCTCAAACTCCATCAAATTGTCCACAGGTGCCAGCGCTACGGGACCAAACGCTTGAGGCGGCTCTTCTGGGAGCAGAGGCTCGGTGGATGTGGTCCTCGCTCGACCCTCAAGGTTGCCACGTGCGGATGGCACCGTAGTGCCGGCAACCGCATGCAGCAAGAGGAGGTCGTCATATGCCAACAATGCGAACCGCTGGTGCTCCTCGCTGCTGTCGCGAAACAAAAGGGCTTGGAGCACAGCAACCACATGCGCCTCTGGCCATAAAGCTTCAATACGCGCGAGCACCTCAGGATACCCAAACAGCGTTTTTCCCGGGCGAGCAAACGCAGCAAATTCAGGTACCTGCACGTTGAAATACAAATGCATCTGCGCGCGCAGATTATTGAAGTCTTCTATTCGACTGAGCGAACGATACAGTCGCATCAGCTCTAGGTACGCCAGCGGCGACGTTGCCTGGTTTTCATGAATGTGCTGCTTCAGCACAGCAATCGCTTGCCCATGCTCGCCGACAGACACAAAAAATTCAGCTTGTTGCTGCAGATCAAACAAGGCTTCTGGATTAACGACCGCGTGCGCAGGAGTCGCCTTTTGCAGCGCGGCATCGACATGCGAAGGCGAGGTAGGAGACTCCCGGGACCCTTGCACCTCAAACTCGAGTGGCATCATGCCCGAGGGAAGTAACTCGGGTTCGGTGGGCTGTAGCCGTGAACTGGTATCAGCCGCGGCACGCGTTACTGGCGCGGTGGGCGTCAGAGAATTAGCCGCAACGCTCTGCTGCACTGGTTCGGTTTTTTCACTTATTGGCGTCCCATTTTTGACCATCGACTGCGCCCAAGCACGCTCTTCTAAATGTGCCTGACGGCGCGCCCGCGACCACAGCCATACACAAAGAGCTGCTAGCAGCGCCAAAAGCAGAGCCAGCACGTACACCACGGTTGCCGGAAAGCGATTGGAAGCTTTCTCTTCAAGAATTTTCTGTGAATCGACCGCAGCGGCCCGCGCGCGCTCGGCATCCGCCAGTAATATGACTTGTTCGTCAATACGGGCTAACTGTTGAACAAGCTCATCAGGCTGCATATTCAGCATGCGCCACAACGCAGCCGCAGCAGCCCGCTCCGGCGGCACTTCGCTCTCATCTGGTAACGCGCTGGCTAATTCCGGAGACACCCGCAACATCGAAGGCGCCTGGAGCCAGTCAGACAGCGGCTCCATCACCAATCTTGAACCCTCGGGAGAGACCTCTTTTGAGCGGGCAGCCACCGCCGGTTTACGCGGCGCGATGCGGCTTATAGCGTCTGAGCGACGCCCCGTCGGCGCACGGGCCTCCGAGCTTTTTGCACGCGCCTGCGGACCATTCGGCGGCAATGTCGCACTACGGGGGGACGCGCCGGGATTGCTGGCTACGGCAAGAGACTGTTGCGAAATCAGCGGAGCAGAAGCCAGCACCGGCGCTTGGGCCGCCAATGCCTCTGCAGGGTAGGCAAGAAGGTTGAAGTTGCGAACCACGCTAGCGTCACAACCAACAACCAGCCGAACGCTCATCACGGGTTCTGAAACTACTTGGGTGGTCTGCACCCGCACGGTCGCAGCTTTTCCGGCAACCCCGGGCGTCGGCGTGATTCGCACCTGCGACTGCGACACGGGAGTGCCATTCGCCGAAACGGAACCGCGAACGCACACATCTGTGATGGCTTTACTGTCCGACAACACAGGAAATGAGACGTCCAACGGCTGGCCAAGAATGACGGACCCCTGCACGGTTCCAATGGAGACGCCCACGGCACTGGCTGACCACATCGCTATGGTTAGCGCGGAAAATACGTTACGTAATACCACTTTTGTAAATTCAAATGACTTCGTAGGATTCTTGCATACAACCTGGCTGTTTCGCCATCGGGAATTCACGGCCAATGATTCACTCATCACTACTGAGGTGTTTTCGCACCACCTAAACGAAGGCATTTTCCGTCCACCTTTCTCATAAAAACCTTGGTTGACAACTCGTTTTCAGACAATTTGGTCGATCTTGCCCAAAGTGTGCAATTGGTAACCTTGCACGTAACCAGTCAAAGAGACGGGCCACTGGCAACGCCAAGAACAATGGCGCGCACTGACAAAAGATGCAGTTGAAACACATTCTCTGAGACAACTATTGTTTGTGAAAACGAGTGTGAAATACGGAGTCCGCCATTGCGCTCTGCGCTTACACATCTTGAGTCGCTCTCGCAGCTACCCGTTGCAATGGAGCCGCAGAACATTCACCAAACCGACGGGTTCGTCGCAGGCAATTTGATGTGTGCATGCAACACTTGAGCGCACGAGAGCCGTGCGCGTGTAGTTACTGACATCCACTGGCAGCACGCTCTACGGCTGTCACTGTGCGCTCCATCATTCCATTCCGCCGACAACATGAATGCGCGGCACCGCCTACCCACCACAACGAGAGAATCCATGGCCGCAGAACTCACCAGTACAACCAAAGGTCAGACTTTGATCCTCACCTTGAGCGATCCCTGGCAAACCAATGCCCTGAACCGTGAGATTTACGCCGCTGGCGTTGAAGCGTTTAACGGCGCAGAGCGCAACGGCGACGTGCGCAGCGTGGTGATCACAGGTGCCGGTGGAATTTTTAACGTGAGCGACGAGTCAACGCACCGGCGAGATAGCGCCACGCAAATATTGGCAGAACGGGCTTCAACGGTGGATGCACTGCACGCCTGGATTGAGACCATTCGTGCCTACCCGAAACCGGTCGTCGCTGCAGTGGAAGGAGTCGCGGCCGCAGCCGGTTTTTCGCTGGTGCTCGCGTGCGACCTTGTTGTGGCCTCGCGCAGTGCGCGCTTTTTGATGCCCTATGTGACCACTGGGCTTTCGCCGGGAAGTGGAGCGTGCTGGGCACTTGCACACAGCGTACCGCGCGCGCTGGCAGCGGAGTGGATGATGCTGGGAGACGCAATAACAGCCGAGCGGTTAAATGCCCTCGGATTTATCAACCGCCTTGCCGAACCCGGCGGAGCGCTTGCGGAAGCCCTCAAGCTTTGCGACCGACTGAATGCACAGACACCCGATGCTGTAAGTGGCGCGAAGGAACTGCTGGACGCTGCACGTGGCAATGGACTGCATGAGCAGCTGGTAGAGCAGCGTCGACGCCTACTTGCCCTGTGATTAACGCCCACTCGGCGGAGTATTTCGATGTATTTTTTTAACCCTGCGTCACAACGCAGTTTGATGAACACCTTACCCCCGCGAGACAACGCATGCAGCGTAAGACGCGTCTCAAGGGTGACAATGCGTTTGACGACAGTCACACATAAGACAGACTATGGACGATCCTATTCTTAGCATTGACGAGCGAGAAGCCATTAACGCCGGCCGCTGGTTTTCTTCACTCTCCCCCTCACTGAGGCACGACATTCTTCGATGTGCTTACGTCAAACGTTTCAAAGACGGTCACCTGATTTGCGCACGCGGAGACCCGCCAGAAGATTGGATCGCCTGTGCAAAAGGAGCCGTACGGGTCAGCTCCACGTCTATTTCGGGCAAGCAAATCACGCTAACTTATATAGAACCAGGCATTTGGTTTGGCGACGTCGCTATTTTCGATGGCGACCAGCGCACACACGATGTCTACGCACATGGCCCGACCACCGTGCTGTGCGTGGCAAAGGCGGACTTCAAAAAAATTCTCTCCACCTATGTGGAGTTTTACGAAGCCATGCTTCGTCTGAATGCGCGCCGAATTCGCCAGCTTTATGGTTTGGTGGAAGACCTGAACACCCTTCCGCTGCGCGCTCGACTGGCCAAGCAACTGTTACATCTGGCGCGAAGCTATGGCGTTCCCAGTCTGTCAAACCACGACGAAGTACGAATCGGTCTGCAGCTGGCCCAAGAGGAATTGGCGCAACTGCTGGGTGCCTCGCGTCAGCGCGTGAACCAGGAACTCAAAGCCATGGAGCGGGAAGAGATCATTCGGGTCGAACCAGCTGGGCTTATCGTGCGCGACCGCGCTGCATTGATGCGCCTGACAGAGCTCGATCAATAGAAGGACAAGTAGCGTGAGCGCCGACGACGCATTCGTTGGCACGCGCGAAGTTGCCGGTCAGCACGCATTTGACGTACCAGCGCTGACCGCTTGGCTCGCACCGCGCCTGGAGGACTTCGATGACGGCAGGGCACCACTACGCGTCGAAATGTTCAAAGGTGGACAGTCAAATCCTACCTACAAACTGATGGCTGGCGAACGGTCCTGGGTAATGCGTGCCAAACCGGGATCCGTATCGAAATTATTACCTTCCGCCCACGCGATTGAGCGAGAGTTCGTGGTGATGAGCGGCCTTTATGGCACCGAAGTGCCGGTGCCCCGCATGTATGTGTTGTGTGAAGACGAAAGGGTCATTGGCCGGTCCTTTTACATCATGGAGTATCTGGAAGGCCGGGTTCTGTGGAACCAGTCGTTGCCGGGCATGACACCGGAAGACCGCCGTGCCATTTACGACGAAACCAACCGCGTCATTGCTGCCTTGCACCGCGTACCTTATGCCGAACGCGGATTGGCGTCGTACGGCAAGCACGGTAACTATTTCGAACGCCAGATCGGGCGATGGAGCCGCCAGTACGTAGCCTCGATCACCCAGCCGATAAAAGAGATGAGCAGGCTCATCGAATGGCTTCCACTGCATGTACCCAAGGCCGCGTCTGAAACCACTCTGACTGCCATCGTGCATGGCGACTTTCGGCTCGACAACCTGATGCTGCACCCCACTGAGCCTCGTGCCATCGCAGTACTTGACTGGGAGTTATCGACGCTGGGGCACCCGCTCGCAGATTTCAGTTACCACTGCATGGCATGGCGCATTTCACCCGGGCTTTTTCGCGGCATTGCAGGACTCGATCTTGAGGCGCTTGGCATCCCCAGCGAAGCCGAGTACATCCGCCGTTACTGCGAACGCACCGGCTTTGCAACACCTGACGCATTGGCGGCAGATTGGAACTTCTATCTAGCGTACAACCTGTTTCGCTTGGCGGCCATCCTTCAGGGTATCGCCAAGCGTGTGGAGGAGGGAACCGCCTCCAGTGCCCATGCACAAGCGTCTGCCGCTTGCGCTCGGCCTTTGGCCGAACTGGCTTGGTCGCTCGCTCAGCGAGCCTGAACGGCCCTTGACCACTTTCAGCAACTCGTCAGCGTATTGGGACACCTTGCCATGGATTTTGACTATTCGCCCCGAAGCCTGGAGCTGCAGACGCGCCTGCACGCGTTCATGGACGAGCACATTTACCCTGCCGAAACGCCTCTTGCCCAGGAGTTGGCAGCCAATACACGGGTTGGAAAGCGCTGGACACCCTTACAAACCATCGAGCTGCTCAAACCAAAAGCCTGCTCAGCCGGCCTGTGGAATCTGTTTCTGCCGGTGGACACCGCCGAGGCGTCGGGTTACACAGGCGCCGGATTGACCAACCAAGAATACGCACCTCTTGCCGAAGTCATGGGGCGAGTGCCTTGGGCAAGTGAGGTTTTTAATTGCTCGGCACCCGATACCGGCAACATGGAGACCATTGCACGCTACGGAGACGAGGCGGCAAAGTCACGGTGGTTGCAGCCTTTGCTCAACGGCACCATCCGCTCCGCTTTCGCGATGACGGAACCAGCCGTGGCGTCCAGCGATGCGACAAACATCGAGACCCGGATAGAGCGTCAAGGCGACGCTTACGTCATCAATGGCCGCAAGTGGTGGATTTCCGGTGCCAACGATCCACGCTGCGCTGTGTTCATCGTGATGGGTAAAACTGACCCCAATGCTGCGCGGCACTCTCAGCAAAGTATGGTGCTGGTGCCCGCCGACACGCCTGGCGTCAAGGTGCTTCGCCATCTCAATGTCTTTGGCTACGACGATGCTCCCCACGGTCACGCGGAAGTGGTGTTTGAGGACGTGCGGGTTCCCTCGTCCAGCATGCTGCTCGGCGCAGGGCGCGGGTTTGAAATTGCGCAGGGTCGGCTAGGCCCGGGTCGCATTCACCATTGCATGCGACTGATAGGTCTGGCCGAACGCGCGCTAGAACTCATGTGCCGACGCACCACACCGCGCGTAGCGTTCGGAAAGCCCATATCACAGCAGGGCGTCACGCAGGAGCGCATTGCCGAGGCGCGTTGCAGGATCGACATGGCCCGCTTGCTGACGCTCAAAGCCGCGTGGGTGATGGACGAGGCGGGCAACAAGGCTGCGAAAGCTGAAATCGCCATGATCAAGGTCGTGGCACCACGCATGGCCTGCGACGTAATCGACTGGGCTATTCAAGCGCATGGCGGCGCCGGTATGTGTGATGACTTTCCCCTGGCAGCAGCCTACGCCGGTGCACGCACGTTGCGATTTGCCGACGGACCTGACGAAGTTCACCGTGCTTCGATCGCCAAAATGGAGTTGGGCAAATATGCGGCAACCGTGAAAGCGTGAGCATATGGTCACCTAAAACCAGTTCACACGTGCCGCCGCTCGCTATTGATCACTTATTTATAGCTGCTAGCGCCTTCTGTATATACGCTAGAGGCCAATTGAGGCAAAACTTTCCAAGTAGTGCTCTGGGGTACGCCGAGCTCCAATCAGAGGTTCTGCAGCGCAGGCGTCAGCCCGCCCGTCACGCTGAACTCCAACGTGGGTGCCGCTGAGCCGAACGGCATACCCAATGATATGCAGCCAGTGCCGTGCAGCATGCAGGCATCTCGCCGCAGCCTTAGCTCTGCGTTGCTGGAATGGAACTGAACCCAGCTTCCGAAGCTGCTTAAGTCAGTCAGCACAAAAGCGCCTTGGCGCCAGTCAATGCGAGCGTGCATGCGCGAGACGCGGGGGTCATGTACCCGACACTGCGCCTCTGGCGAGCGCCCAATGTGTACAGGTACTTGTGCGACCCCAAACACGCGAACCTCGTCGACCCACAGCAGCTCGACCGTAGCGCGGCCGGAGGTCAATGGCGCAGGCACACTGTGCAGTCCAGCCTGTTGCGTCATCAATCCTTGCGGCTCATCGTCACGCCATTCTGCTTGGTAAATTACCTGTGCCTCGGTTTTTCCGCGGATATCAAAGGCACCCAATCGCCGCAGGCGCACTCGTGGAACGCAACCTGCATCCACCGCTGTGGAATCGGTCACCCAAATTTCATGCGCTGTGGCTCGCTCACATAAGCGCGACGCAACGTTAACCGCGTCGCCGTACGTGTCTCCATCAAGCTCTACGATTTCTCCACTCGCCACGCCAATTCGGACCGGCATGCGGACCGCCAGCGGCGAGCGCGCAATGTTGATCTGGTGGGTGCGCTGAATGTCTGCTGCGGCTGCCACCGCTACCGCCGCTTCCGTAAAAACGCTGAGCACACCATCGCCCAATTCCTTCACAACCCGCCCACCGTGGCGCTCCACGGCAGCGCCCATCCAGTGCGTCAGGCGCGTGACGGTCTGTGAGGCGCGCTCGTTCCCGAGCGATTCGTAGAGGGCAGCGCTTCCCGATAAATCGGCAAACACGACGGTGGCAAAAGTGCGCAAGGCGCGTCCTTGTCAATCTGCAGTACGCGAAGTGTAAGACAGGGTAACCAACGCCACGTCACCCTCATTGCGGCGGGGCGTTGCATTGCAACCACTCCGCGGCCCCCTGCCCGGCCACTCGTCCGCTCGCCATGCTGGCTGTCAATAAGTAGCCGCCTGTCGGTGCCTCCCAGTCCAACATTTCACCGCAGCAAAACACCGAAGGGCGCTCGCGCAGCATCAGGTGTTGATCCAATGATTCCAATGCCACTCCGCCCGCCGTGCTGATCGCCTCGGCGACTGGTCGGGGTGCCCGAAGCACCAGCGGAAGTCGTTTGATGAAAGTTGCCAGTGCGTACGGATCGGACATTTGATCGCGGGTCAGCAGCTCATTGAGCAAGGCCGCCTTGACTCCCGTGAGGCCGAGTCGACTTTTCAGGTGGGTTGAGAGAGAACGCGTACCGCGCGGATGGCAAACTTCCGCCAGCACACGCTCGTTGCTGTGATCGGGCAGCAAATCCAGGTGCGTCGTGGCACTGTTGCTGCGGGCGATTTCGTCTCGCAACAAGGCCGACGCTGCATAAATGAGGCTGCCTTCGACGCCTGAATGGGTAATCACGCATTCACCACGTTTTTCAAAATTCTCGCCAAGCGTGTTCGTGAACGAAAGACTTATCGATTTGAGTGGGTCCCCAGCGTGTCGGCTGGCGAAATGCTCTGTCCAGCCCATCGGGTTGGATGTACCCTGCCCGACCAACTGCTTGAAAAAGTCACGGCGACTTTCGACCCTGAGCAACCCACCTCCCTGCACATCAAAACCGCAGTTGGCGGGCAACAGCGGCCGTACCTCGGCTCCGGCTGCGGAAAGCGCTGCGGTCCATTGTCCGTCTGAGCCCAATTGGGGCCAGCTCGCGCCCCCAAGGGCGAACACGGTGGCTCGCGCCCTTACCGCGACATGGCCTGATGGCGCATCGAACATCAGCTCGCCGTCGTCGGACCAGCCGCGCCAGCGGTGGCGCATGTGCAGCATCACCCCAGCCGCCCGCAGGCGCGCAAGCCAAGCACGCAGCAACGGAGCGGCCTTCATACCCACTGGAAACACGCGGCCCGAAGTACCAATGAAAGTATCTACTCCCAGTTTGGCTGCCCAATCACGCACCGCCTGCGCGTCAAATTCTGCGAGCCA
Source organism: Burkholderiales bacterium (assembly GCA_038235025.1). Lineage (GTDB taxonomy): Bacteria > Pseudomonadota > Gammaproteobacteria > Burkholderiales > Burkholderiaceae_C > Simplicispira. The sequence continues at coordinate 73,243 of JBBSUJ010000003.1, forward strand.
ATGTGAAACGCCGGGCGAGCGGTCACCAAAACGTGATTCAAATGCTGCTAGCGGTTCACTGTGCGTCAGGTTCAGTCCACCTTTTCCAGCCAGTAGAAATTTGCGTCCGACTGAAGGCATGGCGTCGTACAAATGCACCTTGCACCCGGCGCGGGCCAGTTGCTCGGCTGCCATAAGGCCCGCCGGGCCGCCGCCAATAACAACCGCGCCGTGCGTATGGGTTGCGGATCTGTTTTTCAACGCATCTTGCAATGGAGTGCTCCTGGACTCTGCGCTTTCGGGCCGGGGCCTGGCGCTGTGTGAATGGTGTTTCTCTATTGCCCGCAATTAGATCGGACTGCTGTTGCAAAGTCGTGCTCCGCGCTCGTTCTGTCACAATTCAAGGACTCTATCTGCTCCGAACCGATCAAAGGAAAAGCATGGCCAGCGATCTCATCAAACATGTCTCCGACGCGAGCTTTGACGCCGACGTCCTCAAATCTTCCACTCCCGTTCTGGTCGACTATTGGGCCGAATGGTGCGGCCCTTGCAAGATGATTGCGCCCATATTGGACGAGGTTGCTTCCAACTACCAAGGCAAACTGCAGATCGCCAAAATGAACGTGGACGAAAACCGCGAAGTACCAGCTCGCTACGGCATTCGCGGCATACCGACGCTTATGCTTTTTAAGGACGGCGTGCTAGCCGCCACCAAGGTGGGCGCATTGAACAAGTCCCAGTTGAGCGCTTTTATCGACCAGCAACTGACCTGACCGCTTTAAGGTACGCAGGACCTGCAGAGGTGCGACAACGCACGCTCAGCGCCGTAAAGGGCCGCCGCAAGCGGCCTTTTTTTCCTGTCATAATGCTTCAGCCCACCGGCTAGCAAGCCCAAGCTTCCGGTTCGCGCAACTTTCAGGTTCGCCAAGCCCGCGCTCAGCGGCCATCCTGGCACTGAAAACATTCCCCAGATTTCTACACACTCCGCTCAGGAGTCATTTAATGCACCTTAACGAACTCAAGGCACTACACGTGTCGGAAGTCCTCAAGCAGGCAGAAGCGCTTGACATCGAAAACGGCGGCCGCATGCGCAAGCAGGAGTTGATGTTTGCCATCATCAAAAAACGCGCCAAAACGGGTGAGCAAATTTTTGCGGACGGCGTACTGGAAATACTTCCGGATGGATTCGGTTTCTTGCGTAGCCCTGATACCAGCTACACCGCCAGCACTGACGATATCTACATCTCGCCCAGCCAAGTGCGCAGATTCAATTTGCACACCGGCGACATGATCGAGGGCGAAGTTCGCACCCCAAAAGATGGGGAGCGCTACTTTGCGCTGACGAAGCTTGACAAGGTCAATGATGGCCCGCCAGAGCAGAACAAACACAAGGTAATGTTTGAGAACCTCACGCCGCTGTTCCCTAAGGAGCATATGCGGCTTGAGCGCGACATCAAGAGCGAAGAAAATATCACTGGCCGCATCGTCGACATCATCGCGCCTATAGGTCGCGGACAGCGGGCGCTAATCGTTGCTCCGCCAAAAAGCGGCAAGACGGTGATGATGCAGCACATCGCACACGCGATCACAGCCAACAACCCCGACGTACACCTGATGGTGCTGCTGGTGGATGAGCGCCCTGAAGAAGTAACGGAAATGCAGCGCACGGTGAAGGGCGAGATCATCGCCTCCACCTTTGACGAGCCCGCCGCTCGCCACGTACACGTGGCGGAAATGGTGATAGAGCGCGCACAGCGGCTGGTAGAACTCAAAAAAGACGTCGTGATTCTGCTGGACTCGATCACGCGACTGGCCCGTGCTTACAACAACGTTGTGCCGTCTTCGGGCAAGGTGCTTTCCGGTGGCGTGGATGCTGCTGCACTTCAGCGCCCGAAGCGATTTTTCGGCGCGGCTCGCAAGGTAGAGGAAGGTGGCTCCCTCACCATCATCGCCACTGCACTGGTCGACACTGGCAGCCGTATGGACGAGGTGATCTTTGAAGAATTCAAAGGCACTGGCAACTGTGAGATTCATCTCAGCCGCCGCCTTTACGAAAAGCGAGTATTTCCGGCCATCGAACTCAACAAGAGTGGCACCCGGCGCGAGGAGTTACTGCTTGCCCCCGAGATTCTGCAAAAGACACGCATCCTGCGCCAATTCATGTACAACATGGACGAGATCGAATCCATGGAACTCATGATTAAGAACATGAAGGCCACCAAAAGCAATGTCGAGTTTTTCGACATGATGCGCCGCGGCGGCTAGTAATTTGGTCTCCCAGGTTTCGCATTAGCCCCATCAGCCGTTTTAAGGTCCACACTCCGTTTTGTGGGCAGCTTATGGCAGCTAAATATGCACAAGTCGGCGCGCTATAATTGCGCGCTAATGTGCGGAAAGTAGGTCAGGCGGTCTGATCCGGCTCCCGCAGTGACATCCAAGGACAATCATGAAAGACGGCATTCACCCCAATTACCGCGAAGTTCTCTTCGTGGACCTTTCGAACGGTTTTAAATTTGTCACGCGTTCGTGCGTGAGCACTAAGGAAATGGGCAAGGCCGAAGACGGTCGTGAACTGCCGATGTACAAGCTCGATACGTCCAGCGAGTCGCATCCTTTCTACACCGGCACGCAAAAGTCAGTCGACAATATGGGCGGTCGCGTCGAGCGCTTCCGCAACCGTTTCGGCAAAACGACGGCTACGTCTTCAGCATCTGCTACAGCTGACCCGGCAGCTACGGCCGAGTAAGGTAGAACAAAACCTCCGCGGCGCGGTGCCAGAGCACCCATCAAATTGCATTTTGATCCGCTGGTGGTTCACCGCATAAAAGCAGCCCGGGAAACCGCGCTGCTTTTTTTATTTGCTCGTATGCTTTACCAGTCTCTTGCGTCTGATCCCGCGTGAACCATCTCTCGCCTGCCATTGTTTCCCACTCCGCCGTGCGGCCGCTGCCTCGCTGGGCGCTGCTGTTGTTATGTGCAGCGTATGTGATTCCCGGCTTTGTCGGGCGCGATCCCTGGCGCGGTGCCGATGTAACCGCCTACGCTTACATGGTCCAGCTAGCGCAAGGCCACACGCCATGGCTGGCACCCCTACTGGGCGGTCTGCCGCCAAGTTCTGAGGGTTTGCTACCCTATTGGCTCGGCGCTTGGGCGATACAGTTGGGAGCCGACTTTGGCGCGCCCTTACTGGCCTCGCGCCTGCCATTTGCGCTGCTCCTAGTGCTGACCTTATTGGCAACCTGGTGGGGAACATACGCGTTAGCGCGCAGCCCTGGCGCGCAGCCCGTCGCGTTCGCGTTTGGTGGCGAAGCTTCGCCTGCCGACTATGCGCGCGCCATGGCCGATGGGGGGCTTCTGGCCTTGCTGGCCTCACTGGGCCTGGCCCAACCCTCGCATGAAACTACGGCCTATCTGACACAACTTTGTGGCGTATCACTCGTTTTCTATGGACTAGCTGCGGCGCCCCGTAGCTCGTGGGCACCGCTTGCGGCGACTGCAGTGGGTCTGCCCATGCTTGTTTTGAGTGGGGCGCCAGTGCTCGCAGTTTTACTCGGGAGCGGTGGGGTATTCCTTTGTGCCGTGACGCGGGCTGAGACACCAGACGGCACCTCACGCGCGCGTCGCGTCGCGTGGGGTGTTGCTGCATTAACGCTTCTCGCAGCGGTGCTGGCTTGGCTGCTCGGACTGTGGCAGACCCGCTCGGTCTGGCCCGAACTCGCACGCGACGCACCCAGCCTGGCGCGATTGCTCTTGTGGTTCACTTGGCCCGCCTGGTCTCTGGCGCTGTGGACTCTGTGGCGTTGGCGTGCTTACATCCTGAACCGGCCGATTCAGACTCACTTGTGGATTCCACTGTGGCTGGTGATTTGTGCTTTGGGCGCGACTTTGCTTTCGAGTCCACCAGATCGCGCGTTGCTGCTAGCGCTGCCAGCGCTGGCAGCGCTGGCAGCGTTCGCGCTGCCCACGCTAAGGCGCAGTGTGTCAGCCCTGATCGACTGGTTCACGCTTTTATTTTTCTCTGCCTCTGCTATTGCCATCTGGGTCATTTGGATCTCGACGCAAACGGGCGTTCCGGCCAAGCCTGCCGCCAATGTGGCCCGTCTGGCCAAAGGCTTTGTGCCTGAGTTTTCTTTCTCGGCGCTGGTGCTCGCCACCGCTGCAACTGCTGCTTGGTGCGCCTTGGTGGTGTGGCGCACCGGTCGTCATCGGCCTGCATTGTGGAAGACGCTGGTGCTGCCTGCGGCCGGTACTACGTTGTGCTGGCTACTGCTGACCAGCTTGTGGCTGCCGATGCTCAATTACGCACGAAGTGACGCGCCGCAGGTTCGCGCCGTGGTGGCCGAAACCGGCATCGCGGGCTGCATGCAAGTACTTGGGCTGGACCAAGGACAGTACGCCGCATTGCAAGTGCACGGTGCGCTGCCTTTCCGACCGATGACCTCCACAGCACCAAGCTGCGACTGGCTACTGGTAGCCGACGATGCAACCCGGATTGCAGACAGACGAAGCCCGCCCGACGCAAGTCAATGGACTCTGGTGCGCCGCATCGGCCGTCCGACCGATGAGCACGATGCGCTGGTGCTGTACGGGCGAGCGACCTTGAGTCTTAAGCCTTAACGTGGGCCGGGCACAAGTCACTGCACTCGTATTAAGTCGCTCTGACCCGGTAAAAACGGACTGCCAGAGCTACCCTGTTGAAACCTTTTGCCGCGTGGCGGCGACAAAAAAGGGCGTCTACGACAAGGCAAGCGGTAGAGGCGCTAACGGATGCGCCTCACGGCGCAACCGCGCAGCCGGAAAAGTCAGCGCAAAGGTCGATCCTTTTCCCTGCACGCTGTCAACCTGCAGCTGCGCTCCATGGCGCTGTGCAACGTGCTTGACGATAGCCAGCCCAAGACCTGTCCCACCCGCATCGCCCATAGCGCGCGAGCGACTGCGGTCCACGCGGTAGAAGCGCTCGGTGAGGCGCGGCATGTGTTCTGACGCGATACCAGGGCCACTGTCGTGCACTGCAAACGTGGCCGCTCCGTGAGGTAGCCATTGCCAGCAAACGGTGATGCTGCCGTGGTTCGGCGTGTAACGCACGGCGTTGCTGATCAAGTTGGACAGGGCGCTGTGCAACTCAGCCGGAATGCCGGAAATGTTCGCCGCTAGGTCGGAGGACGTTGCCTCTGGAAACGACAGTATTTGCTCTCTTCCCAGAACGGCTGAAAGTGCCCGGGCCTCCTGTTCGCAACGGGCCAGCAGGCTCGCTAACGGTACCCACTCGCCCAATCCTGGAGGCGGGCTAGCTTCCAGGCGCGAAAGTACCAGCAAACCCTCGACGACCTGCTGCATGCGCAGCGCCTGCTGACCCATCAGCGCTAGGTAGCGCTCGCGCTCTGCGTCGTTCAGGTTCAGCGTCTGCAAGGTCTCAATAAAGCCTGCCAGCACCGTAAGCGGCGTGCGAATTTCGTGAGAGACGTTGGCAACAAAGTCGCGCCGCATTGCGTCGGCTTGCTCTAATGCCGTAACGTTGCGCGTGAGCATGAGCTTTTGCCCAACGCCGTACTCACACAGCTGAATAGAGATGCGCGCCGGCCGAGACTCGCCTGCTGGCCGCAAAGTGACCACCACATCGTGCGCGTAGTCTGCCTTGGCCATGTAGGCTGAAAAATCAGGGTCACGCAGCAGGTTGCCAATAAATTGCTGGGCATCGCGTTCGGCGTCGAGCGACAAATGCAGCTCGGCATTGCGGTTACACCAGGAAATTTGATCCCGCTCATCCAGCAGCAGCACGCCATTAGGTGTGGCTTGGAGCGCATCAAGAATGCCCGAAAGACGTTTCTCACTGTCTGCTGTGAGATTCATATGCATGTGCAGCAGACGGCTTACGCGGTCGGTAATTTCGCCCATGACCCCCATACCGGGTGGACGTTCTCCGCCCGCAGCGCCTTGAACCCAACGCAACACGCGGCCCGCACGCACAAAATCCACTGCAAACCAGAGCCACCCTGCCAATAGTGCGCCGCACGCCGCGCCGAGACTGCCGCCGACGATGTAAAACCCTGCGTTTGCAGCCAGCGCCTGCAGGAGACAGAAAACAAACAGGCGGGTCACCATAGACAAAAACTCAAGCAGTGCGAGTACAGCAGAAAAAATTTAGGTTAAATATGCCTCTAGGGCTTATCCCTACTTGGAACATAGCTATCATTTTAGGAATAATTCTATGGTGACGCTGAAACTGCCGCGCTGCGCCGCGCCGCAGCTGAAAATCGGTAGCCGGCACCACGCACCGTCTCAATCATCGCACCCGCTGCGCCCAGCGCTTCTCTCAGGCGCTTGACATGCACGTCGACTGTTCGCTCTTCAATAAACACATGATCGCCCCAGACCTTGTCCAGCAATTGCGCGCGTGCGTGCACACGCTCAGGGTTTTTCATGAAATAACGCAGAAGCTTGAACTCGGTAGGTCCTACGCGCAGTTCGTTGCCATCCAGACTCACACGGTGCGCGGCTGCATCTAGCAGCAGGCCGCTGATTTCGACCGATTCGATGCTTTGCTCGGGCGCGCGCCGACGCAGTACGGCTCGGATTCGTGCCAGCAGCTCCTGCGTGGAGAAGGGTTTGGTGATGTAGTCGTCCGCTCCGGCATCTAACCCAGCAACTTTGTCAGGCTCATCGCCGCGAGCCGTCAGCATCAGAATAGGAATGGCGCGGGTGCGCGCATCACCACGCCATTTGCGCGCCAGCTGCAAACCGCTTTGGCCGGGCAACATCCAGTCGAGCAAGATGACATCAGGCAGTGCGGTGTCCAATTCGCGTTGCGCGCTCAATCCGTCCTCCGACCAAATCGGCACGAACCCGTTGTGCCGCAGATTGACCGAAATCAGCTCGGCAATAGCCGGTTCGTCTTCAACAATCAAGACCTTGGGCAAATGTCGCATCAGCGCAGTACCGACTCGATTTCTGCTAGAGAGGTGTGGCGCACATCGGTGCCCTCCACCAGATAAATGATGAGCTCTGCCACGTTCTTGGAGTGGTCGCCGATGCGCTCGATGGCCTTGGCGATAAACAGCAGGTCAAGGCTGGGCGAGATGGTGCGGGGGTCTTCCATCATGTAGGTAATGAGCTTGCGCACAAACCCATCGAACTCTTCATCAATAAGGTCGTCTTCCTTCAGGATAGACAGCGCGGCCCGTGTGTCCAGCCGTGCAAACGCATCCAACGCCTTGTGCAGCAAGCCTGACGCCAAGTCGGCCGCTACACGCAAGTCCATAGTCGGCAAATTGCGCGGCGCGCCCGTCTCGATGATGGAGCGAACCATGCGCGCCATCTTGCTAGCTTCATCCCCCATACGCTCCAAATTGGCGGTGGCTTTGGAGAACGCCATTAACAAGCGCAAATCGCGTGCGGTCGGCTGGCGACGCGCGATGATGGTGGACAACTCGCGGTCAATATCGACCTCCAGGCTGTTGACACGCGTCTCAAGCCGGGCCACCGCCTCCACCGACTCCATGCTGAACTGCGACAGTGCATGGATGGCATGCTCGATTTGCGATTCGACTAAGCCGCCCAACTCCATGACGCGCGCTGATACGGTGCCCAGCTCGGCGTCGAACTGGGAGGAAAGATGTTTGTCGTGCATATAAAAGCTTCCGTTCAGCCGAAACGGCCGGTGATGTAGTCCTCGGTTTCGCTGCGCTTAGGCTTTACGAAGAGCTGTTCGGTTTCGCCGAATTCAATCAGGTCCCCAAGGTACATGTAGGCGGTGTAGTCGCTACAACGGGCTGCCTGCTGCATGTTGTGCGTGACGATGACGACCGTGTAGTCGGCCTTCAATTCGGCGATCAGCTCCTCAACCTTGGCGGTGGAAATAGGGTCGAGAGCAGAGCAGGGTTCATCGAGCAACAGCACTTCGGGTTTGATAGCGATGCCGCGAGCGATGCAAAGGCGCTGCTGCTGTCCGCCAGAAAGGCTGGAGCCACTTTGCTGGAGCTTGTCGCGCACCTCTGTCCACAGCGCAGCCTTGCGCAGCGCCCATTCCACGCGCTCGTCCATTTCAGGAGCACTCAGGCTGTCAAACAGCTTCACACCGAAAGCAACGTTGTCGTAGATCGACATGGGGAACGGTGTAGGCTTTTGAAACACCATGCCAACTTTGGCGCGCAGTAAGGCCACATCCTGTTTACTAGTGAGAAGGTTCTCGCCATCCAAGATGATTTCGCCCTCGGCGCGCTGTTCGGGATACAGCTCAAACATGCGGTTAAACGTGCGCAGCAGGGTCGATTTTCCGCAGCCAGAGGGACCGATAAACGCGGTGACTTTGTTCTCTGGAATATCGAGGTTAATGTCCTTGAGCGCGTGGAACTTTCCGTAGTAGAAGTTCAAATTGCGCACGGTGAGCTTGGGCGATTGAATGGCAGCGGTGGCCGTAGCAGCCGTGTTGAGCGTCGTTGGCTTGGCAAGCGTAGTAGTCGGCATGGTTAGGCACGAGCGGCTTGCGCCGCTTTAGTTTTTGACGCGCGTGAGCACGCGCGCCAGGATGTTGAGAGCAAGCACTGCCATGGTGATGAGAAATACACCAGCCCAGGCCAGTTGCTGCCAGTTCTCATACGGGCTCATCGCAAATTTGAAAATCGTCACCGGTAGACTGGCCATCGGCTTGGATAAATCGGCATTCCAGAACTGGTTATTGAGTGCGGTGAACAACAGCGGCGCTGTCTCGCCAGCGATGCGCGCCACCGCCAACAAAATTCCGGTGATAACGCCCGCTCGGGCGGCTCGCAAAGTGATGTACAAAATCACTTTCCACTTCGGGGTGCCTAGCGCGTACGCCGCTTCGCGTAGGCCGGAAGGCACCAGAAGCAACATGTTCTCAGTGGTGCGGATGACCACAGGCACCACGATCAACGCCAGTGCGAAGCCACCCGCGTAGCCCGAGAAACTTTTGAAGCGCGCCACCATCACGGTGTAGACAAATAGACCGATCACGATGCTGGGCGCTGACAACAAAATGTCGTTCACAAAGCGCGTTATGTGCGCCAACGGGCCACGCGTGTTGTATTCCGACAGGTAAATGCCTGCCATGATGCCGATGGGCGTACCGACAAACGTAGCCAGCGCCACCATGGTGAGCGATCCATAGATGGCGTTCGACAAACCACCCATCTCGTTGGGCGGCGGCGTCATTTCAGTGAACAGCGCTACCGACAGCCCGCCCACACCAAGCCGCAGCGTCTCCCACAAGATCCAGACGAGCCAGAAAACGCCAAAAACCATGGCAACAAGGGACAAGCAAAGCGCTATGCGATTGACCCGCTTGCGCGCTGCAAACCGCGCAGCGCGTGCAGCTTGCAGATCGGCGGCAGAAATCAAGGCTTGTGACGTGCGGGATGCGGCAGTCATGAGCGCGCCCCTTCGGCCTTCTTCAGGCGAAGCAGCAGTATTTTGGACAAACCCAGCACCACGAAGGTGATGAAGAACAACACCAACCCCAGATAGATAAGCGACGCTTGGTGCAAGCCCTCGCCCGCTTCCGCGAACTCATTGGCCAGTGCCGACGTAATGCTGTTTGCTGCCGCAAAGAGCGATACCGAATCGAGCTGATTCATGTTGCCGATGACAAAGGTGACCGCCATCGTCTCCCCCAGTGCGCGACCGAGGCCCAGCATGATCCCACCCAGCACACCCGTCTTGGTGTACGGAAGCACCACCTTGTAGACGACTTCCCAAGTGGTGGAGCCCAGCCCGTAAGCCGACTCTTTGAGCAACGTAGGCGTCACCTCAAACACATCGCGCATGACCGCGGAGATAAAGGGAATGACCATGATCGCCAGAATAATGCCGGCCGACAAAATGCCAATACCCACTGGCGGACCGGACACCAGCGTGCCAAAAAAAGGCACGCCGGCGAAAACTTTTTGCAATGGTGCCTGAACCCAGGTCGCCAGAATGGGGCCAAACACCATTAGCCCCCACATGCCGTAGACGATAGACGGCACCGCCGCCAGTAATTCAATAGCAGTACCCAGCGGGCGTTTGAGCCAGCTAGGAGAGAGCTCTGTAAGAAACAGCGCAATGCCGAAGCTCACCGGAACGGCAATCAGCAGCGCAATAAACGACGTTGCCAGCGTGCCGTAAATCATGACCAAGCCGCCGTACTCGTTTTTGACCGGGTCCCACACACTATTGGTGAGAAACCCCAGCCCGAACTCGTTGATCGCAGGCCACGCGCCCACGACCAGCGACAGCAGAATTCCCACCAGCATGGCCAACGTGAGCCAAACCGCACCGTGTGCAAGCAGAGCGAACAATCGATCAACCAGCACACCTGTGCGGCGCGGCTTGGGAGGTGGCAATGGACGCGTTGCGCGCAGACCGGAAGGCGCACCAGCGGCAGAGGGGATGGGCAATGAAGACAACTCGCAAGCCTCAGAAAAGTGCAGCGGCGCACACAGTGCGCGCCGCCAAATGCAGATCAGACCAAGCGCTTATTTAAACGCAACTGGCTTACCGGAAGTGTCCTTGATCTCGCCCCAGGATTTTCTGATCACATCTTTCACGCTGTCAGGCATAGGCACATAGTCCAGGTCGCCCGCTGTCTTGTCGCCCTGGGTGTAGGCCCAGTCGAAGAACTTTAGCGCCGTGGTGGCCTGCACTGGCTTTTCCTGCACCTTGTGCATCAAGATGAACGTAGCGCCGGTAATAGGCCAGGCGTCTTTACCGGGCTGATTGGTCAGGATTTGATAAAAGCTTTTGCCCCATTCCGCGCCCGCTGCTGCTGCCTTGAAAGACGTGTCGTCAGGCGAGACAAAAGCACCCGTGCTATTGGACAGTTGCACGTACTTCATCTTGTTCTGCTTCACGTACGCGTATTCCACATAGCCGATCGAGTTCGGAAGACGACCGACGAAAGCGGCCACGCCTTCATTGCCTTTACCACCCGCGCCAGTAGGCCAGTTCACAGCCGTGCCCTCGCCTACTGCGGACTTCCACTCAGCGTTTACTTTGCTGAGGTAGTTGGTGAAAATGAAACTGGTACCGGAACCATCAGCGCGGCGCACCGGCGTGATGTCGGCGTCCGGCAATTTCACACCGGGGTTCAAGGCGACGATGGCAGGGTCGTTCCACCGCTTGATCTTGCCAAGGTAGATGTCACCCAGAACTTGCCCGCTAAGTTTCATTTGGCCGGGCTCTATGCCCTGAATGTTGACCACCGGCACCACGCCGCCGATCACCGTAGGGAACTGCATCAGGCCTTTTGTAGCCAGCTCTTCATCTTTCAAGGGCGCATCCGAAGCACCGAAATCTACCGTCTTGGCGTCGATTTGGCGAATGCCAGCGCCCGAGCCCACCGACTGATAGTTGATACGCACGCCAGTCGCCTTGTTGTAATCCGAAGCCCACTTGGCGTACAGCGGCGCGGGAAAACTGGCACCAGCACCCGTAGCTTCCTGCTGTGCGTAAGCGCCGGTCGCGACCAAAACGCTCGAAAGCGCCACTGCGCCAGACGCCAATATGCGAAACATGGAACCATTCATTTTCAAAATCCTTTGCTTTGTTGAGGGAAGCAATGTGAATTTAAAAGCCCAATGTGACAACGGCATGACAGAAAAAAACAAATGTGACATGCACGCAGGGCCCCAAAAGGCCCTGACTCGGCCCCTCCAAGGTACTGGATAAAAGGCGGCACCGCGGGCGTATTTCGGGTGGCCAGCAATCTGTCACGGCTATGTCATCGCGGCCTCTTACGCTTCCGCTATGCATCCCCACCCCTGCAAGCTGCGCAAGCCCAAGCTCTCTGAACGCTCCAACACGCTTCGTTTCAGGCTTTGTTTCACGCGTCGCCGCGCTATTCAGACACTAATCGGCGTGTCTGACCTGAACAGTGGCCCAGCCTTCCCCCAACCGTTATCGCGCCCGCCCACGGGCGCGCCTGTCGCCATGGCCACAGTGGTGGATATCTCTTGCAATCTTCAGGATGTCGGACGCGACTTGTCATCGGGTTCGCAATCTGCCTGGCAGAGCATCAATGCTACTGGAGGACTTCAGGGCCGACCAGTGCGCCACCTGACTTTCACTACGGATGGTTCAGCTCAGAGCATCCACGAAGCGTGGCAACGTATTGAGGCCACAGACAACTGCGTCGTGCTGTCGGGGTGCGTCGGTGACGCCGCCACGCGTGCGCTGGTTGGACTGCAAACGCGCAGCGGTACAGGAGCTAGTCTGGCGCAGATGGTACCCTGGGTACAGGCAGACAAAAGCCACCCACCGGGCGGTAACGTTTTTGGAATTTTCCCGGGCTATCAAGAGCAAATAGCTCACGCACTGCAATCGCTGTGCGAGGTTGGTGTGCGTGAAATGGACGTCGTTTTTGCGAACGCCGGTCTGCGCATGCGCGCACTGCCTGACGTGTCGCAAGCAGCGAAAGACTTGCGGCTGGTACTGCGCCCGCTACCCTTGCCGGGTCAGCCCGTCAGCGCGGCTGAACTCCTGGCGGAACAGCGCTAGGCCATGGTGCTGTTTGTAGGCGGCACGCCCAAGCTGCGTGACTTCGCTACTCGCTTGCCCGCCCAAAATGGGGGCGTCGCTGCGTCATTGGCTTGGCCGACGCCAACCTCCAGGTGCGTGCGCAAATGGGTGGAGTTCCGCGTTGCCCAGCTTCCGGCGACCGTCAAAGCAGACCCGTCCACGCGCTCGTGTCTGCGCTGGCAAAGCCTGTGAAGCCAGCACACCCCTCTGCGTCCAGTCAACCATGCCGGGTGCTATTCTCGGCGGCCTTTTCTCCCACCAGTCCTCTCCCGCCATGAAAAACGGAACGATGCTCGCCGCCATCGACCTCGGATCGAACAGTTGCCGCCTGGAAATTGGTCGCCTCGACAACGGGCATATCCAACGGATCGAATACCTGAAAGAAACCGTTAGGCTCGGCGCAGGGCTGGACGATGAGCACCACTTGAGCGCGGAAGCAATGCAGCGCGGCTGGGATTGCCTTGCCCGCTTTGCCGAACGCTTGGTGGGATTTTCCGAATCGCAGGTGCGTGCAGTCGCAACGCAGACACTGCGTGAAGCCAAAAACCGCGATGTGTTTCTTGAACGCGGCACGGAAATACTGGGCTTTCCCATTGAGCTGGTGTCGGGGCTCGAAGAAGCGCGCTTGATCTACCAGGGCGTCTCGCGCCTGCTGCCCCAATCGGACGAACGCCGCTTGGTGCTTGATATCGGCGGGCGCTCCACCGAACTGATTTTGGGCCGGCAGTTTGATGCGGGTGCTGTAGCGTCATACCGACTTGGCAGCGTGGCGTGGTCGGGCCGTTATTTTGCGCAAGGCCAGTTTACGATTGCGGCGTTCGCACAAGCCGAGCTTGCGGCGCAAGCGGTACTCGAAGACGCGCTGGCTACGTTCGCTCCAGGCGCATGGGATGTGGCTTACGGTGCGTCTGGTACGGTCGGCGCAGTGGCCGATATTTTGGCCAGCGCAGGATTCGACAAGGACCGCATCGACCACGCCGGCCTGGCTTGGCTGAAGGCCCAGTTGCTGCGCGCACAAACCGCGACGGCGGTACAGCTTGACGGTCTGAAGGATGACCGCCGACCCGTTATTGGCGGCGGCATTAGCATTTTGTGCGCGGTGTTTGATTTGCTAGGCATCGACACCCTGCACGTTGCTCAAGGGGCGCTGCGCCAGGGCGCGTTGTACGACTTTCTGAGCCGTGAGCGCCCCGACACTGACCTGCGAGAGAGTGCAGTGCAGGCGCTTATGCAGCGCTTTGCCGTCGACCCGGCGCAAGCCGCACGCGTGAGACACACCGCACTACAGCTGCATGCCCAACTAGACCCATCGACCGAAACGTCGGGCGCGCGCGAACTGGGCTGGGCGGCGCAACTGTATGAGATTGGCTGCGCCATCTCGCATGCCGACTCACATCGTCACGGGGCCTACATCCTGGATCACACCGACGCTGCCGGTTTTTCTCGCGGCGAACTGGCTCATCTGGGAACTCTGGTGCTGGGCCAACGCGGCAAAGTGCGCAAGATAGATGTGGACCTGTACGACAGCCGCCTGGCCTTGCAGCTGCTGTGCTTGCGGCTAGCGTTGGCGCTGTGTCATGCGCGCCGCGATCCGCAGATGGATGGCGCGCTGCTGCACCACCGCGGCCAGAAGTTTGTGCTGACACTTCCAGACGGCTGGGCGCGCCGGTTTCCTCAGTCAGCTTATTTACTGGATGCCGAGGCTACTGCTTGGCTGAAAACCCCCTGGGAACTGTCGATTACCTGAAAGCCCCAAGCTACGGCGCCCTATCGCCTCTATAAGTATAGCAATATATGGCTTGTCTAGTGCGCTAGAAGCCGATTATGCTTATATTTTTACAACAGCTCCGGTGTTTGCACTGCCATCAGTACGGTGGTGGCCTGACCGTCGCGCTCGCGCTGGCGCAGCCACCACACGGCGCCTTTGCGCACCGAGCATTCGCCCGTTGATATCCCGAGCAAGCGGGCAAGCACTTCGCCCAGCACCGGCTGGTGCCCCACCACCAGGACAGCACCACGGCCTTCCGGCCAACGGGCGCATTCCAGCAGATCTGCGGCCGTCCCATTGGGAGCCAGTTCAGCGCGCAGGCGCACTTTTCGTCCCAACGCATCTGCGGTCTGACGTGTGCGCATTGCCGGGCTGCTAAGAACCCGCAGACCTTCGGGCAACTGCCTGTCCAACCACTTGGCCATGTGCGCGGCTTCGCGTTCTCCGCGCGGCGTGAGCACGCGTGCCAAGTCGTCATTACCAGGTTGCGCATCTTGCGCTTCAGCGTGCCGCCACAGGATAAGGTCCATCACGGCGCAGGGCTCGCACGACGAGGGGTATGGGCATAGCGAGCCATCAACGCCTGCTGGGCCGATTGGCCCGACTGCGGGTTCGCGGCGCGCGTGTAGCTGCCATCTGGCTGCAGTTGCCAGGCGTCACAGTCATCGTGCAAGGAGGCCACCAGGCACTCATCGACGATGCGCTGGCGCAGCGCCAGATCGCTCACTGGCCAAGCCAGCTCCAGCCGCCGCATCATGTTGCGGCTCATCCAGTCGGCGCTCGATAAATAGAGAACCTCGTCGTTGCCGTGCGCAAAATAAAAGATGCGCGAATGCTCCAGAAAACGGCCAATGACAGAGCGCACCCGGATACATCCGAGACCTTGGGCCGGAACGATGTCCGGATTCGCATCCACCGGCAGGATGCAGGCACCCCGCACGATCAGGTCAATCTGCGCGCCCGCCGCCGCCGCGTCCTGCAGCGCCAGCGCCAACGCGTCGTCCGTCAACGCATTCATCTTGAGCACAATGCGCGCTGTCTTGCCTGCCAGGGCTGCAGCTTTCACTTGACCAATGCAATACAACATGCGGCGATGCAAATGAAACGGTGCCACCAACAAACTGCGCATACGTGGCAGGCGGTTCTGGCTGGCCAAATGGTTGAACAACTGGTCCATGTCAGCGGTAACCGCAGCGTCTGCTGTGAAATAACTCAGGTCGGTGTACAGCCTGGCAGTGCCTGGGTTGTAGTTGCCGGTGGAAAGGTGGCCATAGCGGCGCATACGCCGCCCCTCGCGCCGCGTCACCAGCAGCATCTTCGCGTGTGTCTTGAGGCCCACCACGCCATACACCACCTGCGCACCTGCTCGCTCCAGCGCCTCTGCCCAGTTGATGTTGGCCTCCTCGTCAAAGCGTGCCTTGAGCTCCACCACCGCCATCACTTCCTTGCCTTGGCGCACCCCTTCGCGCAACAGTTCCAGCAAGGCCAGGTCGGAACCGGTGCGGTAAATGGTCTGCTTGATAACCACCACCGCCGGGTCGTACACCGCCTCGCGCAGCATTTCCAGCACGGCGTCAAACGTCTCATAAGGTTGGTGGACCAACACGTCGCCTGCGTGCAGCCGCGCAAACAGGCCGCCGTCGTGCGGCAGCGATTGCGGCCAGCTTGGCTGCCAGGGCGGGAACAGCAGGTCCGGCTCGGCAGCCAAGTCCACCAACTGCGCCAGGCGCACCAGATTGACCGGCCCTTCGACGCGGTCCAGCGCTTCTTCTGGCAGGTTGAATTGCTTGCGCAAAAAGTCGGCTAAAAAATTAGAGCAACCTGATGAAATTTCCAGCCGTACAGCCTGGCCAAATTGGCGCAGCTGCAAACCTTGACGCAGCACCGTACGCAGGCTACGGGCGTCGTCATCGTCTACCGCCAGGTCGGAGTGCCGCGTCACGCGGAACTGCGACATCTCAATCAGCTCGCGTCCCGGAAACAAATCTGCCAGATGCGCACGCACTACGCTGGACACACTCACAAACGGTTTTCCCCGACCCGCCACTTCGGCCGGCATGCGAAAAAAGCGTGGCAAAGCGCGCGGCACCCGCACAATCGCGATCTCGTTGCGACGCCCAAACGCATCTTTTCCCGCTAGCCGCGCGATGAAATTGAGCGACTTGTTGGCCACCTGCGGAAAAGGGTGCGCCGGATCCAGGCTGACGGGTACCAGCAATTGGCGCACTTCGCGTTCAAACAGGGTGCGCACCCAGCGGCGCTGGCGAGCGGAGCGCTCACCGTGCGACACCACGCGAATACCGCGCTTGGTCAAGGCGGGCAGCAAGGTTTTTTGGTACAGCGCATATTGACGGTCTACCAAAGCGCGGGCTTTTTGCGTCAGGGCTAGAAATTTCGCCGTCGGCGCAGCGTGGGTTTTGGCAGCAGCTGACGTCAGATACGGCTCTACCCGCACCTCAAAAAACTCATCTAAGTTGGACGAAACAATAGTGAGGTAACGCAAACGCTCCAGCAGGGGTACATCTTCGCGCTCCGCCCAGTCGAACACGCGTTCGTTGAAGGCCAGAATGCTGAGATCGCGGTCTAGCAAGGGCGTGCGCCGCACCAGTGACGGCGAGCTTGGCTTGGCGGCTGTGATTGGCGCAGTTTGTCGGCCGGTTGAGCGATTCGAACCCACTGGCAAATTCGTTTCGAGAGGCATGGACGTCCAAGGTCAGGGTCAAGCAGCGTGCGGGCGTACCCCGCCCGCGAGTCAACCGCACCAGTTTGCAAACGCTTTGTGACGGGCGTGTGACAACCCCGTGAATTCACCCGCAGCGCAGCGCCAATAAGCCAGCCTGCCTCCATGAGAAAATACGTGACCAACCAACCCCTACCTGAGCAAAAAACACCATGGAAGCAGAACGCATCAACGCCCTCGAAAACACCCTCGCTGATTTGGGCTCGCGCACGCGCGAGCTACGGGGGTATCTTTGACTACGATGCCAAATTTGAACGTTTGCGAACCGTTAACGCATCGCTAGAAGACCCGCAAGTCTGGAACGACCCCAAGCGCGCCCAAGAGTTGGGCAAGGAAAAAAAATCGCTTGACGGCGTGGTCCTCATGCTCGAGCGTTTGACGCGCGAGCTCGCTGACAACACCGAGCTCTTTGAAATGAGCCGTGACGAAGGCGACGAGTCTGGCTTGCTCACCATCGAACAAGAGGCCGCCAAACTCAGCCCGGACATCGAGCAACTTGAGTTTCGCCGCATGTTCCGCCACGAGGCCGACCCTCTCAGCTGCTACCTCGACATTCAGTCAGGTGCCGGAGGCACCGAAGCGTGCGATTGGGCCAGCATGTTGCTGCGCCAGTACCTGCGCTACGCCGAACGCAAAGGCTTCAAGACCCGCGTGGATGATGAGACCCCTGGCGATGTTGCGGGCATCAAAGGTGCCACAATTTATATTGAAGGCGAATACGCCTACGGCCTGCTGCGCACCGAAACCGGCGTGCACCGTTTGGTGCGCAAAAGCCCGTTCGACAGCTCTGGCGGCCGCCACACCAGCTTTGCCAGTGTGTTTGTGTACCCGGATATTGATGACTCGATCCAGATCGACATCAATCCATCGGATGTGCGTACTGACACCTACCGCGCAAGCGGCGCCGGTGGCCAGCACATCAACAAGACCGATTCAGCGGTGCGCCTGACGCACATGCCCACCGGCATCGTGGTGCAGTGTCAGGATGGTCGCAGCCAGCACGGCAACCGCGACATCGCCTGGCAGCGGCTGCGCTCCAAGCTGTATGACTTCGAGATGCGCAAGCGCCAGGAAGAAGCGCAAAAGCTGGAAGACACCAAGACCGACGTCGGCTGGGGCCACCAGATTCGCAGTTACGTGCTGGACAACAGCCGCATCAAGGACCTGCGCACCAACGTCGAAATTTCCGCCACTCAAAAAGTATTGGACGGCGACTTGGACGCGTTTATCGAAGCCTCGCTTAAGCAGGGGCTCTAACGCTTTTTGCCCGGCTCGCGCGCCGGTGCGTCTCACAAAAACAAACCACGAGAGAGAACCATGGCGATTCACAAAAAATCAAGGCATGCGCGCCTGCTCACCTGCCTAGCGATTGCCACTGCGGGCCTGGGCTTGGCAGCCTGCGGCGATAAAAGCAGCGATATAGAGGTGCTTGCGCAAACACCCGCTCCTGGCACCAGCGCCGCTGCCCTTACGGCGGCTGAGGCAGCTGCAACGCAGCCGGTAGAACCAACGGTGCCCTCCGAGAACGAAGGGGCCGATGGCGGCGAAAAGTTGAACGTTTATATCAAGTGCTTCAACGGCACCAATGAGAGCGCGCACAAGGCCATGGAGCGATACGCTTCCTGGGTCAAAAACATGCAGACGGGGCCGACTGGAAATGAACGAGCCGTGTACGGAACCTACACCGTGCCGGATTTCAATATCCAAGCCTGCAACGAGCCTGTTTTGAACGCCGCAACTCAGGCACCTGCGATACCCGTCTTGGATACCGCCGCCAAGGCCTATTCCAGCGCAATCATTGCTTGGGGCGAGACGCTTGCGAAGGCCGACACCTACTACAGCCGCGAGAATTACAAAGACGACGCAATGGCTGCCGGCAAAGCAATGCACGGCGATTTTGTCAAAAATTACGAGACTTTCTCAGCTGCTAGCAAGCTGTACAACCAGGCACTGGAAGATGCCAACGACCAGAGCCAGCTAGCGCAACTGGCTGATGTAGAAAAGACGGAAGGCCGCAAATTTAACTACTGGCAGATGGCCGCCATGATCAGCGCCAAACAGTTGGTCAATGTGCTTGAAGCGGAGAGCTTTGATGTCGCCGTAGCAACGGAGCGACTGAAGGCCTTTGAGGACACCACTGACTCCCTGATCGCCTTCGCCAAACAATCGGACAGCGGGGCTCCAATGACGTGGATAGTGATGGATAGCCACTTTGAAAGCTATAGAACCGCTGCCAAACAGCGCCTGCGCCGGGTGCGCGACAAGATAACTGATAGCGGACTTGACGGCACCTCTGAAAATTTAATCGAAAGCTACAACGACCTGATTAGCGCGAGCAACAACCTGCGCTGATTCTCCAAGTTTTGCAACCGAAGGCTTTCTCCAAATGCTGAACCTGCGCACTCGCGTAAACGCTCTCACACCGGAAAAGTGTTGAACGCGGGTGCGCGTGCTTGCCTCCAAGCGTTGTACGCGCAAGCACCTGACCACTGGTGCGCTCGGATCGCCTCTGGCGGCAAGCTCCGGACCCCGCGCTCCTCAGCAAACAATGAGGAAAGGATTTGATATGACCCAATCTTTCGCCCGTGCTTCGACCCGCATGCTTGCGGGCATGGTGACCCTCTTGATGGTCGCCGGCCTTACCGGCTGCGCCGATAAAAGCGAGAGCGAACCCGCGCCACCGCCTGCCCCTGCGCCAGCGCCAGAGCCGCCTCCCGTTGCGCCCACACCCAAAGTGGACCCCAACGCAGCGCTGGACAAGAAAATTGATACCTATGCCCGTTGCTTCAACAGCAGCAACCAATCCGCGCACCAGGCCATGTCGCGCTATTCCTCGTGGGTAGGCAGCATGACCAAAGGCCCCACCGGCAGCGAGCGCACGGTGTTCGGTATTTACACCGTGCCGGAAAATGCCTTGAAAAAATGTGGCGAGCCTTTGATTGAAGTGGCCAATACGGCCCCCTCGCTCAACGCACTGGATACCGCAGCCAAGATTTACTCCGTGACGATCAACGACTGGGGCAGCAAGCTGAAAGAGGCCGACGCCTACTACAGCAGGGACGCGTACAAAGACGATGCCATGGCGCAGGGAAAAATCATGCACCGTGGTTTGGTCAAAAACTATGAGAAATTTGTCAGGGCCAGCAGGGAGTTTGGCTTGGCCTTGGATGACGCCACCGATCAGCGCCAACAAGAGCAACTAAGCGAACTCGAGACAGCCGAAGGCCGCACCTACAACTACTGGAGCATCGCTACTATGCGCACCGCCAGGCGCTTGATCAACGTATTAAAGGAAGACCGTGTTGACATCGCAGAAGCAACGTCCCGCCTCCAAGCGTATGAAGAAAGCGCTGAGCGCATGACTGCTGCAGCCCAACTGCCCGAAGCCGATGGGCCTGCGCCATTGCCTGCGGTAGAGGCCTACCGTACGGCGGCCCAGCAACGGCTGAGCCGCGTGCTTCAGAAACGACCTTACAGCGACAGTGAAAAGCTCATGCTGACCAACGATACCGCCGCTTTGGTCGAGGGCAGCCCCGCCAGCGCCATTCGAAGCTACAACGCCCTGGTAGGCGAAAGCAACGCCCTGCGCTGACCTGCCCCGACCTCCCGCACAGAAAGATACACGCGACATGCTGAACACACCCGACGTTTCTTCCACACCCCTGGTCATGCGCCGCGAGGCCTATTCCCCGCCGGCTTACTTGATCGACACGGTGGAACTGACGTTTGACCTGGACCCTGTCAAAACCCGCGTGCTAAACAAAATGCGCGTGCGTCGCAACCCCCAGGCATCGCCCGGGCCGCTGCGCCTAGATGGCGAAGAACTGAACTTGGCACGCGTATCGGTCAACGGCGCCGGCGCTTCGTTCCGCCTAGACGCAGGCCAGTTGGTGCTGGACAACCTGCCCCAGGACGAAACTGGTTTTGACCTGGAGATCTTCACCACCTGCGCCCCGGTCAAGAACACCGGGCTCATGGGCTTATACGTGAGCCAAGGCACGTTTTTCACGCAGTGCGAGGCGCAAGGTTTCCGCCGCATCACCTACTTTCTCGATCGGCCCGACGTCATGGCCAGCTACACCGTGCTGCTGCGCGCCGATAAAGCCCAGTACCCCGTGCTGCTTTCCAACGGCAACCTGGTGGAAGAAGGCCATCTGGACGATGGCCGGCACTTTGCCAAGTGGGTCGACCCGCACAAGAAGCCGTGCTACCTATTTGCGCTGGTCGCCGGCAAGTTGGTGGCGCGCCAGCAGCGCATCACGTCGCGCGCGGGCAAAGATCATGTGCTACAGGTGTACGTGCGCCCCGGCGATTTGGGTAAAACTGAACACGCTATGAACTCGCTGATGGCCAGCGTGGCCTGGGACGAAGCGCGCTTTGGCCTGTCACTCGACTTGGAGCGTTTCATGATCGTCGCCACCAGCGACTTCAACATGGGCGCGATGGAAAACAAGGGCCTGAACGTCTTCAACACCAAGTACGTGCTGGCCAGTGAATCCACCGCTACGGACGCCGACTTCTCCAATATCGAAAGTGTTGTTGGCCATGAATATTTCCATAACTGGACTGGCAACCGCATCACCTGCCGCGACTGGTTCCAGCTGAGCCTGAAGGAAGGCCTCACGGTCTTTCGCGATCAGGAGTTTTCGATGGACATGGCAGGTAGCCCGTCGGCGCGAGCCGTCAAGCGCATCGAAGATGTGCGCGTGCTGCGCACCGTGCAGTTCCCCGAAGACGCAGGCCCCATGGCCCACCCGGTGCGGCCCGAGAGCTATGTAGAGATCAACAATTTCTACACCGTCACCATTTACGAGAAGGGTTCCGAGGTCGTGCGCATGATGCACACCCTCGTCGGGCGCGACGGTTTTGCCAAAGGCATGAAGCTTTACTTTGAGCGCCACGACGGCCAGGCCGTCACTTGCGATGATTTTGCCCAGGCGATTGCCGACGCCAACCCCGGCAGCGAGCTGGCAACGCGCCTGGCCGCGTTTAAGCGCTGGTACAGCCAGGCCGGTACGCCTTGCGTAAAAGCACACGGCGAATACGACGCCGCAGCGCAAATCTACACCTTGAGCCTGAGCCAAAGCTGCCCCGCCACACCAGGCCAGCCCAGCAAGCTGCCCGTGGTCATCCCCGTTGAGCTGGGACTGCTCGCGCAAGATGGCAGCGCCCTGCCCTTGCATCTCGAAGGCGACGTCGCTGATAGCAGCTCGACCGGCACCACGTCTCGCACCATCGTGCTCGACGGGCCCAGCATCACGCTGCGTTTTACCGGCGTCCCCGGCAACCCCGTTCCCTCGCTTCTGCGCGGTTTCAGCGCGCCCGTGCGTCTGGATATCGACAACACTGATGCCGAGCTACTCACCCTGTTGGCGCACGATACTGATGCCTTCAACCGCTGGGAAGCTGGCCAGCGCTTGATGCTGCGATTTGCTATTAATACAATAGCTACTGAAGAATATGGAATAAGTGCTGTAGGCACTTTTGAAACCAATATTTTGGGAGATGATCTGCTCGCAGCACTCCGCGCCACGCTGCGCGACCCGCAGCTTGATGCCGCGTTCAAAGAGCTGGTGCTGACGCTGCCCTCCGAAGGCTACTTGGCCGAGCAGCTCGGGGTCGTCGACCCGCAGCGCGTACACGCCGTTCGCGAAGCCATGCGCCTGCAACTGGCTATCGCCTTGCGCGCCGACTGGGAGGCCGCCGTAACCGCTAATCAAACCCTGGGGGCCTACCGCCCCGACGCCGCATCCGCAGGCCGCCGCGCGCTGGTGGGCCTGTCACTCTCAATGCTGTGCCTTGCGGCGCGAACCTCAGGCGACACCGTCTGGCCCGGCAAAACACTGCAGGTCTTCAAAGACGCCAGCAACATGACCGACCGGTTCAACGCCCTCGCGGCGTTGGTCACCAGCGGCCACCAGCATGCCGTCCAAGCGCTTGCCCGCTTTCACGCGCTCTTCAAGGAAGAAGCCTTGGTCATCGACAAGTGGTTCTCGCTACAGGCTGGCGCGCCCGACCGCGGCGGCAACGTGCTGCCCGCTGTGCAGGCGCTTTTGACGCACCCTGATTTCTCGCTCACCAACCCCAACCGCGCCCGCAGCCTCATCTTTAGCTATTGCAGCGCCAACCCTGGCGGTTTCCACCGGGAAGACGGCGCGGGCTACCAGTTCTGGGCCCACCGCGTGTTGCAACTTGACGCAATCAACCCGCAAGTTGCGGCACGCCTGGCCCGCGCCATGGACCGCTGGAGCAAGCTGGCCGAGCCGTGGCGCGGCAGCGCGCAGGCCGCCATCGAAAAAGTGGCGGCTCACGCCAAGCTCAGCAACGACGTACGCGAAGTCATCTCCCGCGCATTGGAATCCGTGGACCGCAAGGAAGTCGCATGAACTCGAACAAAAAAGTATCCCTTACCCGCTATCTCGTTGAACAGCAACGAGCTGACGGCTTGATTCCCGCCCAACTGCGCCTGCTGCTTGAAGTGGTGGCACGCGCCTGCAAAAGCATTAGCCACGCCGTGAACAAGGGTGCGCTGGGCGGGGTGCTGGGCTCGGCACAAAGCGAAAACGTGCAAGGAGAAATTCAGAAAAAGCTCGACATCATCGCCAATGAAGTCCTGATCGAAGCCAACGAATGGGGCGGCCACCTGGCGGCCATGGCGTCTGAAGAGATGGATGGCATCTACGTCGTGCCCAATCGCTACCCACAGGGCGAATACCTGTTGCTGTTCGACCCGCTCGATGGCTCTTCCAACATCGACGTGAACGTCAGCATTGGCACTATCTTCAGCGTATTGCAAATGCCTGAAGACGCTCGCGGCGTTGAAGAGAATGACTTTCTGCAGGCAGGCAGCCGCCAGGTTGCTGCCGGCTATTGTGTCTACGGCCCGCAAACTACGCTGGTGCTCACCGTGGGCGATGGTGTCGCCATGTTCACGCTAGACCGCGAACAGGGCTCCTTCGTGCTAACGCAGGAAAAACTGCGAATTCCCGCCGACACGCAAGAGTTCGCCATCAACATGAGCAACATGCGCCACTGGGCCCCGCCTGTGCGTCAGTACATCGATGAATGCTTGCAGGGCCAAGACGGCCCACGCGGAAAAAACTTCAACATGCGCTGGGTGGCCAGCATGGTGGCCGATGTTCACCGCATCCTCACCCGCGGCGGCGTCTTTATGTACCCTTGGGACCAGCGCGAGCCCAACAAACCCGGCAAGCTGCGCCTGATGTACGAGGCAAACCCCATGGCCTGGCTGGTCGAGCAGGCAGGCGGCTCAGCCACAAACGGCAAAGAGCGTATTTTGGACATCCAGCCCACCGCGCTGCACGAACGCGTCAGCGTCATACTGGGCTCCAAGAACGAGGTTGAACGGGTGACGGGGTACCACTCTTAGCCAAAACTTTCGGGCTATAATTTTGCGCTAAGCCGGTGTAGCTCAGTCGGTAGAGCAGCTCATTCGTAATGAGAAGGTCGGGTGTTCGATTCATCTCTCCGGCACCAAGTCAGTAAAGGAAACCCTGCTATCTTTTTGGTAGTGGGGTTTTTTAATTGGACGCCTTGTAGCGGTGGCATCCCGAACGATCATGCGGCGACTATCTGAATAGATGCGGGTGTGGCATCAAGCGAATTCAGGTTCTAACCTTTGTTGTTAGCCACTATGCAGCGCCCTGTCTCTTCCTCTTACCAGCCGCTTACCCAGGGAAACGCTGGTCATGATGGTTTGAGGACGTTGAACAGTACTTCTAGGCTTTCTTTGCTTTGCTCGGAAGACCGAAATCCGCCGAAGCGCGAGAAAAAAATGTCATGCCTCGACGAGGACAGCCCAGCAGGAGATGCCATTGGCAGTCCTTTAGAAAGGCCCGACGCAACGAACATGTCTATGGCGAAATCCGAGGTGCAGCAATGAGCGCGTCAGGTTCAGCGAATGCGCACCCGGCTTGGGGATGCACCACGCGACCTGTAGTAACTATTACCTTTCAAGGGCCAACAATTAACATGGTCGAAGTGAGCTGGCTCAGACGTTCGCGTTCAGATGCGGCCAGGCCAGGCCACGCCATGCCACGCCACGCCACGCCAACATAGCGCCATCTATGAAAAACAGGCGAGCTATCGGGTCGCGACCACCTCTCCGTCCTTCACGGGAAGCGTCGGCCCCGGCTTGAACGTAGTTCGTATGCTGCCGTCCTTGCCATCGAGGCGATAGGTGACGTTATAGCCAACCACTTTTTGAGATTTCTCGTTTAAGGTTTTGCAGCGGCGCTCTGAGGTCGTGATGACGTCTCTCTGCTGCATGTTTCTCTGCACTTGGTTGCCGGCGTAACCTCCCGCTGCAGCTCCAGCGACGGTCGCAATCGTCTTGCCGTTACCGCCGCCGATAGCGCTACCCAACAAGCCTCCTGCCAGTCCGCCCATGACTGTACCGGCGATCCGACGTTCATCTTTGACGGGCGCCTGATGTCGGGCTTGCACGTCCTCGCAATTCTCACGCGGTGTCACCACTGTCTCCGTTACCTCTTTCACCGCAACAACGTCGGCGAACTTCGGCTTTGTCAATGCCTTGTAGCCCGTGACCCCACTTGCCCCAAGGACGACCATTGCAAAGCCGCCGACCACAATACCTTTGACCATTGATTTATCCACGGGGACATTCCTTATTTCTACTCAGTAATACTGGTTTCACCCACACAAACGGCCACGTCTAACGCCTGTTGAGGCTTTCATTGACCAGCGGTGACCCGCCGACAGGCTCGACAAGGCTGCTATCACCGCTCGTTCGTCGGGTGCCTGACTTCCTCTGGCAGCTTACACGTCAGAGCCGCGCGCATTTGCGCCACCCTTGTGCAATTTACGGCTGTACTTCTACACCTGAGCGAATTTTCTGCGCGCAAAAGCAAGGTGGTATCGCCACCAGGTCAGGAGCACACCCGGCGCAAACCGGCGTTAACCAAAGACAATGCTGAAATCGCGATGGGAAAGGGCACCACGCGGCGATGGTCCGCGCTCAAACCGGTCGTGCGAACCCTCCAGCAAGATACTCACTGCGTAGCCTGCTGGCCAACACAGCCCACGCTCGGAGCTAGCCACAGCCTCTCTTACAATGAAATCAGCATCCATGGAGACAATGCTGCAGCCGGCTCTCTTCAGCACGAAGTTCCTTTCAAGTGGGGCTCGCCGGGCCCTCAATTGACATGGTGAGTCGACGACCCCCGCTGAGGCATGGGCTGAAGCGTCTTCAAGCGCACCGTCTCCCAGCGATACGCTTGTCGACCACGCACCAAGCCCGCATCTCCAACGAACAAAGTAGAAATTTACGCTGTC
Source organism: Burkholderiales bacterium (assembly GCA_038235025.1). GTDB lineage: Bacteria > Pseudomonadota > Gammaproteobacteria > Burkholderiales > Burkholderiaceae_C > Simplicispira. The sequence goes on from JBBSUJ010000003.1 coordinate 99,558, forward strand.
TCCGTTGCGACTTTGAAGGAAAAGAGGAGCGCTATTCAATTTATAGCTGTGTGCGCTATTTCTGCAAGGGCGGTTTCAACCCCAAGTGCAACATTAATTCAATGCACCAAGTCAGGCTGAACAGTCAGTCTGGCCAGATGCTCTGCGTAAACCTCAATCGGTTTGCGCCACCCCAGAGTCATCCTCGGACGCCCATTGAGCTGATC